>NZ_CADEGK010000229.1 GCF_902826855.1 uncultured Phenylobacterium sp. | reverse complement strand
AGCGGGACCTTGACCACGATGTTCGGCGCGATGGCCGCCAGCTTGCGGCCCTCGGCCAGCATCCCGGCCGTTTCCATCGAGGCCACCTCGGCGCTGACCGGCCCGCCCACGATCCCGCAGATCTCGCCGATTACCTCCAGCATGTTGCGGCCGGACTTGGCGATCAGGGTCGGGTTGGTGGTGACCCCGTCCACCAGGCCCGTGGCGGCCAGGTCCTTCAGGACCGCGGTGTCGGTGGTATCGAGGAAGAGCTGCATAACTTGGACCTTGGCGCTTGTTCGGGCCGCTTGTAGCTGCGATGCCCGGCCATTCAAACCATGAGCCGCATCGCCTCCGTCCTCATCCCCATGCCGCTGCCCGAGGCGTTCGACTACGCCGAGCCGGAGGGTATGGATCTGGCGCTCGGAGACCAGGTAGCCGTGCCCCTCGGGCCGCGGCTGATCCGAGGCGTAGTGACGGACCTGCGCGATGCGATGGGGGGCAACCGTCCCCTGAAGCCGGTCGCCGAAAAGCTGGACGAGCCGCGTCTGCCGCCGCGGACCGTGGAGTTCATCCAGTGGGCCGCCCGCTATTCGGTGGATGCGCCGGGCCAGCCGCTGGCCATCGCGCTCCGCGGCGCCCGCGCCCCAAGGCCACGGCCTGTGCGCGTGGTTCGCCTCACCGGCGTCGAGCCGGCCCGACCGACTCCAGCGCGGTTGCGGGTGGTCGACGCCGCGGCCGCGGCCGCGCCCATGGGCCCCACCGACCTGGCGCATGCGGCCGGCGTCTCCTCCGGCGTGGTCAAGGCGCTGGTGGACGAAGGCGTGCTGACGGTGGAACTGCAGGCGCCCGACGACCGGTTCGCACCCCCCGACCTTGGCCGGCACGGCGCCGAGCTGAATGCCAGCCAGGCGGCGGCGGCCCAGGCGCTGAAGGCGATGGTCGCCGAGGGCGGCTACGGCGTTGCGCTGCTGGACGGCGTCACGGGATCAGGCAAGACCGAGGTCTACCTGGAGTGCGCGGCTGCCGTTCTGGCCGGCGATCCCGAGGCCCAGGTGCTGATCCTGCTGCCGGAGATCGCACTAACCCAGGCGGTGATCGCCCGCGTCGCCGACCGCTTCGGGGCCGAGCCCGGCGAGTGGCATTCCGACGTCAGTCCGCCGATGCGCCGCCGGGTCTGGGAGGGCGTCGCCGCGGGCCAGTGCCGCATCGTCGTGGGGGCCCGCTCGGCGCTGTTCCTGCCGTTCCGCAAGCTGGCGCTCATCGTCGTCGACGAGGAGCACGACGGGTCGTTCAAGCAGGAGGACGGCTTCATCTATCATGCCCGCGACCTGGCCGTGGCGCGCGGCAAGATCGAGGACGCCGCCGTCGTGTTGGCCTCGGCCACGCCATCGCTGGAGACGCTGCGCAACGCCGAGATCGGCCGCTATCGCTGGCTCAAGCTGTCGGCCCGCCACGGGATCGCGCGGTTGCCGGAGATCGACCTCATCGACCTGCGCGAAAGCCCGCCGGAGCCGGGCCGGTGGCTGTCGCCGCCGCTGGTCGAGGCCATGAGGGAAACGCGGGAACGCGGCGAGCAGACGCTGCTGTTCCTCAACCGCCGGGGCTATGCGCCGCTCGTCCTCTGTCGGGCCTGCGGTGAGCGGATGACGGCGCCCGACACCGACAGCTGGCTGGTCGAACACCGCTACACCGGCCGCCTGGTCTGCCATCTGACCGGCTTCTCGATGCTTAAGCCCGCCGCCTGCCCCCACTGCGGGGCGAAGGACAGTCTGGTGTCCATCGGGCCTGGCGTTGAGCGGGTGGAGGAGGAGGCGCGCGGCCTGTTCCCCGACGCCCGCATCGCGGTGTTCTCCTCCGACACGGTCTTCGACGCCCGCGAGGCGCGGCGCATGATCGAGACCATGGCCGCTGGCGAGATCGACATCCTGGTCGCCACCCAGGCCGCCGCCAAGGGCCACAACTTCCCGAACCTGACGCTCGTGGGGGTGGTGGACGCCGACCTCGGCCTGCGCGGCGGGGATCTGCGCGCCGCCGAGCGCACCTACCAGCTGCTGGCGCAGGCGACCGGCCGGGCGGGGCGCAAGGACCGTCCCGGTCGCGCACTCCTGCAGACCTACGCCCCGGAGCACGCAGTGATGCAGGCGCTGAAGGCCCAGGACCGCGACGCCTTCGTCGCCGCAGAAATGGCCGAGCGCGAAATGGCCGGACTGCCGCCGTTTGGCCGGCTGGCCGCGGTGATCGCCTCCGGACCGGACGCCGGCCAGCTGGACGCCTTTCTGCGGACGATGGCGCAGGCTGCGCCGAACTCGCCGGGCGTGGCGGTGTACGGTCCCGCCGACGCGCCGCTGGGCCTGATCCGTGGCCGACGGCGCAAACGGTTCCTGGTGCGCGCCGACCGAGGTGTCGACCTGTCGGCCTACATGGCCGCCTGGCGCGCCCGCGTCCGGCCGCCCGGCCAGATCCGCATCGCCATCGACATCGACCCCTACAGCTTCCTCTAGTGCAGCGACTTGTCAGGTGGGGATTTGCGGCGGCGGGCGAGCATGTTCAGCCCCTCGACTAGGCCCGAGAAGGCCATGGCGGCGTAGATGTAGCCCTTGGGCACATGCACCCCGAAGCCGTCGGCGATCAGCACTGCGCCGATCATTAGCAGGAAGCCCAGCGCCAGCATCACGATGGTCGGGTTGTTGTTGATGAACTCCCCGAGCGGTTCCGCGGCCAGCAGCATCACGCCCACCGCGATGATCACTGCGATCATCATGATCGGCACGTCGTCGGTCATGCCGACCGCCGTGAGGATCGAGTCCACCGAGAACACGATGTCGAGCAGCACGATCTGGACGATGGCCGAGCCAAGGTTCGTGGCCACCTTCGCCTTGGTGTCCATGACGCCCTCGGTCTGGTGAGGGTCGACCTTCTCGTGGATCTCGGTCGTGGCCTTCCAGACGAGGAACAGGCCGCCGGCGATCAGGATCAGATCGCGCCAGGAGAAGGACAGTTCGAAGGCGGGCTCGCCGTGCTCGCCGATAGGGCCCTGCCAGGGCAACTCGAACACCGGCTGGGTCAGGCCGATGATGAATCCCAGGGTCAGCAGCAGTCCCAGCCGCATGATCAGGGCGAGCGAAATGCCGATGCGCCGCGCCTGGTTGCGCTGATGCTCCGGCAGCTTGTTGGCCAGGATGGAGATGAAGACCAGGTTGTCGATGCCGAGCACCACCTCCATCACAACCAGGGTGAGAAGGGCGGCCCATGCGGCCGGCTCGGCGGCAAGGGCTGCTAGGGCGGCGATGTCCATTTGAGTCTCCCCGACAGTCATCCGTATCTAGGTGGTCAGGGGCAGAGGGCCAGTCCCGCCGTCCGAAATAGTCGCATGCTCACTAATTCGGCGCCGGCGCCTGTCGCTCTCGGGTTCGTGAAGTGGAAATTCTCCTCTTGAGCGAGTTGCGCCGAACACCCGGAGTGTGCGCGCGAGGTCTTATTTCAGGTTGTTGCAACCTGTGAAACGGGGCCGAAATTTGATAAAATTGGGTTAACGAGTAGTCCACAGGCAAGATCTTATGAGCTGATTTACGGGATGTGCGGGGATTGTTCCGGAATAGTTTTCTTAATTCCGGTAATGTAGCTCTTCAATTTCTACATCACGTCTATGTATCAGCACGCGTCTGTCGCGGCATGCCTGAGCGGGGCTGTGGATAATTTAGCGGCGACCCCTGGTCGCAGGGCGTAAACCCTCTTTTCACTCAAGGCGGATACGGTTACCCCTTCGCCTTAGAAGTGGGGAGTCACTGAGAATGCGCAAACGGACGCGGGCCCTTCTGGGTTCCCTCGCCGCTGCGGCCTTCGTGGCCTTCGCGCCTTCCGGCGCAAGCGCGGACACCTATTGGCAGTGCGTGCCGTTCGCGCGCCTGATCTCCGGCATCCAGATCTTCGGCGACGCCTGGACCTGGTGGAAGCAGGCGGCCGGCAAGTACGAGACGGGCTTCCAGCCGCGCGCTGGCGCGGTCCTCTGCTTCAAGCCTACCCAGCGCATGCGCCTCGGCCACGTAGCCGTGGTCAGCCAGGTGCTGACCGACCGTGTCGTGCAGATCACCCACGCCAACTGGAGTCCGATCGAAGGCTCGCGCGGCAAGGTGGAAAAGGACGTCACCCTCATCGACGTCTCCGCCCAGGGCGACTGGAGCCAGGTAAAGGTCTGGTACGACCCCAACCGCGATCTGGGTGGCTCGACCTATTCAACCCATGGCTTCATCTACCCCGACTCCTCGGCGCGGATGATCGCCGACTCGGGCGTCAGCCGCGTCCAGAACGGCGCCATCGCCATGGCCCAATCCGCGGCCGGCCAGCTGGCCACCGCCGTCAGGCCCGGCCAGGGTCCGATGAGCCTCCTCAGCCAGGCCGCCGACTCCACCGACCGCATCGGCGCCCTGATCGCCGCTGCCACCGGCGGCGGGAACGACCGGAGCAAGTAGCCTCCGCGCGGTTGACGCGTTCCTCGGCGCAGCCTCACAAGGGCGGCGCAGGAGCGAACACGCATGCTCAACGTCCTTCGCCGCGACCAAGGAACCCTCGAGGCCGAGACCGTCGCGCCCGGGTGGAAGCCCGGCGAGGACGTCATCTGGATCGACCTCCTGACGCCCACCCGCGAGGAGGAGCTGGCGGTCGAAGCCGCCCTGGGCCTCGAGTTGCCCACCGTCCAGGAGATGGAGGCGCTGGAACCTTCGTCACGCCTCTACCAGGAGGCTGGGGCGACCTTCATGACGGCCACGCTGCTTGCGCACGCCGACGACGCCCTTCCCACCACGACGCCGGTGACGTTCGTCCTGGCCGGCGGCCGCCTCGTCACCCTGCGTTACGAGACGCTGCGGGCCTTCACTATCTTCTCCGAGCGCGCCGCAGCCAAGGACGCGGTCAGCGGGGCAGTGGCGCTGCTGGGCCTGCTTGAGGCTATCGTTGAGCGCCTCGCCCGGGTGCTCGACGGCACCGGCAACCGGGTCGAGTCCGCCTCGGTCTCAATCTTCCAGCGACCGCCGGCGGGCAACTTCCGCCCTATGCTTACCGACCTCGCCCAAGCCCAGTCGATCACGGGGCTCACCCGCAACAGCCTGGTCTCGCTCGCGCGCCTGATCAGCTACGCCGGTCTCGCCCCCGAGATCGCCGGCGACGCTGCGAGCCGGGCGCACCTGGAGAGCCTGCAGCGCGACGCCCAGTCGCTGAGCGACCACGCCGGCCACCAGGCGGCGCACATTGCCTTCCTGCTGGATGCGGCGCTCGGCCTGATCAACATCGAGCAGAACGGCATCATCAAGTTCTTCTCGGTGGTGGCGGTGGTGTTCATGCCGCCCACCCTGATCGCCTCGATCTACGGGATGAACTTCGACGTCCTGCCGGAGCTGCATTGGGCGGCCGGCTACTACATGGCGCTGGCGGCCATGCTGATCGCCGCCATCCTGCCGGTGCTGTGGTTCAAACGGCGCGGCTGGTTATGAGGTCGCAACCCTAGGTCGCCGGTCAGAACCATCCCGCATTAAGGCTGTCGCGCAACTCATCCTTAAAGCCGTGGCCTCAAGGTGAATGTGAGGCCTCATGTCCACCGTACCCCAACAGCATCACCTGGCCGTCGACGCCCACACCCTGCGTGAGGCGCTGGACGCCCATTCGCGGTATCTTGCGGGGCGCTCGGGCGGCCGGCGGCTGAACCTGACCTATGCCGACCTCGCCAACTGCTCGCTCGAGGCGGTGGACCTGCGTGACGCCGACCTTACAGGCGCCAAGCTGATGGGGGCGAGCCTGGCCCGCTCCAACCTGTCGCGCGCGATCCTGTTCGGCGCGGACCTGCGCGAAGCCGACATGCGCCACGTGAACCTGAAGCGCGCCGACCTGCGCGGCGCCTGCATGCGCGGCGCCAATCTGGCCGGAGCCGAGCTGGCCGGCTGCGATCTGCGAGAGGGTCGTATCGCCCTGCAGGACAAGCTGGACGGCTTCCGCATCCTGCGCCACGAGCATCGGCCGGGCGAACTGAACTACGCGGTGCTGTCAGGGGCCAACCTGGCCGGCGCCCAAATGAGTGGCGCGGTCGCCATGTCCAGCGACTTCACCGACGCCAACCTGTCTGGAGCGATCCTCACCGGCGCCAAGCTGATGCGCGCCGTGCTGGACGGGGCCGACCTCTCCGGCGCCGACCTGTCGGGCGCAGACCTGACCGGCTCATCGATGAAGCGGGCGGTGATGAACGGGGTGAACCTCAATCAGACCCGTCTGGACGACTGCGACCTCACGGGCGTCCTGCGCGCGCCGCCGCCGATCTTCTACGTCGACGACCGTTCGCTGACCGAAGTGGTGGCCGAGCATGAGCAGTTCTGCGACTCGGGCGGCGCCAAGGGCGCGGTATTGAAGATGTCGGAGATCGACTTCCGACCCATGAAGACCCTGAAGCGCCGACGTCTCTCGGGCCTGAACGCCCCGCGGTCGGTGTTCTTCGGCATGGACCTGGAGGGTTGCCAATTCCAGGGCGCAGACCTCACCGGCTGTGACTTCCGCGGCGCCAACCTTCGCGAGGCGGACCTCCGCGGCGCCAAGTTCTGCGACGCCCAGC
>NZ_CADEGK010000228.1 GCF_902826855.1 uncultured Phenylobacterium sp. | reverse complement strand
TGGATCACACGGGCGCCCATCAGCGCGCCCAGGCGGATCGCCGGACGGCTGTAGTCTGAGAACACCATGAAGGTGCCGGAATAGGGGATGACGCCGCCGTGGAGGGCCATGCCGTTCATGGCCGCGGCCATGCCGAACTCGCGCACGCCGTAGTGCACGTAGCGACCCTCGTAGCCGGGTGCGTCGAACGTCCCCATGCCCTTGACGATGGTGTTGTTGGAGCCGGTGAGGTCGGCCGAGCCGCCGACCAGCTCGGGTATCGCCGGAACGAGCCTCTCCAGCGCCGCGCCGGAGTGCTGGCGGGTGGCGAGCGCCGGCTTGTCGGCGGCGGCCTGAGCGATATGGGCGTCCAGGGCCTCCAAGGCGCCAACCGGCAGGTCGCCGGCCATGCCGCGCTCGAACTCGCTGCGCAGGTTGGAGTCGGCCAGTCGGGCCGCCCACGCCTTGCGGTCCTTGCCGCCCCTGCGGCCGGCCGCGCGCCAGGGTTTCAGCACCGCGTCGGGCACGACGAACGGCCCATCCGTCCAGCCCATCGCGACGCGCGCATCGGCGATCTGGTCGTCGAATAGGGTGTATCCGTGGCTGTGGGGATCACCCTCCTTCGGCCCGGCGCCCTTCGAGATCAGGGTCTTGCAGGCGATCATGGTGGGGCGGTCCTGCCGCGTGGCCCAGCGCAGGGCGGCGGCGATCTTGCCGGTGTCGTGGCCGTCGACGGCCTTCACCGCCCAGCCGGCGGCCTTGAAGCGGGCCAGTTGGTCACCCGTCTCGGCGATGGTCGCCTCGCCGTCGATCGTGGTGTTGTTGTCGTCGAAGAGGACGGTGAGCTTGGCGAGCTTCAGGCGGCCGGCAAGGCTGATCGCCTCATGGCTGACGCCCTCCATCAGGCAGCCGTCGCCGGCCACCACCCAGGTCCGATGGTCCACCAGGGCGTCGCCGTAGCGGGCGTTCAGGTGGCGCTCGGCCATGGCCATGCCGATGGCGGTGGCCAGCCCCTGGCCCAGCGGCCCGGTGGTGGTTTCCACGCCGGGCGTGTGGCCGTATTCCGGGTGGCCGGGGGTGTTGGAGCCCAGCTGCCGGAAGTTGCGGATCTGGTCCATGGTGACCGCCTTCACCCCGGTCAGGTGCAGCAGGCTGTAGAGCAGCATCGAGCCGTGGCCGGCCGACAGCACGAAGCGGTCGCGGTCCGCCCAGTCGGGATCGGCGGCGTCGTACTTCAGGAATTTCGTGAACAGCACGGTGGCGACATCGGCCATGCCCATGGGCATGCCCTGGTGGCCGGACTTGGCCCGGTGGACGGCGTCCATGGAGAGCACGCGGATGGCGTCGGCCATGGTCTTGAGTGGCGCGGGCATCGGTTCCCTTGAGGACTCGGCTGGAGGGCGGGGCGTGCCCGCCGCCTCGCACGCGCGAGCGTGAGGGTCAAGAAATCGCCCCAGAAGCAGGGCCAATTTCGCGAGACTCAGCGACGCAGGGTATAGGAGCCTCTTCGGCGACCGGAGGATCGGATGAGCCAAGGCGAGAGCGCGCTGGACCTGGCGGCGAGACGGCTTGAGAGCGCGATCCACATGCTGGAGCAGCGTCTGGGGCAGAAACTGCGCGAGGCGGGGTCCGGCGGCCTGTTCGAGCAGGACCGTGCGAATCTGGCCGCCGAGCTCGACCAGGCTCGCGCCCGCGAGCGCGAACTGGAGGAGGCCGGCGCCCAGGCCTCGGTCGCCCTCGGCCGCGCGATCCAGGAGATCCGTGCAGCCCTGAACGGACAGGAGGCTTGAGATGGCCCAGATCAATGTCGACGTGAACGGCCGCCCCTACGCCGTGGGCTGCGAGGACGGCCAGGAGGCGCACCTGCAGGAACTGGCCAAGATATTCGACCACCAGGTGCGCCAGGTCTCCCAGGACATGGGCCAGCTGGGCGACACGCGCCTGTTCCTGATGGGCGCCCTGATGCTGGCCGACGAGCTCTATGACGCCAAGGGCCGGTTGGCGGCGCTGCAGGTCGAGGTCACCCGGCTCCAGGCCGAACGCTCGCGTATCGAGGGCCGCGCGGTGGGGGCGCTGGAAGCTGCGGCGAGCCGGATCGAGAAGCTGGCCGCGAGCGACGCCTAGCGCTTCGCCCGCATCCGCCCGATCAGCCGACCTAGCGCCGGGATCAGTTCGCGCTGCTCAACCTCGCGGTAGACGTGGTCGGTGGGCAGGGTCTCGACCAGGCGGCGATGGGCGGTTCCCAGGTTGTGGTAGGGCACCCGCGGCATCAGGTGGTGCAGGGCGTGGTAGCGCAGGCCCACCGGGGCCCAGAGGAAGGGAAGCAGCGCCGGCGGGGGCACGTTCACGGTGTCGCGGAACTGGTCCAGCGGGGCCATCTGCTCGCCGTCGTTTTCCCAGTAATGGGCGACCGCTGTACGGAGCTGGTTCAGGAAGGTCATCAGCGCGAAGATGGCCATCGCGATCAGCAGGGCCCGGAGCGGGATCACGCCCACCACGGTGAGCGCCAGCATGGCCCAGCTCCACAGCCAGCACGCGATCTCCTGGGCCAGCCAGGGCGCGGTGCGCGCCCGGTCGTGGTCCTCACGCGAGAAGCCTAGGTTGATGACCATCCCGGAGGTCTTCGCCACCACGAAGCGGCGGAGCGGCGGGATCAGGAAGCTCAGCGGCGCCAGGACCGCGAACCGCAGGATCACGCCAATCGGCGCCAGGAACGCCACGCCCAGGAAAGCGGCCAGCTCGTGGACGGGGCGGCGCGCCAGCGGATGGTACTCGGGGTCCCGAGCGGTGCCGTAGCGGTCCTTGGCGTGGTGCAGGATGTGGACGCCCTCGTAGAGCAGACTGGGCGTCAGCCAGGGCACGCCGATCAGCAGGTTCCAGGCAACGTGGAAGCCTGGGACCTCGGCGCTGCGCAGGTGGGTCAGTTCGTGGATGAAGCTGATGCCGCGGTAGAGGGCCAGCACGCAGACCGCGCCGGCCACCAGCCCCCAGCCCAGCGACGCGGTGGTCGTGGCCACCAGCAGGCTGAGCCAGGTCACAGCCGCGGTGACCCCCAGGTCCAGCCAATAGACCCGCGGATCGGCGCGCGTCAGGTCGCGCGCCAGATCGTTGGCCTGGCGGGCGAGGGACATTTCGCTGTCGGCGGCGACGCTCACGTGGGGCTTCTATCCTCAGACCGGCCGGACACTTAGGGCCTCGATGTCGCGGACGGAAGGCCTCAGGCGGCGTAGACCGCGCGTTCGAACGCGTCGAACACCTCCAGCATGCGGGGGTCGGCGAAGGGCAGGAACTGGGCGCAGAGCATGGCCGCCACGCCACTCGCCGGGTCCGCCCAGTAGTAACAGTTGGCGAGGCCGCCCCAGGCCAGGCTGCCGGCGCGCCGTCGGCCCGGGATATCGGCCTCGTTGCGCAGGAACCCAAGCGTGTGGCTTCGGGGCGTGTCCGGCATCGGTCGGAAGTCGTGGCTGAGTGGCGGTGCGGCGGTGATCAGGTGACCGGCTGCGCCGACCCGGCTGTCGCCTTGACGCAGCAGGGCCAGCGCTTGAGGACCCAGCACGCCCGCGCCGTCGTCCGCCAGCACCGCGCGCAGGAACTTCAGATAGTCGGGCGCGGTCGAGTAGAGGCCGCCGCCGCCATACATCTCGGGCGCGGACGGAAACGCCGAGGCCGCTTCGAACGTCCCATCCGGACCGCGGCTGTGCATGCCGACCATGCGGTCGGACAGCGCCGCGCCCGGCGTAAAGCCGGTGTCGGCCATCCCCAGCGGGCCGAAGATGTGCTGGGCGAAGTAGTCGGGCAGGCTCTGGCCGCTGGCGGCCGCGACCAGCCATCCAGCCACGTCGATGCCGACGCCGTACTGCCAGTCGTCGCCCGGATCGAACACCAGAAGCGGCGCCGTGGTCAGTGAGCCCGCCAGGCTGTCGCCGGTGGCGGCGTAGTGGCGGGCGAGACCGGCGTGCAGGAAGTCGTAGGCCAGGCCGGAGGTGTGGGTCAGGAGCGCGCGAAGCGTGACGGGCCTGCGCGCCGGCCGCAGCCGCGCGGCCCCGTCGGCGTCGAGCTCCTCCAGCACCTGCGGCGTCGCCAGCATCGGGAGCCGGCCTCCCACCGGCTCGTCGAGGTCGAGGAGCCCGCGCTCAACCAGCTGCAGGGCTGCGGCCGAGGTGATGGCCTTGGTGCAGGAGGCGATCCAGAACACCGAGTCCGGGGTCATTGGCCGCGGGTCGGCGATACCCCGCACCCCCGCGGCGTAGTGCGCGTCGCGCCCATCCGGACCGGCCACCGACGCGGTCAGTCCCGGCGCGGCGCCGGCGGCGACGGCGCGGTCGAGCAGGTCTTGAATGGGCTGCGACGTCATGATCCCCGATGGTCCTTGAGACTGGACACTCGCCGCCCTACGTTAGCGACGGCGGGTCTGCTGCGGCCCTCGTCGAAGGCGACATATTCCAGCGACCTTAATTCATCTCTAGGGAGCTGTCCCTGGCCGGGATCCTGGTCCCGGGCACACGGCGCCCACCTGTTACTAGCAGGTCGAGGGAATGAAACAGTCCTTCACGGTTCTCGCGGCGCCGCCACCTTCTTTTGAGACAGGAGAGGCGTGATCTCCAAGACTGCCCTTCGGGCCCGTATGCGCGCGCTGCGACGCCAGCTGGCGGCCAACTGCCCTGACGCCGCCGCACAGGCTGCGGCGCAGCTGCCGGACTTGGTGGCGTGCGAGACGTACGCCCTCTACCATCCCGTCGGCTCCGAACTGGACCCCAGCCCGATCCACCTGGCGGGCGCGCGGCGCGCCCTGCCCGTGGTGATCGATCGTGACGCGGCGATGGTGTTCCGGCTGCACGGGCCTAGCCATCCCCTTGTGCCGGATGCGCTCGGCATCCCGGCGCCGGCTGCAGGCGCGGCCGAGGTTGCGCCCGATGTGGTGTTTACCCCCGTGCTGGCCTTCGACCGCAAAGGCGGGCGGCTGGGCCAGGGCGGCGGCCACTACGACCGCACGATCGAGGCGCTGCGGGCGAAGAAGGCCGTACTTGTGATCGGCGTGGCCTACGCCGGCCAGGAGGTCGACGAGATTCCCATGGAACCGCACGACCAGCGCCTTGACGCCATTCTGACCGAGACGGGTTACCACGCCATCCGCTAGAGAGGCTTGATGCGTATCGCCTTTTTCGGAGACGTGGTCGGCCGCTCGGGCCGCGAGGGCCTGGCCGAGCACCTGCCCGGCCTGCGCCGCGCGCTGGGCCTGGAGTTCGTGATCGTGAACGGCGAGAACGCCGCCGCCGGCTTCGGGATCACCGAAAACACCGCCAAGGAGCTGTTCGAGGCCGGGGCGGACTGCCTCACCTTGGGCAACCACTCCTGGGACCAGAAGGAGGCGATGACCTACATCGTCCGCGAGCCCCGCCTTATCCGGCCACTGAACTACTCCGCCTTCGCTGCCGCCCCAGGGCGCGGGTCGCAGCTGTTTGACACCGCGGACGGCCGGCGGATCCTGGTGGTCAACCTGCTGGGGCGGGTGTTCATGGACGCCCTGGATGACCCCTTCGCCGCGGTCGACAGGGAACTGGAGGCCTGCCCGCTCGGTGCGGCGGCCGATGCCATCGTGGTCGACATCCATGCCGAGGCGACCTCCGAGAAGATGGCCATGGGCCACTTCTGCGACGGCCGCGCCAGCCTGGTGGTGGGCACACACAGCCACGTGCCGACCGCTGACGCCCAGGTCCTTCCCGGCGGCACCGCCTATCAAACCGACGCCGGCGCCTGCGCCGACTACGACAGCGTGATCGGCAACCACAAGGAAGAGCCGCTGCGCCGCTTCACCACGCGCATCGCCGGCGGCCGCTATAAGCCTGCCGAGGGGCCGGCCACGGTCTGCGGCGTGTTCGTGGAGACCGACCCGGCGACGGGCCTGGCGCGCCGTATCGAGCCGATCAGGGTCGGTGGCCGGCTGTCCCAGACGATTCCGAGCCTCGAGGCGGTGCAGGCCTAGGCGGCTTGCGCCCCGGCCCGGACGCCCTCACCTTCGGACGACAGCCAAGCTGGTCGGGGAGTCGAACGATGAAGTTCCTGGTGCGCGCCGTCTTCGCGGCGCTCGGCCTGTGGATTGCCGACTGGCTGCTGCGCGGCGTCGTCATCAACGGCGCGCTGACCCTGGTGATCGCCGCGCTCCTGCTGGGCGTGGTCAACGCGATCGTGCGGCCGGTGGTGTTCATCCTGACCCTGCCGATCACCTTCGTGACCCTGGGACTGTTCCTGCTGGTGGTGAACGCCATGATGATCGGCCTGGTCGCGCTGCTCCTGCCCGGCATGCACGTCTACGGCCTGTTCCCCGGCATCGGGGCCGCCATCATCACCGGCGTCGCCAGCTGGATCGGCGCCATGGCGATCCGGGACGACCGCACATAGAAAAAGGGCGGAGCCTCGCGGCCCCGCCCTCTTCATTTTCAGTGCGTTGGACGCGTGGACTAGAAGTCCATGTCGCCCATGCCGCCCATGCCGCCGCCGCCGGGCATGCCGCCGCCTTGGCCGCCCTTCTTGGGCGCCTCGACGATGGCCGCTTCGGTGGTGATCAGCAGGCCGGCGACCGAGGCCGCGTCCTGCAGGGCGGTGCG
>NZ_CADEGK010000227.1 GCF_902826855.1 uncultured Phenylobacterium sp. | reverse complement strand
GCTCGACGGCTTTCGACAAGATCATCTCTGCGACCCACGACCACTTCTGGGATCCCCTGGACCCCAAGTACATCGACTTCTCCGCGCCGTGGGACATGGAGAACGATGCGCTGCTGCCCGACGACCAGGTGCTGAGCCTCGGGGTGCCCTACGTCCTGGAGCACCTCGAGAAGACCGGCCAGAAGGCGAAATTCATCAATGAGATGACGCTGTGGCAGTTCTCTTCGATCCTGCATGGGGAGCAAGGCGCGCTGAACCTGTCGGCCAGCCTGTGCCATGTGCTGAAGGACCAGGGCGCGCAGGAGTACGCCGCCAACCAGACGCGGGAGGAGGCGCGCCACGTCACCGCCTTCGCCAAGTACATCAAGGCCCGCTGGGGCCTGCCGCGGCCTTGCGGCACGGTGCTGAAGCAGCTCCTGGTCGACATCATCGAGGCGCCGGAGGTCTATAAGAAGATCATCGGCATGCAGATGCTGGTGGAGGGCCTGGCGATGGGCGCCTTCGCCACCGGCTTCAAGTACAACCGCGACCCGCTGGCCCGGAAGTTGTTCCAGCTGGTGATGACCGACGAGGCCTTCCACCACAAGTTCGGGAAGATCTGGGCCGACCGCACCATCCCGCGGATGAGCGAGGACGAGCGCGCGACGGTCGAGGACTGGGCGGCGCACTGCTTCCAGTCGCTGCTGTTCAACCTGGGCAGCCCCGTGCAGCAGGCACAGGTCTACCGCGACTTCGGGATGGACCCGGACCGGGTGCTGGAGGGCGTGCGCGAGATCATCCAGAACGATGACGCGCGGCGCGAGCGGCTGAAGAGCCAGACCAACATCTTCCGCGTCCTGATCAAGACGCTGCTCAACGCCGGCCTGATCACTGACCGCACCCGGGCCTTCTATGCGACCTACGTCGACATGGACGAGTTGAAGGGGGAGGGCGACAAGATGGTCGGCGACGACATCGCCGAGGAGGGGATCAAGTACCTCCAGGAGATCAACTTCAAGGACCGCGCGGCGTCGGTATCTATCGCGGCGGAATAGCCGCGGTGAACAGGCCCGCGCGTGGCCTCTGTCTGGCGGGATTTGTGGCGCTCAGCGCCTGCGCGCCACTCTCGCACCGCGCATCCACGACACCTGGCCACCCCAGAAACCTCGTCCTGTTCGTCGGTCGACAAGAGAACCCCGCCGCTCTGGCGGAGATCGTGACCGGCGTCCGCACTCAGGACGGCGTCGTCGGCATGGACGCGACGGCGTCGCGTGGACAGTGCCGTGAAGCCCGCGGGCGTGAAGTGGCCACCTTGCTCGAAGACGCGAAGGAAGCCGGGCTCGCTGCCGGCCTTGTCACCACAGATCGCGTAACGCGAGCGGCGGCGGCCTATGCCCACGTTACGGACGTGAACTGGGAAGTCGATGCCAACATGCCGCAGAACGCGATCGCGGAAGGATGCCGCGACATCGCTCGGCAACTGGTCGAGTTCGACCACCGAGGCGGGCTCGACGTGGTGCTGGGCGGCGGCCGGTTGGCGTTCGCGCCGGGCTCAAGACCCGACCCGCGACATCCGCGCCGGTTTGGGGTCCGACGGGACGGCCGCGATCTGGTCGCCGAGTGGCGCGCGCGAAACCCAGACAGCGCCTATCTAAAGTCGGCGGAGCAACTGACGGCTCTGGACCCCTCGGTCGCCGCGGGTCCGGTTCTCGGGTTGTTCTCGCCAGACCGCCTGGGCCAGGAGAAGGGCGACGGCGAGGACGAACCGTCGCTCTCCGTTATGACGGAGCGTGCTCTCCAGTTGCTCGGGCGCCGCCCTGCCGGGTTCGTCCTCGTCGTGGTGGCTGACGCGGGGACCGCCGAAGCGTCGCGGGCGATGCAGGCCGCGATGGCGGCGACCCGTAGCGTCGACACCCTGGTCGTCGTGGCGGGGAACAGCGCCCGCGGGCCGGGATCGCCGGCGTTCGCCGGTGTGTCCGATCCCCTGGCGCTTTACGCCTTGATGCGCGCAGCCGTGCTTCCGCCCCGGACCGCCGCACGCCGCTGACCGCCGTCAGGCGAACGCCAGCCATCGTCCAGCGGCCGCGGTCATCACCCAGACGAGGATGGCGGCGAAGGCCATCAGCTTGACGAACGGGCCGGCCGCCTGGCTGCGCCCGGAGGCGACGGCCTGGAGGGCGCCGAAACCGAGGATCACCGCCACGTAGCCCCAGGCGAAGCCCTTGTTCACCGGGTCGAGGTGGGCGTAGTCGTCGAACTTGTAGACCACGTGGGTCAACACCTGCTGGGCGGCGATCATCGCCAGCATGACGGTAAGATAGACGATCCGGGTCAGCCCGCGGGTGGCGAAGAGCACGATCAGCGCCCCGGCGCTGATCACGTGCCACAGGCCGGGATTGGCCAGCTTGGCCATCAGGAACGCCGAGATGGCCACCAGGAAGACGGCCAGGCCGACCAAGGCAGAGACGCGGGCGGCGGGACCCATCGCACCGTCGTTTCGGGTCGCCGTGAGGGTCACGGCGAAGGTGAGGATGATCCCCGCCAAAAGGCCGATCATCTTCGCGGTGAACGCCTCGGACGTGTAGAGCCGCTCGGCGTTGGACGAGCCGATCAGGAGGCCGGTGACGACGATCCCGATCATGCCGGCGATGATCCAGCCGCGCAGGTTGCGGTTGAGCTCCGAGGCCGGCTCGTCGGTCAGTCCCACGCCGATCAGGCGCAGGTTGAGGAGGATGGATGAGCCGCCGAGCACCGCCAGCGACAGCAGATGGCCCACCTCCCATTGGGCGAACCAGGGCTTGATCTGCTTGCCGGGAAAAACGTCGTCGAGCTGGGCGACCCAGTCGGCGAGCTGGGGGAGGAAGTCCTGCGGGGCAATGGTCACAGGAGATTCCCCTTCAGGTCGACGGCGCCGTCCTGCGACGTCTTGCACTCCTCGATGGCGTTCACCCAGTCGGGGAGGGGCTTGCCGCAGTTGTACCAATCGTAGGCGATGAAGCGGCCGAAGGTGATCACCACGATCCAGCAGGCGAGCGAGACGAAGGCGGATACCTGGATCTTGGTCGGTGGCTTGGGCAGGGCGTCCCACTGCGCCATGTTCCGCTGCAGCCGGTAGTGCATGACGATGATGTTGATGAAGGCTGCCGCCAGGAAGATGAGCTTCAGGCGAAACCAGATATTGTGATAATAAAGCAAAGGCTTGGCGAAAACGAGCGCCGTTCCCGTCGCGACCATGATGACCATGCCGAAGATGGTGAGGGGCAGGATCCGGTCGCTGATGACCGACACCGGCGTCTTCTTGAAGATGACCCCAAGCAGCCGAAGATCGACCACGAAGATCGTGCCGGCGAACAGCATCAGCGACAGTACGTGAGTGCCCTCGAGCAGCCCCCAGAAGTTCAGGGAGCTGGCGAGCAGGTCGCTCCACGAGGGATCATACTCGCCGGGCCCCTTGCCGAGCCTGGACATCCAGACGAACAGGTCGCGTATCAACCGGGATCCCCTCCCCAAACACACCGGCTCTTCTACAGGGGCCGGCTTGCGCGTCCATGGCGCCGTGCGTAGCCGTGAAGCTAGGCGGCCTGGGCGAGGTCGTCCAGCGCGTCGCGGATTAAACAGAGACCGGTGCGCAGGGCGCTGAGCCGGACCTCGGCCCGGCCAATGTCGCCGAACTGCTCCATCCGATGGCGCGTCGGACCGCCGCGGCGGGCGCAGGCGACGTGAACCAGGCCGCCGGGCTGGCCCGGCGCGTTGTCCGTGAAGCCCGTCACCGAGACCGCGATGTCCGCGCGCGAGCGCGCCAGGGCGCCCTCCGCCATAGCCCTGGCGCAGGCTTCGGAGACAGCCCCCTCCGTCGCCAGGATCTCGCGAGAAACGCCCAGGACCTCGTGTTTGGCCACTTCTGCGTAGGTGACGAAGCCGCGTTCGAAGGCGTGCGACTTGCCGGGCATGTCCGTGAGCAGGGACGCGAGCAGGCCGCCGGTGCAGCTCTCCGCGGTGGCCAGCATCAGCTTGCGGTCGCAGGCGGCCTGAAGGACGGCCTGAGCCAGTCGTTCGATGTCGTCGGGGATGGCGGGATCAAGGGCTTCAGCCATGGCGAAGGTAACCCCGTCGCCGCCAGCCCGGTTCCGGGCCTTGATTTTCCCGACGCCAGCGGGTGCTTAGGGCCATGAGCGGGGCCCCCAAAGTGACGATCGCCGGCGCGGGCGTGCTGGGGCTGGCGAGTGCGCTGGCCCTCGCCGAGGCGGGCTGCGCGGTGACCGTCTTCGACCCTGGCGCCGGGCCGAACGCGTCGACGGTGGCGGCCGGCATGATCGCCCCGGTGTTCGAGGCGGTGCTGGACCCGGCGGCCCGGAGCCACCTCGACCTCCTGATGGCCGGTCGCGACCGGTGGCCGGGACTGGCGCAGCGCACCGGCGTGGTCCTTGACCGATCCGGGGCGATCGCCGTGGGGGACGACGCCTGGCTGGCGCGCGTGACCGCGGGGTTGGATGCCCTGGGCCTGCGCGGTGCGGAAATCGGGCGAGCCACCGCGCTGGCCTTGGCGCCGGGGCTGTCCGACCGGATGGACCACGCGATCCTGACCCGCGAGGACTGGCGGGTTGATCCCGAGGCCGCTTTGCCGACCCTGCGTGCGGCGGCCGCAGCGCGCGGCGTCGCGTTCAGGATCGAGGCGGTGACTGGCCGCGGCGATGCCGACGTCCTGGTGATCGCCACCGGCGCCACGACGGGGCTGGCCGATGTCGCCCCCGAACTCGTCGAACTCAGCCCGATCAAGGGCCATATCGTGCGGTTCCCGGGGCCTGTGGCCGGCGTGACGGTGCGCACCGAGGGCGCTTACGCCGCGCCGGGGCAGGGCGGCCTGGCGGTGGGGGCGACCATGGAGCCCGGGCGCGCGGACACCCTGGTGGACTTCACGGTGGCCGCGCCGCTGCTGGCGGCTGGAGTGCGGCTGTTCCCGGCCCTGCGGGACGGCCGGTTCGAGATCGCCGCCGGGGTGCGCGGAGCGACACCCGACGGGCTGCCGATGGCCGGCTGGAGCAAGGCGTCCGGGGTGGTGCTTGCGGTGGGCGCGCGGCGCAACGGCTGGCTGCTCGCGCCGCTGGTGGCGGAGGTCGTGGCGGCTTGCGTGACGGGGCGCGATGCTGGCCCCTATGGCGCGCGGCTGGACCCGGCGCGGTTCGGGACAGGAAGGTCGGGGGGGTGGCGATGAACGGCTTCTGGTTCACCGACGAGCAGCAGGCGATCCGCGACGAGGTGCTGAAGCTCTGCGCGCGGTTCGACGCGGAATACTGGCGGCGCACGGACGAGACCGGCGAGTTTCCCGAGGCCTTCGTGGCGGCGATGGCCGAGGCCGGCTGGCTGGGCGCGGCGATGCCGGTGGAGTTGGGCGGCTCCGGCCTGGGGGTCACCGAAGCCGCGATCGCCATGCAGGCGGTGGCGGAAAGTGGGGCCGGGTTCTCCGGCGCCAGCGCGATCCACCTGAACATCTTCGGCCCCATGCCCCTGGCGAAATTCGGGACCGATGAGCAGAAGCGCAAGCTGATCCCGTCGCTGATCGCCGGAACGGACCGCATGTGCTTCGGGGTCACCGAGCCCAACGCCGGCCTGGACACCACCAGCCTGACGACCAAGGCGGTCCGCACCAACGACGGCTACGTCATCTCGGGCCGCAAGATGTGGACGACCATGGCCCAGCGGGCGACCAAGATGCTGATCGTGGCCCGCACCACGCCCAAGGCGGAGGTGAAGAAGGCCACTGACGGGATCAGCCTGTTCTACGTCGACTTCGACCGAGAACGGATCCAGGCCACCCCGATCCCGAAGATGGGGCGCAAGGCGATCGAGTCCAATGCGGTGTTCATCGACGATCTGCACGTGCCGGCCGACGCCCTCGTGGGCGAGGAGGGACGGGGGTTCTACTACCTGCTGGAAGGGCTCAACCCGGAGCGGGTGCTGGTGGCGGCGGAGGCCGTGGGGCTGGGCCGCGCCGCGCTGAAGCGGGCGGCGACCTACGCCAAGGAGCGGGTGGTGTTCGGCCGGCCGATCGGGATGAACCAGGGCGTGGCGCATCCACTGGCCAGGGCGTGGGCGGAGCTGGAGGCGGCCAACCTGATGACCTTCAAGGCTGCCGCCCTCTACGACGACGGCCGCGAGTGCGGGGCGGAGGCCAACGCCGCCAAGTACCTGGGCGGCGAGGCCGGCTTCAGCGCCTGCGAGGCGGCGGTGATGGCGCACGGCGGGATGGGGTACGCGAAGGAGTTCGACGTGGAGCGCTACATGCGCGAGAGCATGATCGCGCGCCTGGCGCCGGTGAGCCGCGAGATGATCCTCAACTACATCGCCGAGCGCGTGCTGGGCCTGCCGAAGAGCTACTGAAGCGGACGACGGCAGGCCCGCCGGGCTCAGGACAGGTTGAACCGGATCGGGATCGTCACCTTGCCGCCTTCGACCGGACGGCCGTCGACCGTCCGCGGGTTCATCTTGAAATACCTCGAAAGTTTCAGCGCGGCGGTTCCGAAGCCCATGGATGCGGGCGTCTCGCCGACGATGCGACAGGCTTCGACCGTACCGACGCCGGTAACCGAGCAGGAGATCGTGGCCTGGCCGGCCTGGCCGAG
>NZ_CADEGK010000226.1 GCF_902826855.1 uncultured Phenylobacterium sp. | reverse complement strand
GCCGGAGGGCCGGTCCATCCTCGACCTGGTGCGCAGCCAGGGACTGGCGGTGGACGCGCCTGCTGACTCCAAGATCATCCCGTTCAGCGCCACGACCCGCCAGTCGGGACTGGAGGCGGGCGGCCAGGTCTGGCGCAAGGGCGCCGTGGACGCGGTGCTGAAGGACACGGGCCTGAGGCCCGAGCAGGTTCCGGCCGAGTTCACCGCCGCCGTCGACCGCATCGCGCGTTCCGGCGGGACCCCGCTCGCGGTGACCGAGAATGGCGTCCTCTTCGGTGTGATCCACCTGAAGGACGTGGTGAAGCCCGGCGTGAAGGAGCGGTTCGCAGACCTGCGCCGCATGGGTCTGCGCACCGTGATGATCACCGGTGACAACCCGGTGACGGCTGCCGCCATCGCCTCGGAGGCCGGCGTCGACGACTTCCTCGCCGAGGCCACGCCCGAGGACAAGCTGAAGCTCATCCGCACCGAGCAGGCCAAGGGCCGACTGGTCGCCATGTGCGGCGACGGCACCAACGACGCCCCGGCGCTCGCCCAGTCCGACGTGGGCGTGGCGATGCAGACGGGAGCGCAGGCCGCTCGCGAGGCGGGCAACATGGTCGACCTCGACAGCGACCCCACCAAGGTCATCGAGATCGTAGAGGTGGGCAAGCAGATGCTGATCACCCGCGGCGCGCTGACAACGTTCTCGATCGCCAACGACGTCGCCAAGTACTTCGCCATCATCCCGGCGATGTTCGTGGTCTCGCTGCCGGCCCTGGGCGCGCTCAACATCATGGGCCTGTCTTCGCCTGAGAGTGCGATCCTTTCGGCGGTGATCTTCAACGCCCTGATCATCGTGGCGCTGATCCCACTCGCGCTGCGGGGTGTGCGCTACCAGGCCATCGGCGCGTCGCGGCTGCTGTCGCGCAACCTGCTGATCTACGGCCTGGGCGGCCTCATCGCGCCCTTCGTCGGGATCAAGGTCATCGACCTGATCATCTCAACGGCAGGCCTCGCATGATCAACGCCCACCCGTTTCCGCGCGCGCCGATCGTCAGCGGCGCTCTCAAAGTGACCTTCCAGGAGAAACCCTGATGTTCGCGCTCGTTCGGCCAGCGGTGGTGTCCCTGGGACTGTTCACAGTCCTTCTGGGTCTTGCCTATCCCCTGGCGATCACCGGTCTGGCGCAAGGCGCCTTCCCCCACCAGGCCAACGGCAGCGTCGTGCGCGTCGGCGGGACGCTCGTGGGCTCCGAGCTCATCGGCCAGACCTTCACCGGCCCGCAGTACCTGCACGGTCGCCCCTCGGCCGCGGGCAGCGACGGCTATGACGCCTCGGCCTCGTCCGGCTCCAACCTGGGTCCGCTCAACGAAGCCCTGGCGAAGCGGATCCAGGAGAGCGCGGTGGCGCTCAAGGCCGAGGCGGGCGCGGCCACGATCCCAGGGGATGCGGTCACGACGTCCGCCTCCGGGCTCGACCCGCACATCTCGCCGGCCAATGCCGACATGCAGGCCGGCCGGATCGCGGCGGCCCGCGGCGCGCCGGTGGAGCAGGTGCGCGCCCTGATCGGCCGCCACGTCGAGGACCGGACGTTCGGCATTCTTGGCCAGCCGCGGGTGAATGTCCTGAAGACCAACCTGGCGCTCGACGCCGCCTGGCCCAAGAGGCAACCTCCGCCACAATGAACGTCGAAGAGCCCCGCAGGCCCGATCCGGACGCCCTGCTGGCGGCGGCCCGCCCAGGGCAAGGCCGGCTGAAGGTCTTCCTCGGCATGTCGCCCGGGGTCGGCAAGACCTACGAGATGCTGCGCGCCGCCCGACGCCGAAAGGCCGAGGGTGGCGACGTCGTTGTCGGCGTGGTCGAGACCCATGGCCGTAGGGAAACCCAGTCGCTGCTGCGCGGCCTGGATGTCCTGCCGCGCAAGCCGATGGAGTACCGCGGCAGCACGCTGATGGAGTTCGACCTCGACGCGGCTATCGCGCGCAGGCCCGAGCTGCTGCTGGTCGACGAGTACGCCCATTCGAACGCGCCGGGCTCGCGCCATCCAAAGCGCTGGCAGGACGTCGAGGAACTGCTGGCCGCCGGCATCGACGTCTGGACGACGCTGAACGTCCAGCACCTGGAGAGCCTCCTGGAGGTGGTCTGGAAGATCACCGGGGTGCGCCAGCGCGAAACGGTGCCGGACTCGGCGCTGAGCCGCGCCGACGAGATCGAGCTGATCGACATCACCCCCTCGGAGCTGCGGGAGCGGATGGCCGAGGGCAAGGTCTACATGGGTGAGACCGCGCGGGTGGCGGCCGACCGGTTCTTCAAGGTCGAGAACCTCACCGCGCTCCGCGAACTGGCCCTGCGCCGCGCCGCCCAGACGGTGGATGACCAGCTGATCGGCGCGATGAAGCGCGCCGGGGTCGAAGGGCCCTGGGCTGCTGGTGAGCGGATCCTGGTGCTCGTGGGGCCCGACACCATGGCGGGGGCCCTGGTCCGTGCGGGCCGGCGGCTGTCGGACATGATGATGGACGCGCCGTGGACGGTGGCGCACGTGGAGCGGCCGAATGCGGCCGCGCCCAGCCCGGCCGGGGCCCAGCGCCTGCGCGACGCGATGAAGCTGGCGACCCAGCTCGGCGGAGCCACGGTGACGCTGACCGGCGACGACCTGGTGGTCGGCGTCCTCGAGTTCGCCCGGCGCAACAACGTGACCCAGATCGTCGTCGGCCGGCGGCAGCGCAGGGGCTTGCGGCTTCGGCGCGACCTTATCCAGGCGCTTCTGGATGAGGTGGGCGGGGCCGCCCTGCATGTGATCACGGAGTCCTCGGAGGCATCCGCGCCGGAGGGGCGGCCCCGGACTTCCCTGCGCGACATTCCCTGGCGCGGCCACATCGCCGCCCTGGGCAGCGTGGCTGCGGCCGGGGCCGTCGCGTGGCTGGTCGACCGCTACGTCGAGAGCGCCAACCTCGCCATGGTGTTCATGCTGAGCGTGCTCGTCTCTGGGATCGCCTTCGGGCTCTGGCCGGCGGTCGTGGCGGCGGCCGCGTCGGCGGTCATCTACAACTTCTTCTTCCTCGAGCCGCGGCTGACGATGCTCATCGGCAACCCCGCCGATGTGCTGACCTTCGGGGTGTTCTTCGCCGTCGCGCTGACGACCGGATGGCTCACGGGCCGCGTACGCGACCAGGCCCGCGCGACCTCGCGCCGGGCGTCGGCGATCGCCGCGGTGCTCGCCGCCACGCGCCGCCTCTCGGGCGCGGCAGGCGCACACGAGGCCGCGACCGCGCTGGCCGAACAACTCGCCGCCGCCACCGGCGCGAAAGCCGTGGTTCTCGGGCCCGCTGAGGGGGATCTCAGGATCATGGCGGCTTCGCCGGCGGTGGCGTCCCTTCCGCCAGGCGACATGGCCGCCGCCCGCTGGTGTTGGGAGAAGGGCGAGGCGGCCGGGGCCGGGACAGGCACCATGCCGATGGCGGCCTGGACGTTCCGGCCGCTGCAGGGCGTCAAGGCCCGCTCGGGCGTCGTCGGCGTCGATCCGGCGGCCATCGCCACCGAGGATGGCGAGCGCTTCGTGGGGGCGCTGCTCGACCAGGGGGCCGTCGCCCTGGAGCGGGCGGAGTTCGCTGCCGTCGCCGCAGGCGCGGAGGCCCTGCGCCGCACCGACCAGTTGCGCTCTGCGCTGCTCAATTCGGTGAGCCATGATCTGCGCACCCCGCTCTCGACGGTGCTCGGGTCCGCCACCACCCTGATCGACTATGGCCCCTCGATCGCCGAGGACGTCCGCGAGGACCTCCTTGTCTCGATCCGGGAGGAGGCCGAGCGCTTGAACCGCTACGTCGGCAACCTGCTGGACATGACCCGCCTGGAGGGCGGAGGCCTGAACGCCCGGGACGACTGGGTGGATGTGCGCGACGTCCTCATGGCCGCGGCGGAGCGGGTCTCGCGGCGGCTGGGCAAGCGCCATATCGACCGCGACTTCCCGGCCGAACTCGCCCTGGTCCGCCTCGACCCGAACCTCCTGGAGCAGGCCGTCGTCAACATCCTCGAGAACGCCATCGCCTACAGCCCCGACGGGACCGCGGTCGAACTCGCCGCCTATGAGGACCGCAACAATGTGGTGATCAGCATCGAGGACGAGGGTAAGGGCATCCCCACCGCCGAGCTGGCGCGGGTGTTTGAGAAGTTCCACCGGATGGAGGAGCCAAGCGACCGCAGCGAGCGCAGCAAAGGCGTGGGGCTGGGCCTGTCGATCTCCAAGGGCTTCATCGAGGCGATGGGCGGGCGCATCGCAGCGGCCAGCCCCATCCACGGCGACCACGGCACCCGGGTGCTGATCAGCCTGCCCAAGGCGCCGTCCGCTCCGGGAGGCCGCGCATGAGCATCTACCCAAAAATCCTCGTCATCGACGACGAGCCGCAGATCCATCGCTTCCTGCGCGCGGCCCTGCAGGCCGCAGGTTTCGAGCCGCTGCGGGCGGACAATGGCGCGGAGGGCCTGCGCGAGATCGCCCGCGCGGCGCCGGCCGCCGTCGTGCTCGACCTGGGCCTGCCCGACATGGACGGAAAGTCCGTGCTGATGCGGGCGCGAGAGTTCTACGATGACCCGATCATCATTCTGTCGGCGCGCGACCGCGAGACCGAGAAGATCGAGGCGTTGGACCTCGGCGCCAACGACTACGTCGAGAAACCGTTCGGCGTGGGCGAGCTGCTCGCCCGCCTGCGCGCGTCGCTGCGCCAGCGCTCCAATTCGGCGAAGCCGCCGCCGCCGATCATCCGCGCTTCCGGGCTGGTCATCGACTTTCCCCGGCGCCGGGTCACCCGCGGGGGCGAGCCACTACATCTCTCGCCGAAGGAGTACGACCTGCTGGCGAGGCTGGCCCAGAACGCCGGCAAGGTGATGCAGCACCGCGAGTTGCTGATCTCGGTGTGGGGGCCAGCGCACGTGCAGGACACCCAGTACCTGCGCGTCTTCATCGGCCAGCTACGGCAGAAGATCGAGCTCAACCCCTCCGAGCCGAAGCTCATCCTGACCGAGCCGGGCGTCGGCTACCGTTTCATCGCCGACGAGCCGGCCGCGTGAGGCGGGAGACCAGGTAGGCGCCCACGAACTCGGCATATCGCGCGGTATTGCCAGGCCGGGCATCGCGCCGATCGAGACCCGCTTGCGTCAGGTCAAGGCAGGTCCGGGGGCAGGGCTGTAGCGACCGGGGCTGGCCGCCGGCCCCGGAGACGTTTGCGTATGACCGATACCGTCCTCAAGGTGTGCGAGCTGGCCAAGGTCTACGCGACTTCGGCCGGCGACGTGCATGCGTTGCGGGGCGTGACCCTCGATATCCTTGGGGGCGAGACGCTCGTCCTGTTGGGACCCTCGGGATCCGGCAAGTCGACCCTGTTGAACATACTGGGCGGGCTGGACCGTGCGACCTCAGGATCGGCCCGTTTCCAGGACCTGGAACTGACCCAGGCGAGCGACATCGAGTTGACGCGGTATCGCCGTGCCTCGGTGGGCTTCATCTTCCAGTTCTTCAACCTGGTGCCGAGCCTGACCGCTCGCGAGAACGTCGCGCTGATCACCGAGATCGCGCGCGATCCCATGAGGCCGGAGGAGGCCCTGGCGCGGGTTGGTCTCTCGGACCGGCTCGACCATTTCCCCGCCCAGCTCTCGGGTGGCCAGCAGCAGCGGGTGGCCGTGGCCCGCGCCATCGCCAAGCGGCCGCAGCTGCTGCTTTGCGACGAGCCCACCGGTTCGCTCGACAGCGAGAGTGGTGTGCGGGTTCTGGAGGCGATCGCGGACGTGACCCGCGACGTGGGCGCCACGACCATGATCGTATCCCATAACGCCGACATCGCCAGGATGGCCGACCGGGTGATCCGGTTCCGCGACGGGCGGATCACCGAGATCGAACGCAACGGGAAGAAGCTTGCCCCGCGGGAGATGAGTTGGTGAGCCCGCTCGACCGCAAGCTCCTGCGCGACCTGTGGCGCCTGAAGTGGCAGATGATGGCGATTGCGCTGCTGATCGCCTGCGGCGTCTCAGTGGCCGTCATGTCGTTCTCGGCGCAGCGGGCGCTTTCGGACGCGCAGGCTGCCTTCTACGCGGACACCGGCTTCGCCGACGTATTCGCCCAGGCGAGGCGTGTCCCGGCCTCGCGCCTGCAGGATCTGGCGCGGATCGAGGGGGTGACAGCGGTGGACGCGCGCATCCTCGAGGCCGGACTGATGGACGTGCCGGGGCTGTCGCGCCCTGCTGTCGCGCGCCTGATCTCCTTGCCAGACGGCGAAGGTCGGGCGCTGAACCGCATCCGCCTGACCCGCGGCCGCATGCCGGACCCCCGCCGGACCGATGAGGCCGTGGCCCTGAAGACCTTCATGGAGGCGGCGGATGTCCAGCTCGGCGACCGCCTGACCGCGGTCGTGGAGGGTCGAGCCTTCACCTTCACGGTGGTCGGCGCGGTCCTGTCGCCCGAATACGTCTACGTCCCGGCGCCGGAGTCGTTCATGCCGGACGACGCCACCCACACCGTACATTGTTCCACACCACGGGCAACCCAGCGCCACGCGCGACCGATCGCCACATTCATCCCCATACCGCTGACACGACCACACGCCTCCACAAACACACCCGCGCTGGCATCCCATGCACCACCCTAGGCCCCACACGGACTCCCATCGAGCC
>NZ_CADEGK010000225.1 GCF_902826855.1 uncultured Phenylobacterium sp. | reverse complement strand
TCGGATACAGGCGATCTTCACCTCAAACGCCACGCCACTTGGGGAATGCAGGCTACTACCGTTCCCTGCACCTGCTCTCGAACGGCGAGTACAAGACCCTGCCCGCGCGCCTGCGCATGAACGGCCTCGCCAACCCCGGCGTCGACAAGGCGGACTTCGAGCTCTGGGCTGCCGCCGTCTCGGCCGTGAACGGCTGCGGCATGTGCCTGGACGCCCACGAGGCGGAGTTGAAGAAGCACGGCGTCACGGCCCCGCAGATCCAGGCGGCGCTGCGCATCGCCGCAGTGGTCAACGCGGCGAGCCGTGTGCTGGCCTCGGAGACCGCGGCCGCTGCCTAGGCGCCCAGCGCCCCCGCCAGCCGCGCCACGCCGGCGTCCATCGCGCTCGCCGGGAAGCCGGTGAAGCCGAGCAGCAGGCCCGCGCGGGGCGGGGCGGCGTGGTAGAGCGGGGCAATCGCACGCGCCGTGACCCCGCACGCGTGGGCGGCCGCCTCGGCCTCCACGTCGGAGCGGCCGTCGCGGAAGTAGGCGATCAGGTGCATACCCTGGTCCGGGACGTCGACCTCCAGGGCATGACCTAGGCGGCGCTCCAACGCGTCGGCAAGGGCGTCGCGTTGGGCCTTGTAGGCAATGCGGCGGCGGCGGATGTGGGCGGCGAACTGGCCGCTCTCGATGAAGTCCAGCGTGATCGCCTGGGTCAGGGTCGGCGGCTGGCGATCGACCATGCGCCGTGTTGCCGTCAGCGGGCCGACCAGCTCGCGCGGCGCCACCAGGTAGCCCAGGCGCAGGCCCGGGAAGAGCGCCTTATTCAGCGTCCCGACATAGATCACCCGGTCGCCGCCCTTGAGTCCCTGCAGCGCCGGCAGCGGGGCGCCCGCATAGCGAAACTCCGCGGCATAGTCGTCCTCCAGGATCCAGGCCCCCGCCTCCCGCGCCCAGGCCACCAGCTCCAGCCGCCGCCCCATCGAGAGCGCCACGCCAAGCGGGTACTGGTGCGAGGGCGTGAGGAACGCCAGCCGCGCGTCGGGGGCCATGGCGACGCCGGCCGACACCACCAGACCTGACCGGTCCACCGGCACGCCGAAGGTCCGCGCTCCCGCGGCTGAGGCGGCGTACCAGGTGGGCTGATAGCCGGGATCCTCCAGCCAGACCTTGTCGCCCGGCCTCAGCAGCACGCGCAGTGTCAGGTCGACCGCCTGTTGCGCGCCGGACGTCAGGATCACCTGATCAGGCGCGCAGACCACGCCGCGCGCGGCGCGCAGGTAGTCGGCCACCGCGCCGCGCAGCCGGAGGGCGCCCGCCGGGTCGCCATAGCCGAAATCTGCCGGCCCGAGCGTCCGCAGGGCCCGGCGGGTGGACCGGGACCAGGCGTCCAGGGCGCGGGCGTCCATCAGAGTGCGGCCGTTCGAGAAGGCCACCGTGGCGCTTTGCAGGTCCACGAACCCCATTGAGGCCTCGATCCCCGCTCCGGACGTGACCGGGGTCTCAGCCGGCGGTGGCCCGGCCGGCAGGTCGATCACCCCGGAGAGGTCGCCACAGACGTAGGTGCCCGAGCCCTTGCGGCCTTCCGCATAGCCCTCAGCCAGCAGTTGGTCGTACGCCGCCACCACCGAGGCTCGCGCCACGCCCAGCCGTAGCGCCAGGTCGCGGCTGGAGGGCAGGCGGCCGCCGGGTTTCAGGGCGCCCTCATGGATCGCCGCACGCACCTGGTCGTAGACCTGGCGGATCACCGGGCCACCCGGCTGCGGCGCCCGCCAGGGATAGATCTCTGCCCAGCTCATGGGAGCGCAACGTCCAGTGGTCTGCTAGCTGTCTCGAAATTGGACCTTTTGGGCAGTCCACGCAAGGCGCAGCTTCCGGGGCGACGAGGATCTCCGCCATGAACGCCATCGCCCCCAAGTTCACACCCACAGGCCGCTCGAGACTGCGCCGCCGTCCGCAGCGAGGCCGCTACGACGAGGCGGCCGTGTTCGAGATCCTCGATGCGGGCGTGATGGCCCACGTCGGCTATGCGATCGACGGCCAGCCCTTCGTGACCCCCACGGCCTACTGGCGAGAGGGCCGCCGGCTCTACTGGCATGGCGCCGCCGCCAGTCGGATGATCGGCGCTGTGGGCGTCGGCGCTCCGGTCTGCGTGACCGTCAGCTTCCTCGACGGCTTCGTGGTCGGCCGCTCAGGCTTCATTCACTCGCTGAACTATCGCTCGGTGATGGCTTTCGGCCGCGCCCGACGCGTGGACGGCCTGGAGGCCAAGCGTGCGGCCATGGACAGCTTCATCGACCGCCTCTACGCCGGCCGCGCCGCCAAGCTGCGCCCCGCCACGGAGGCCGAGCTCAAGCAAATCACGCTGGTGGAGATGGAGATCGAGGAAGCCTCGGCGAAGGTGCGCGACGCCGGCGTCGCCGACCTGCCGGCCGACGCCGGCTGGGCCCCCTGGTGCGGGGTCTTCCCGGTGGAAACCCGCATCGGCGCGCCCCGGCCGGAGCCCGGCATGGGCGCCGGCGGCGCACCCACCGCCGACCTCGCGCCCTATGCCGAGGGCGCGCGGCTGGACGCTGCGCTGACCCAGGCGGCGATCATGAAGACGGATCAGGGCCTGCCGGTTTCCACGTAGGCCTTCAACCGGCCCACGCCCTCGCTCATCACCTCGTCGATGGCCGGGGCGGCGGAGACGATGAAGTCGCGGGCGCCGGCGACGTGGTAGGTCATGGTCAGCTCCGTGCCGCCGTCCCTGGCCTTGAGCGTCAGGGTATAGGCGCCGCCGACGCCCTCGTCCTGCAGCGGGCCGAAGGCGGCGTCGAGGCGGACGGTCTGGTTCGGGATCACCAGCTCCACCACGCCATGGCGCACGCTGCCCCCGCCCGGAAGAGCCTCGCACAGGCAGCCGTTGGCGGAGAGCGCGAGCGTGATGTTGCTGGCCTTGCCGGAATAGGTATGGGCGTCGCTCCACCAGCGGCCCCATTCGCCAATCGCGGCGTAGACCTTCGCCGGCGGGGCGGCGATCTGCTGGACGGTCTTCAGGCGGAAGTAGCCGGGGCCCTTGTCGACGACGGCGGCCTGCGCGGAGCCCGCGGCGGTGAGGACGGTCAGCACCGTCGCGATCAGGTGTTTCATACGTCGCTCCTCAAGCCGGCTCGAACCTTAGCGGTGTCCCCCAGAAGGTCTCTACCAGGCTGTTCTGTTCGCCGGGCCGGCCGGTGGTCAGGAAGCGGCGGACGCCGCGCTCGCCAGGCCGGAACTCGGGGTGCCGCTCCAGGTAACGGGCTAGCGCGTCGGCTGTCGCCTCCGGCTGGCGGATCAACGGGGTGCCCGCCGGCAGGGCCGCCTGGAACAGGTCCGCCACGATCTCGTAGTGGGTACAGCCCAGGATCGCCCGGTCCGGGTGGCGGCCGATGCGGGTCTTCAGCGCCTGGACATGGCGGTCGATGACGGCCGCCAGCTCCTCGCGTGGCGCCCCAGCCTCGATCATCCGCGCCAGTTCCGGGCAGGGCTCGGAGAACACCGCAACGTCCTGGCGGCGCTTGTCGATCTCGATCTCGTAGACGCGGCTCCGGGCGGTGGCCGGGGTGGCGAAGACTCCAAGGACATCCACCTTCTCGGCCTTCTCCTCGCGCCATTGGGCCTCGTGCTCCCACGGCAGGCCGGTTGCCGCCTCGATGGTCGGCACGACGATGCCCAGGATGTTCACCGGCCGTCCAAGTTCGCGCCGGTAGGCGGGCAGCCAGGTCTGCTGGAGACGGCGCAGGGCCACGCTGGCGGCGGTGTTGCAGGCCAGGACCACCACGTCACATCCCTCGGCGAACAGGCGAACGCAGCCGGCCTTGGTCAGCTCGACGATCTCCTCGCCGGAACGCCCGCCGTAGGGGGCGTTGGCCTGGTCCGCCAGATAGATGAAGTCCGCGGCCGGGAACCGCTCCACGAGCCGATGATGGACCGTCAGCCCGCCCACGCCGGAATCGAACACGCCGATGGCCATGAGCCGGTGTTAGCGAGCGCCGCGAAGGCTGTCGATGGAGGCGCCGTCTGGCGCCGCGTCCTCAGGCGCCCCCTCGTTAGGCGAAAGTCGCCTGCAGCTCCTCGTACGACCGCTGGCCGGGCTCCGGGCCGAAACGGTTCTCGCCCTGCGTGCCCCGCAGCACCGTGAACACGAACAGCACCAGGCCGCCGAGGAGCGGAATGAGTGCGATCAGCAGCCACCAGGCCGTGCGGTTGGTGTCGTGCAGCCGCCGGAAGCTCAGCGACAGGTTGGGGATCAGGTGCGCGAAGGTCACGAACAGCCCGCAGGGCCCGCCGAACCCGCGGGCGTTGAAGGCCAGAGCGTCGATCGTCCCTGCCGCCACGCCCAGGATCAGCATCCACAGGCAGAACAGCCAGTACTCCGACCGGGCAGCCCGGCCCTGGAAGTCCCAGTAGTTCTTGTACGCGGTGAACATGGCGCCGTCCGGTGACTCAACCTCAGGTTACCGGAGCGTCGCCGAAGAATCTTAAGGTGGCGTTGGGCAGCAGGGTTAAGCCGGCGGGGACCCTCTTCGGCTTAACCCGCGAACAGGTCCGCTTGCGCCGCAGCCGCCGCGCCCTCGATGCCCAGCAGCTTCAGCTTGGTGTTGACCCCGCCGCGGGCGGAGAACCCCCCGGGCTTGCCGCCGGCCGCCGTCACCCGGTGGCACGGCACCACGATCGGCCAGGGGTTCTTGCCCAGCGCCGCGCCGACCTCGCGGGCCAGCAGCTTGTCACCCAGTTTCACCGCGATCTCGCCATAGGTCAGCGTCTCGCCGGGCGGGATGGACCGCGCGATCTCATAGACCTTGGCGTGGAATTCGGGCGTGCGGCTGAGGTCCAGCGGGGCGCCGCTGAGGTCCGCCTTCTCCCCGCGCATCAACGCCTGGATGCCGGCGACGGTGTCGGCAAGTTGCGGCGGGATTTCCGCCTCCGTCGCGGCGGGGAACCGGCGCAGGAAACTGCGGCGCGCCGTCTCCGCGTCGTGCTCCGGCAGGTGGCAGGCCGCCAGCCCCGCGTCGTTCCACGCGATGCCGGCGAACCCGATGGCGGTGGCGAAGAGGGCGTACTGGGTCATGGCGAGAAGATAACCCCTCCCGCGGAGAACCGCTGGCGGCTTTCGGACTCCGATCGGCTCAGGCTGCTGCGACCGGCATGCGGAACGTGAAGCAGGTCTCGGTGTCGTCCGAGGCGACTTCCAGGGTCCCGCCGTGCGCGCGGGCAATCTCGGACGAGATGTAGAGGCCCAGACCCAGCCCTTGCTGGTGCGGCCGCAGGCTGGCGCGGGTGAACGGCTGGAACAGCCGCGCCTGGGTCTCCGGCGGGATGCCCGGCCCGGCGTTGGCGACCGATAGCTCGAACGCCTCGCCATCGGCGCGGGCCAAGACCTGCACAGGCCCCTCGGGCGAGCCGTGGACCAGGGCGTTGGCGACGAGGTTTGACAACAGCTGCGCCAGCCGCCGGCCGTCGCCGGTCACAGGACCCGGCAGCGAGATGTCCGCTTCGATGGTCCGCTCGGGGTGGGCCAGGCGCAACTCGCCCAGTACCTGCTCCAGCACCCGCGGCAGATCCAGGATGGGCCGCCGCTCGATGGCGAAGCCCCCGCCCAGCCGCCCGCGCGCCAGGTCCAACACATTGTCGATCAGGCCGGCCATCCGCGTGACGCTCTCGTGCATCATGTCGACAAGGCCGGCCGCCCGTTCGTTCAACGGCGTCTTCTTGAGCAACCGGCCCGCCGCATCTATGGAGGCCAGGGGATTGCGAAGGTCATGGCCCATGACCGCGATGAACTGCTCGCGCAGCTCCGCTGCCTCGCGTTGGTCCAGGAGCGCCGCTTGGCTCGCCTCCAGCCGGTTGCGCGCGGCCAGGTGGGCGCCGATCAGCTCGGCGAACAGTTCGAAGATCACCGGCGCCGTGGAACCCCTGAGGTCCCGCGGGTGCGGATCGATGGCGCACAGGGTGCCGAAGAACACCCCGTCATGGCGGATCGGCACGGAGATGTAGCTTCGGAAGCCGTACATGGCTGGCGTCGGGTGGCCGCAGAAGTCGGCGTCGGCCGGAACGTCATCGATGATCACCGCCTGGCCGGAGCTGCGGATTTCGTCGCAGATCGTGGTCTGCACCTTCAGTTCGCCGCCGACGTCGAGGCCGAAGGCGATCTCATCGCGCACCGCGCAAGCCACCCAGCGGTCCTCGGTCACTCGCGCGACCGCGGCGAAGCCCATGCCGGTGGAGCGGCAGCACACCTCCAGCAGCTTGGGGATGGCGTCGATGACGCCTACGGCGGCGACGTCGTCAGCGATGGCCGGCGTGATGGACAGTTGGCGCTCCCCGTTCCCTGTGTGGGCATCACACATCTAACATAGTGCGTCGTGCGGCGATCGGGCGTCGGGAGTCCAACACACGGTCCTCCCGCCGCCATCCAACCGGGGTGGGAGCGAGGCCACCGGCCAGGCTCCGCCATAGATCTCATGGCAGCGATGTTTGCCTCAGTGGTGGCTCGGACTGCGAACCACGGGATGACCTCATTCTTGACCCACGCCCCTCTTTGAGCGCATAAGCCCGCCCTTCCGGCGCCAACCTCGGTCAGCGCCCTCTACCGCCACGACCCCCAGGTCTTATCTGGGACGAGGGCGGCGAGGCCCCCCGTCCAC
>NZ_CADEGK010000224.1 GCF_902826855.1 uncultured Phenylobacterium sp. | reverse complement strand
GGAAATATAATGGTCAGGACAGCGAAATCAGCGCCTTACTTGGGAAATGTGGGTGAAGGTCGATCCGGTCTGTCCGCCGTAGTCCTCGAACCGGGCGGAGCCTTGGATGTTGATCGCGTCGCTGATCGGAATGTTCACCTCGCCGAACAGCGCGTAGACGTCCTGCTCGAGCTTCAGCGGTATGTTCTGGCCCAGGAAGATATAGGGGCCGGTCTTGAAGGCGCAGTTGGTCACCCCGGGCGTCGGGCAGGGTGTGATGTTGGCGTTGTAGAAGTCGCTGCCCAGGCTCTGGTTGTAGTCGAGCTTGCGGTACTGAGCGCCCAAAGCCCAGCCAACCTGACCGCCGCTGAGGGTGATCGGCAGTTGGCCGTTGATGACGGCGTCGACCACGAAGGTTTCCTGCTCTGCGCGGAACACCTGTCGGTCGAACAGCGAGGCCACGAGAGCCGGGCTATTGGCATTGGCCGGGACGAAACCCGGGTTAGTAAGGCCCAGGGCCGGGTTCCCGGGATAGGCATTCGAGAACGGGTTGAAGTACTGGCAGCCGTTGGCGCCAGGTGTCGTGCCGGTGCAACCGATGCCGCCGAGGCCGTTCAGCGCCCGCTGCAGTCGGTCGATCAGGATGTCGGTCGTCTGCTGGTCCTGCTTCTCCTGAATGTACGTTACGCCAAGGTCGTAACCGATGCCTGCGAACCCCGTGTCGCCTTTCAGGGTCGCCGATATCCGCAGCTCCTCGTATTTGCGGCTGCCCTTCTGCCCGCCGAGCCCGCCCGTGGACGGATTGCCGCCGTTGGCTAAGGGCCGCCACAGAGTCGCCAGCGCGTTGCCGGCCACGCCCACGAGAGCCCCATTGCCCGTCTGGGTCAGGAACGTGTTGAACCCGGGATTTGACGACGGGATGCTGTAGACGTTCACGCTCCCGGGCCCGTTCGGACCGGAGGTGGGCGGATAGCCCGACGAGAAGCGCATGCGGGGAATCGAGGTCTGCGTGTAAAGCGCCTCGACGTGGAACTTGCCGGTTTGGAAGACGTCGGCGTTGAATTCACCGTAGATCTGGTAGCGGTCTTCCTCCTCAACCAGGTTGTCGAAGGGTATGTAGCTGAAGTAGCAGGCAGGTGTGGTGCCGGCGAAGTTTGGCGTGCCGCCGACCGCGGCGCAGTTGGCGTCAACCGCGAAGCCAAGGGCCGTCGTCCCGGTGGCCCCACCGCGGATGGTATAGGCGCCGGGGTTGCCCAGGACCGACCAGCCGGACGGGTTTTCTAGGTAGGGGGTTTTCGTGAAGTCGCGGTCTGTGTCACTGAGCTCGGAACGGCGCTGGTAGCCCACGCTGATCAGGACGTTCGACGTATCACCCACCCAGCCATAAAGGAGGCTCGCGGTGTAGTCCCCGTCGGAGCCCGGCACGTAACGATAATCGGCCGCCAATTCCAGACCCGAGAAGTTCTTGCGGGTGATGAAGTTGGCCACCCCGCCGATCGCATCGGAGCCGTAGGTCGCCGCCGCGCCGTCCTTGAGGATCTCGACCCGTCCGATCGCCGCGACCGGGATCAGGTTGGTGTCGGCGGTGCCCCCGGCAAAGCGGCGTCCATTCACGAGCACCAACGTACGTTGGGCTCCTAGGCCTCGAATGTTGATGGTGCCGCCCCCGGAGCGACCCGACGCGGCGACCGAGAACTGGTTCGAATCCCCGAGCACAGGCCCGCTGATCGGCAGACCCTTGATGATCTCGAGAATGGATGGCTGACCGCGGCGCTCCAGCTCCTCCTGGCCAATGACGGCCACGGGAATGGCCGTGTCCTTCGGCGTTCCCGCGATGAAGGAGCCGGTGACGACCACTTCCTCCACGGTCGACGGCGCGGCGGCAGGCGTCTGGGCCTGGGCGGGGCCCGCGAGCATGAGCGCGACCAAGGCCATGCCTGAGGCGCTGGCATAGTAATGACGTTCAATCATCTGGTCTTGTCTCCCCCGCCGATGACGCATCAAGCTGTTGTGGACGCCTGTATGCGCCAAAGTTTTTCACGGTTTGGACGGGAGCGCCACGCTTCAATTTTAAAAAACTAGGGAGGAGCCACTGTGGCCCGTCTGCTCCTTCGATCGCGGGCCGGAGCCCGACGGTTCTGCTGGGCGCAGGGTTACAACGCCGACGTCACCCTGGCCGATCTGCGGCATCGCGGCATCGCGGCATCGCGGCATCGCCGCCGTTATCCCACCCAGGCGCAAAGGCAAGTCCATGCGGGATCGGGATTCGACGCGGCCCCGATCCTCAAGGTGGTCCCGAAGGCTGTCGGCGCGTAGGTTCGATCGGCGAGCACCGCCGCTGGGGCCTGGCCGTGCAGCATCGCCGGCACGGTGACTTTGCCCAGCAGCGATCACGAAGCTCACGGGGCGGCCCAGGCCGTCGCAGGCCATGTGCACCTCGGTGGTCAGTCCGCCTCAAGAACGATCGAGGCGCCCCTTTTGAGCCGGAGCCCTGACCTGTCGTCGCCTGCTGGTGCGCCCGCACCAGGCCGAGTCCAGCATCGGTACTGATTGACCCGATCCTTCGTCATGTCTGGTCCCGGTGTGTGGGACGCAACCCTGGTGACTAGGATCTTCGCCACAAGAGCCGTAGGTTGATCCTGGAGATTTCCCTCAAAGTCGTTTCCTTGGATTTGCGCGGTCAAGGCGACAGCAGTTGGGCGCCGGATGGGACTATGGATTGAGCGCTTCGCCGCCGACCTTGTCGAAGTGGCCAGCCGTCAAAGGTCGGGGTGCACGTTATCGGGGGCGGCCTTGCGGACTCGTGTCGGAGCCCCAGGTGGCCCCGGGTTCCTTCCGCTTCCTAACACTAGTCCATATTGTGCGCGCAGGGAGCCCGCCGGAGCGGCTAGAATCATGGGGCTTACTCAAGCCCGAGAGGCACCTCGCGGAGGCTCCAGAGCCCGGCGCTGCGGGCTTGCTCAAGCCTGCAGGGTCAGACAGACTCCCCCTTCCCGCTGAGGGCATACCCTGTCGCCTGGAGCGTAGGTGATAGTTTGTCTATTTCGAGCGAATTGAGGGCCATGAAAGCTTCGCAACGGGAGCGGGTCAAGCACCCGTTAGGGGTCGCCACGCATCTGGAAGGGCCCGGGTTCATTATTTCTGACGTCACCCGCCTCATGCGCAGAGCCTTTGATCGGAAGGTCCGGGACCTTGGCCTCACCCGTCCTCAGTGGCGGGTCCTGGTCTATGTGCTCGACAACGAAGGCCTATCTCAGTCGGAACTCGCACGGCGTTTGGAACTCGAGCGGGCGCCGCTCGGGCAATTGGTGCGGGCGCTTGAAAGCCTACGGTTGGTAACGCGCCGACGCTCGGCTCAAGATGCCAGAGAGTGGATCGTGGAGGCCGGCGAAAAAGCGAATAGCGTATTGCCCGAACTCACGGCGGCGGCAAGTTGGCTGAACCAAGTTACCTTCCAAGGCATCACTCGTGCCGACCAGCAGACCCTCCTTCGGCTTCTGGAGCGAATGAGATCGAATCTGAGTTTCGAGCTTGAGCGTTGAAGAGTGGCGTTTGGCGTCGAGATGACTCGGGCTCAGACTGCGACGGCCTCAACTCACCACTCAACAACGATCCCGCGATGCGGTGAAACGGCGAGCGTACGGGGCGTACGCCGCCGGACCATCTTAGGGGCAAGTAGGGCTCTGGCTGGACGCGACTTCCTCCTTGAAGGAGAGTCAGCCGGTGGGGCGGTCAACGTCGACGGGGACGTCGACGGGGCGAGGCCCCGCCGACGCACCATCCTCGCTCAACTCTTGTAGACCGAAGGTCTCAACAGCAAGCCGCTGCGGGTTACTCCCATGCTCAAGGGATCAGAAGTTATAGCGCAGTTCAAGCGTCCACACCCGCGGCGGCTGCAACGACAGAAGTTCGTAGAAGTTGTTGTTTGGCCCAAGGGTGGTGAAGGCCGTCGGGATCTCCTTGTCGAACAGGTTCCGCACCGAGCCGATGATCTCGTAGCTCTTGCTCGATGACGTCCAGGAGACGCGGGCGTTGGTCTGCGCCGCGCCCTTCACGAACCAGTGCGGATTGTTGAACAGCGAATTGTAGAAGCTGCTGTGCCAATCCTCGACGACCGACACCGTCAGGTCGCCCGGTTCGAAGTTGAAGGTGTAGCTGACGCTGGCGGCGATCTTGTGCCGCGGCGAGCCGGGCAGGCGGTTGCCGGCCAGGTTTTGCGCGCCCGCTTGACCCGGCACCGGATTGGCGCCGGGTTGGACGCCCATGGGATCCGAGAAGTCGACGAAGCAGCAGGCCTCTTTGATTTTGTTGTTGATGTAGGCGTAGTTGGCCATGATCAACAGGTTTTCAACCGGCGCCCAGCGGGTCTCGAGTTCGACGCCATAGGCGCGCGACTTCGGGATGTTGACCAGTTCGTTGATGATGATCGGCGGACTGACCTGCGTCACGCGGCCGTTCAGGGTCTGGAGACCCTCGTAGTTATAGTAGTACAACGCGGCGTTGATCTGCAGGGCGCGACCGAAGTCCTGCTTCCAGCCCGCCTCGTAGGCGTCGATATGCTCGGAGCCCACAGTTGCGCCGGGCGCTAGCTGGCCTAGGTTGAAGCCACCCGACTTGTAGCCCCGCGAGTAGCGCAGGTAGAGGTTGGTGTCCTCGCTTGGGCTGTACTCGACGGCCGCGGTGCCGGTCACCGCCGACCAGGAGTCCTTCAAGTTCCGCTGTCCGGGGCACGGCCCCTGAGTGGCCGTGACCGGGCTGACCGGGCGGATGCCCTGCGCCGCCGCGGCGGCGGTGGTGCCCGCGCCGTTGCAGCTGCCGAACACATAGTCCTGCACGAATTGGCCGGCGAGCGGATGGCCCGCCGGATACCTCGGCCACCCCGCGACCCCGGCGCCGAGCAGCACCGCATCGAGGCCCGCGGCCGTTGCCTGATCAGCCAGGACGATCTGGGTGATGGCTTCTTGGAACTCGTAACCGCGCTTCTTGTCCTTCGAATAGCGAAGACCGGCGATGAAGTGCCACTGGTCGTTAGGCCGGTAGTCGACCTGTCCGAAGGTGGCGTACGACTCGGTGTTCAGGTCCCCCTGGAATTCGTAGAGCAGGCTCTCCGGATTTGCGACCGGGCGCGACGGCACGGCGCCGATCGCAGTCTGGAGGCCCGAGGTGAAGAAGTTCGACGCCGGGAACAGGTAGTCGGTCGTCTGGACGAGCCCCGTCTCCCCGAAGACCGGCACATCGAAGTGCTGAGTGATCTTTTCGCGGAAGTAGTAGGCGCCGGCCAGCCACTGGATCGGACCATCATCCGTGGAGGTGACGTTGATTTCGTGGCTGAACGTCTCCCCGGTTTGGTCGGTGCGGTAGGCAATGTCGTTGCGGGCGATCGTCGTGCCGCCAAACAGCCCGGGCGTACGGAAGTTGGGGTCCCCCGTCGCATCGCCGTCGATGAAGTTGTTGTTTTCATATTCGGTGTAGCCGCCGAGGTACTTCACGTCGAAGCCGCCGCCATGCCAGACGAGCTCGCCGATCACCTGGTGGTAGTCATGCAGGTGGTTGTCCGTCGCCCGGTTGGCGAAGAAGGCGCGATGGTCCTTGATGCCGGGGTTCTGGTCCGGCTTGAAGCCGGTGAACACGTTCGGGACGATCAGCGGGAGCAGCGACCACTCGCTGATGCCGACCTGGTCGCGCGGGCGGGTGTGGTTGTCGATGTTGACGTAGCGCAGCCAGCCATCGAAGCTCTCGCCGAGGTCGAAGTCGGCCTGGAGGTTGATGGTGCGGCCGTGGCCGGTGCCTTCGCCTTCGTCACCCACGCCATCGAGGTTGGCCTCGGTCACCGGCAGCACGGTGGCGGTGTTCAGCAGGGGACCGGCGCCGTTCGGGCCGCCCGGCACTGATCCTGCGGAGGGCGGGGGGAGGGTGTTCTTGTAGTAGCCTTGCTCCTGCTGGAAGCCGGTAATCTGAGCAGAGAGGCGAAGGTTATCGTTCACCGGTCCTGACACGCGGGCCTCGAACGTGACGCCGGAGTAGTTGTTGTAGGTGGCGCGAACCTCGCCGTTGTAGTCCTTGTCGGGCCGACGGGAGATGACGTTCACCGCGCCGCCGATCGAGTTGCGTCCGTAAAGGGTGCCCTGCGGCCCGCGCAGGATCTCGGTGCGGTCGATGCCGAGGCTGGAGGCGTTCACGCCGGCGGCGCTGCCGACGTAGAAGCCGTCCTGATAGACCGCCACGCCCTGGTCGGTGCCGAGCGAGCCGGTGATGCGGCCGACGCCCCGGATTCTGATCCGGTCGGCGCCGGGGGAGTAGTTCACCCCTGGCGTGAAGTTGAACTGATCCTGCGCCGTCACAATGCCGGTCTTGTCGCGCATCTCGGCGGTGTAGGCGGTGACGGCCACAGGCACGTCCTGCAGATTTTCCGCCCGCTTCTGGGCGGTGACCACCAACTCACCGATGGTTGGACCCTGGTTGGCCGCCTGTGCCCATGCGCTCATCGGTGCCGCAGCCGCTGCGGCCGAAAGCAGAATTGTACTGGCCGAGCACGCAAGCGCGTGCCGCCGGATGTCGCTTGCAACCTTCATGATATCCTCCCGAGCCAACTGTCTCTCTGGACAGTGTCCTCGAAGGACCGTTGAGCACGCATTGGGCCTGGCGGCGGCCGGTGATGGCAGCGGCGGCCACGCCTCTGCC
>NZ_CADEGK010000223.1 GCF_902826855.1 uncultured Phenylobacterium sp. | reverse complement strand
AGGGTTGAGGAATAGGTGCTCAGACCAGCAGAGCCCCTACTCGCAGAATATCCGCACCTTGGTCTTCTCCTGGTCCACGTCGACGGACAGGTCGGAGAGATGGTCGACCAGTTCCTCCAGGTTCTCGGGCTTCAGTTGGTTGATGTCGAAGGGGATGCCGTCTCGGGCCATCGCCGCGTTGATCTCGTCGCGGGCCTTGGGCGGGATCAGGCTGGAGAGCCGCACACCGGCGCGCAGGAGCTGCATCGGCACGCGGATGTTGACCTTGGTCGGCCCGCCGTCGCCCTCCTCGTCGGTGTCGACGGAGATGCGCAGGTACTTGGCCCGCGCGCGGTTGCTCGGATAGCCGGGCTCGAGGGAGATCGGCGGCGGGGTGCGGTCCAGGGCCGACAGCAGGCGCTCGGCCTCGTCGGCGGTGATCTTGCCGGCGGCCAGCATGTCGAGGATCGAGCGACGGTCGTCGTTCATGGCGAGGCTCCTTCAGAGTATCTTGATGCGGACCCGGGCGTCCGGGGTGTCGACGTCGATCTCGGTTCCGCCGAGCGAGAGGAGCAAGCGGATCACCGCAAAGGCGGTCTCGTAGGGGTTCATCCGCCACATGCGAGGAGCGAGCAGCATCAGCGGCGCCAGCAGCATCATGAACGGCGCCAGGATCGTGGCCAGCGGCGTCATCGGCAGCCACAGGTCCACCTGCGTTCGCCGTTGCGGGGCGGGCTTCGCTGACCGCGCGCGGCGGACGCGCCCCGCGCGCAGGCGCACGGCCTTCAGGTCGCGCGGTCGTTCGGTGACATGTTGCAGGCTCATCAGCGGCCCTCCAGTTCGGCGACGGCCTGGTCGGCGGTGATCTCGCCGCGCTTCAGGCGCTCCAGCACCTTGGCGCGGTCGGCCTGCGGAACGGGCTCCGTCATCGGGACCATCTCGACCAGCTCCAGCATCGCGGCGATGCGGTTCAGGCGGGCCTTCACGGTCGGGTAGGAGACACCGAAGACCTGCTCCATCTCCTTGATCGAGCCGTGGCTGCGCACGAAGGCCGCGACGAACACCTGATCCTCCGACGACAGTTGCGCCAGCTTCGGCGGCTCGAATGCCCCCTCAATGGCGATGCCATGGTCAAGCAACCGGACCCGCTCGACCACGATCGGCCGGCCCTGGGTGAGCTGCGTGAGCGCCTGCCAATCCTGTTTCGCCGCCGTATCCATAGAGGGATATTAAAAAACTTAATTTGTTAGTCAAGTTTTTTAATATCGCAGGCCACGACCTGGAACGAGGGCCTCGGTGAACGCCGGGCGCGGGCGCGTCGCGCTCGCGGGCAGGTTGGCGACCGGCCGAGGGCCCATGCTATGGGGCGACATGGCGCAAGCGGATCCCCCGGACGTGGAGGGCATGTTCAACGCGGCCCTGGCTAGGCATCGCGCGGGCGCCCTGGCCGAGGCGGCGGACGGTTATCGCCGCGTGATCGCGGCGTCTCCCGGGCACGCGGGCGCACACCTGAATCTCGGGGTGGTATTGCGGCGCTTCAGGCGGTTCGACGAAGCTCTGGCCAGCATCGACCGGGGGATCGCGCTGTCCCCTGACAAGGCCGGCGGGCACACGAACCGCGGCAGCGTGCTGCGCGACCTGAGGCGCCTGGACGAGGCGCTGGAGAGCTACGAGCGGGCTCTCGCGCTCGCGCCAAACGAGAGCCTGTGCCACCTCAACCGCGCCAGCGTCCTTCGGGATCTCAAGCGTCCGGCCGAGGCCCTCGAGAGCTATGACCGCGCCATCGCGCTGACCCCAGGCGACGCAGTGCTCCACAACGGACGGGGTGGCGCTTTGCACGAGCTGAAACGCTTCGACGCGGCCGCCGCGGCGTTTCAGGAAGCCATTCGGCTGCAGCCGACCCTGGCCGACGCCCATAGGAATCGCGCCGTCTCGCTGCGCCGTCTCGGCCGCTTCCAAGAGGCGCTCGCCAGCATCGATCGCGCCATCGGCCTCAAGCCTGGCGACCCGACCCTGCACATCAGCCGCGGCAATCTGTCAGAGGAACTCACGCGGCCGGGCGAGGCGCTCGAGTCCTACGACCGCGCCATCGCGCTGCAGCCGGACCTCGCCGCTGCCCACAATGGCCGTGGCGCGGCCCTGATCGGGTTGGATCGCCTGGAGGAGGGGGTGGCGAGTCTCGACCGGGCGCTTGACCTGGATCCGAAACTCGAGCTGGCCCATCGCAACCGCGGCGTGGCGCTGCGCAAGCTACGGCGGCCCGAGGAAGCCGTCGCCGCATACGATCGGGCGATCGCGCTGCGCCCGGACATGCCGACGGCCTACTGGTACCGCAGCCTCTGTCACCTGCTGACCGGACGCTATGGCGAGGGCTGGCGCGACTATGAGCGCCGCTGGGACGTCGAGGAGTTCGTGCGCACGGCGTCGGGCGAGTCGACCCCGCAGATCCGCGCCCGGCTGGCGCCGGTGGCCGGCCCGGGGGATGTGTCCGGTCGAACCGTGCTGCTGGTGGGTGAACAGGGCGTCGGCGACGTGATCATGTTCGCCAGCGCGATCCCTGACCTCCTGGCCGTGGCCGGGGAGGTCAGCCTGGTTTGCGACCCGCGCCTGCACCGCCTGTTGTCGCATTCATTCCCGCGGGTGCGCCTCCTGGATGCCCTTTCCGCGGAGCGCTGGCTGGAGGACTTCGACGCCGTCATTGGAATCGGCAGCCTGGGCCGGCTGTTCCGCAACCGGCTGCAGGATTTCCCCGCGACGCCGTACCTCACGCCGCGGCCGGAGATCGTCCAGCGATGGGCCGCGCGCCTCGGGCCGTCCGAAGGACGGCGGCGCGTCGGCCTCTCCTGGCGCGGCGGTCTGCAGCGGACCGGCCGATCGGAGAGATCCATGGACCTGGCCGAACTGGGGCCCATCCTCGACCTGCCGCAGACTGAATTCGTCAGCCTGCAGTATGGCGAGCCGGACGCCGAGGTGGCGGCGGCCAACGCGGGCCTGCCGCGGCCGATCCGCATCTTTCCCGCGGCGGAGATCGACGATTTCGAGGACCTGGCCGGGTTGGTGCAGGCGCTCGACCTGGTGATCTCGGTGCAGACCAGTCTGGTCCACCTCACCGGCGCCCTGGGCGCGCCGGGCCTGGTCATGCTGCCAGCCACCCCGGAGTGGCGCTACACCGCCGCCGCTGCGACGATGCCCTGGTACGGCTCGATCGAGCTGTTTCGGCGGGGCGGGGACTCCGACTGGTCTCCCACTGTGCGCCGCGTCGCTGCTGAAGCGGCGCGCCGCCTTGGGCTGGCGGGCGCCGGCGGCGCGCCCGACGAACGCTGAGACGCCGCGCCGGCCTCAGATCCCCGCGTACCACTCGTAGCCGCGGTCCGGCCAGAAGCCGCCGTTGCCGCGGCCCAGCAGGGGTTGGCCGTTGGCGTCCGTGGCGTCGAGCCGTTCCACCACCTCGATGCGGGCGATGTACTTGGCGTGCTTGTACCCCAGCTGACGCTCCACCCGCAGGCGCAGCGGCGCGCCATGGCGGACGGGCAGCGTCGCGTCGTTCATCTCGTAGGCCAGGATGGTCTGCGGGTGATAGGCGTCGATCAGGTCGATGCTCTCATAGTACTGGCCGGTATTATCGAGGGTCTGCTCGAGGCTGTCGAAGCAGTGGAACACGACATAGCGGGCGTTGGGCTTCAGCTTGGCGCGGTCCAGCAGCGGGCCCAGCCGCGCGCCCTTCCACTTGCCGATCGACGACCAGCCCTCGACGCAGTCGTGGCGGGTGATCTGGGTGCGCGATGGCTGGCGGCGCAGGTCGGCCAGGCTCAACTCCAGCGGATGCTCCACCAGGCCGTCCACGGTCAGCGCATAGCCGGCGAAGTTGTCCGCCAGCAGCGTCTCGTAGGCGTAGTCCTGCGGGCTGAGCGTTCCGTTGGCCTTGAAGTCCCTGGAAATGTCGGCGGGGGTGAACTCCTTGGCGAGCGCCTTGCGGTCGGTGACCAGCCGCTGTGCGCGCTCCGTCAGCCCTTCGGCCTTGGCCAGCATGGCGGAGAACCTCGGGTCGGCCGTGAGCTTGTCGCAGGCGCCGAGCCACAGTGAGCCCAGGCTCGCGCCGGCGGCGGTCAGCCAGCGGCGGCGGTTGGTGGCGACGGTCATGCGGCGTCTCCCTTGGCGGGCGTGTCGACCTCGATGGCGTACTTGCCGGTGATCATCGAGCGAAGGTTGTTCCAGAGCCCCGAAAGCACCACCAACAGCAGGTGCACGATGACGAAGGCCACGATCGCGGTCGCTGACAGGAAGTGGATCGTCCGCGCCGACTGGCGGCCGCCGAAGAGGTCGACCAGCCAGGGGACGGTGGCGTTGAAACCCGGCGACATGCAGAGCCCGGTCAGCACCATCAATGGCAGCAGCAGCGCGACCACCAAGAGGTAGGTGAACTTCTGGATGACGTTGTAGCGCCGCGCCTCCTCGCCCTTGGCGAACTTCAGGCGCGCATGGGTCCCGATCTCATGCAGGATGTGGCGGGGCCGCAGCTGGTCGCGGGTGGGCAGCAGGTCCTTGCGGATGTGGCCTCCCAACAGGCCGATCAGCCAGTAGGCCAAGCCGTTGAAAACGAACAGCCAGGCAAAGAAGAAGTGCCAGCGCCGCCCGTCGGCCAGCGAGCGGTAGCTTGGGATCGTCGCCCAGGCGGGGAAACCGCGCTGCTCGCGCATCCCCTCCTTGCCCGACCAGCCGAAGAGGCCCGTGGTGTCGAACTTCAGGTCGCCAAGGGTGGTGATGCCCCGCGGGGCGTCGCGCACCTCCTGCTTGGTCATGGCGAGCCAGGGGTCCGCGAAGGTCGACTTGGCGCCCCAATACAGCGCCGGATGGGCGTTGAAGATCTGCAGTCCGCTCATCAGCAGGATCAGCAGCGCCAGCACATTGGTCCAGTGGGTGATCCGCGTGGTCACCGAGTGGCGGCGGACCAGGACCTTCTGGGGGCGTTGTTTCTCAGCCGTGGGCATCAAGTCCTCCAACCGGCGCAGTTTGGCGCCGTCAGGCCTCCGGGGCGAGCGGTGACCCAGCGGAACGATGCGGGCCGTACGAACGCTTTGCCTCTAGCCCACGGAGCGGAGCGCCACCATGGACGGACAAGACAAGCTGCCGGAAGACGGCAGGATTCAGCCGCAGCCGCGCGGGGGCGATGCGCCGAGCCCGCTGGCCGACGGCGGTGAGAAGATAGCGCCCGAGCGCCTCCCTGCTGTGAAGAGGGACGACTCGGTCGAACCTGCCGCGGAGCCGCGCACCCTCGAGGGAATTGCGTCCGGCCCCGAGCCTCGGGCCGAGCCCGACCCCTCGGTCAGCCATGGCCAGTCGGACGACGCCTCGGGCGAAACCGCCCGCGACGACGGGCGCCGCTAGCGGTGCGGCCTCCGGGCGCCTAAGCTCGCCGGTGGACGGGGGAGCGGGCGTTGGCGGAAATCGAAGTCTGGCGAGGAGGCGTCGCGGCCTGGGAGTGCGACGCCATGGGCCACCTGAACGTCGGCTTCTACGTGGCCCGCTCGATGGAAGGCCTCGCGGGGCTTTCCGCGGAGATGGGCCTTGCCGGCGCGTTCGCGCCCCACGCCCAGGCCACCCTGGTCGTGCGTGAGCAGTACATCCGCTTCCTGCGCGAGGCCCGGATGAATGCGCCGCTCTCCATGACCGGCGGGGTGCTGGATATGGGCGAGGACAGCGCACGCCTGCTGTTCGTCCTGCGTCATGCTGACGGCGCTCTGGCCGCGACCTTCCAGACGGTCGTCAGCCACGCCACCAGCTGCGAGGCTCGATCCTTCCCCTGGAGCGCCCGGACGCTGGCGCGCGGGCAGGCGCTGGCTGCAACCGTACCGGCCGGCGGTGAGCCGCGCTCGATCACCCTGGAGCCGGTGGTGGAGACCGGGGCGAGCGGACGCCGCGCCGAGGCGCTGGGTCTGGCCCTGACCGGTCGTGGCGTAGTGATGGCCCAGGATTGCGACCCCTTCGGGCGGTTGCGGACGGAGGGCTTCATGCAGCGGCTCTCCTCGGCGATCCCCGGGCTGTTCGCGACGCGTGGCCGGGCGGGCCAGCGGCGGCCCACCGCGGGTGGCGCGGCGCTCGAGTACCGGCTGATCCACCACGCCTGGCCGCGGGCCGGGGACCGGTGGGTCCTCTACAGCGGCATCGGCGGTGGCGACGCGCGCGTGCAGCGGATCTTCCACTGGATGGTCGATCCGGAGACCGGCCGCCCGTGGGCGACCGCGGAGGCGATCAGCGTCGCCTTCGACCTGGAGACCCGCAAGGTCATCGCCATGACCGACGCTGAGCTCGCCGAGGTGCGTCAGGGCTGGACCGACGGCCTAGGACTCTGATGCCCGGCTGGCGGCGAGCTTCGCCAGGTCCGCCCGCAAGGCGATGATCTCGGCCTTGAGCAGCTCCTGCTCCTCATGGGTGAAGGCGTCGTGGTCCTCGATGAGCCGCGCCGCGATGTGGCCGATCAGCAGCGGAAGGACGATCAGGAGGGAAATCAGCATGGTCGCCGCCCCCATCAGCCGCCCCGCGGGGGTGACCGGGCTGAGGTCGCCGTAGCCTGTCGTCGTGGTGGTCACCACCGCCCACCACAGGCCCTCACCAATTGACCGGTGCTCAATCCAGGCGAAGGCGACGCCGCTGATGACGATGAGAACAAAATAGAGCAGCAACAGCTCGCCTACGCTGTTGGTGCACTTGATGATGTAGTCGATGACCCGCTTGCGCGGCTTTGGCGTGGCTGAGACGACGCTCATGGGTGGACCTCCCTCGATTTGGCGGCCCTAGTGAACCGCATCTCCGGCGGAAGTCACGGGATCGGAGCCACCAGCTCGCGCAAGACCTCGCGAACCCGCTCCGGCCTCTCCATC
>NZ_CADEGK010000222.1 GCF_902826855.1 uncultured Phenylobacterium sp. | reverse complement strand
GGCGTCGCCGCCGGCGCCGAGCAACCGCTCGATCAGAAACGGCAGCAACGGCAAAACCACACCAAACCCCATCGACACCGTGAAGACCGCAAGCATGAGCGCAGCCATTGTGCCGCGGGGAATGCCCGAGGAATCCGCGCCTGAGCTCATGCCGCCGCAGCTTGTGCCGCGGGCTGCGGACGCGGCAACGCCTTCGCCGGCTCGCGGCGAACGCCGTTCAGCTTGGTCCGCTTCAACATCAGGGCGTTGAGCGCCACCACCAGGGTGCTGCCCGACATCGACAGCGCGGCGACCTCGGGGCTGAGTACGAACGGGTACAGGACGCCTGCGGCGAGCGGGAATGCGATCACATTGTAGCCCACCGCCCACCAGAGGTTCTGGTGCATCTTTCGCAAGGTCGCGCGAGACAGCTCGATCGCAGCGACGATGTCGTAGGGATCGCTCTTCATCAGCACGACGTCAGCGCTTTCCATCGCGACGTCGGTTCCGGCGCCGATGGCAAAGCCTACGTCAGCCTGAGTTAGCGCGGGTGCGTCGTTGACACCGTCACCCACCATTCCGACCTTCTTCCCCGCAGCCTGTAGTTCCTTCACCTTCTCGGCCTTTTGGCCTGGCAGGACGTCGGCCAGTACGGTGCCGATGCCGAGATCCGCAGCGATGCGCTTGGCCGTCGCCGCATTGTCCCCGGTCAGCATGACCACTTCGATCTTTCGTTCGCGCAGCTTTGCGACCGCTGCCTTTGAGGTCGGCCTGATCGCGTCGGCAATGGCGATGAGCCCGATCACGCGACCTGCCTGAGCCACGTGAACGACCGTACGGCCATCGCCCTGCAGGCGTGCAGCTTCGGCCTCCAGGCGACCGAGCCCCAGCTTCTGGGTATCCATGAGCCGTCGATTGCCAAGGAACACCGTCCCACCGGAGGTCTCGGCGCGGGCGCCCATGCCGTCCAGGCTTTCAAAGCCCGTAGGCGCGGCGACGGCGAGGTTCGCTGCGCGGCGCAGAATGGCCTGGGCCAGAGGATGGTCGGACCCCTGCTCGACGGCCGCCGCGGTGGCCAGCAACACGTCCTCCGTGACCTCATCTGCCGTCACGATCTCGACCACCTCGGGCTGGCCGATGGTGAGTGTGCCGGTCTTGTCGAAGATTACTGTGTCGAGCTTGGTGGCGGCTTCGAGCGCCGAGGCGTTTTTGAACAGGATGCCGTTGGTCGCGCCCAGACTTGTGGCCACCATCACCACCATTGGCGTGGCGAGCCCCAGAGCATCTGGGCAGGCGATGACCAGCACCGTGATAGTGAGGGTCACGGCAAGCAGCAGCGGCTCGCCAATGACCCAGAACCACACGGCAAACGTCGTCAGACCAATGACGATCGCGGCGACTACCAGCCACTGTGCGGCCTTATCCGCGAGGAGCTGCGCCGGCGCCTTGGAGTTCTGCGCCTCCTGAACCAGCTTCACGATCTGGGCGAGCGCCGAGTCGGCCCCGACCTTCGTCGCCTTGTATCTAAAGCTGCCGTTTTTGTTGATCGTCGCACCGACGACCGTCGCGCCAGGCCCCTTCTGCACCGGCATCGACTCGCCGGTCAGCATGGATTCGTCGACCAGGGAGTCCCCGGATTCCACGACGCCGTCCACCGGGATCTTGTTGCCCGGCCGGATCACGACGATCTCGCCGGCCAAGACTTCCGCTGTCGGAATCTCCACCTCGACACCGTTGCGGAGAACCGAGGCCTTCGCGGGCGTGAGATCCAAGAGCGCCTTGATGGCGGAAGACGCCCCCGCGCGGGCGCGCATTTCGAGCCAGTGGCCGAGCAGGATGAAAACCAGAAGAACGGCTGCGGCTTCGAAGAACTGCCCCCCGCCCTTAAAGAAGAAGGTGCTGCCGACGCTGAACAGATACCCGGTGCCGACACTCAACACGACCAGCACGGCCATGCTGAGAGTGCGGGTCTTCAGCGCACGCCGGGCAGAGACGACGAAGGGCCAACTCGGATAGAGGATCGCCGCGCTCGCCAGGACAAACAGCCATAGGTTCAGCTCCAGCCCGAACGGGGGCGCGGGCGCCTTGAAGAGGTCTCCCATTGGCGCGTAGACGAAGATCGGCGCCGTGAAGATCAGGCAGACCCAGAACCGGTTGCGCATGTCGCGCACCATCGCCGCCATGTCTTGGCCGCCATGCCCCATTTCGAACGCCATGTCCGTCCGCTTGGCGGTCTGGGAACCCGGCTTCCCATGGCCCTCGTGACCCGGACCTGCGGGGACGACGGGCGGACGCGAGCCAGACTCGGAGAATGGGGCGACGGGCTCCGAAGGCAGTTCGTCCGGCACGGCTTTCCCCTTCATGACCCGGGCGCTCATGTCGCGGACTTTGGCGAGCAGGCCCTCGCCGTCATGCTGAGCGGCGGACGCGAGGACGGCGACGGGCTCCGGCCCAGCAGCCTGGCCCGCCGCAACAACCTGAGGATCCGCGGCAGAGAGCGCCAAAGGCTCTGCGACCGTCGCGCCTGTTCCGTCATCGGCGCTGGGTGGAGGGACGGTCGGGGGGGCGAGCCTGGACGCGTCGGGAGCCGGCGTCGGGGTCGAGTCAGCGGATGTGGCGGCATCGGCCTGGAAGCCTCTCTGGCGCACGTCCGACCTGATGTCTGCGATGTTGAGCCGGGTCTCGTCGTAGCGCACCGTGGCGCTTCCGCCGGCATGGTTCACGGTAACGCTTTCGACGCCGGGGACCTCGCCGATCCGCTTTTCTATGCCGGCTACACTCAATACAGAGAGCATGTCGCGCACCTGGATGACGCTAGTCTTCATTTCGTTCTTCCGTGCCAGGCCGACCTGCGCCGTTTCGGTCGTCAGTCTGCCGTTCTGCGCGGCTCGCAGAGCGATCGGGCGAGCCGCCTTATGATGGACGAGCGCAGGGCCTGTTTCTTACAGGCGCCTTGTCGATCAGTGCGGACTCGCACGATGTCGCGGCGCTGTTGAAGTACCGACCACGAGGTCGACGCCCTGGCGGCGTCAGCACAACGCCGAGCGCCCACCTTCGGGATCGGCGCCGCAGCCGAGGCCCGTTCCGGCCTGGGTGTAATCATTGCCTCGGCGGCGCGTCCATTGGCGTAAGAGGCGCGCCCGGCCTCGTGTTCCGGGTCATTGTTCGATCACCGTCGCCCGGGAGACAGTCATGCCAAACACCAAGGATCCACCCCCTCGGGGCGCAGCGAAAGCCTATCTGGTCGGCGGCGGGATCGCCGCCTTGGCGAGCGCGGCCTATCTGATCCGGGACGGCGGGTTCGCCGGGCAGGACATTCAGATCCTAGAGGAGATGCCGCTGCTCGGTGGCAGCCTCGATGGCGCCGGTGACCCCGATGAGGGCTACGTAATCCGCGGGGGGCGGATGTTCACCTACGAGGCCTACACCTGCACCTTCGACCTGCTGTCCTTCATCCCATCGCTCTCCGCGGCCGGCACGACGGTCAAGGACGAAATCTATCGGTTCAACGAGGCGCATGTCTCCAATTCGCTGGCTCGCCTGGTCGCGGCGGGGTGCAAGCTCGATGCATCGGACCTGGAACTCAGCAACCGCGATCGCCTCGATCTGATCGAATCATGGCCGTTTCGGAGTCCACGCTCGGGACGAGGCGGATTGCGCAGATGTTCCAACCGCCATTTTTCAAGACCAACTTCTGGTTCATGTGGTGCACCACCTTTGCATTTCAGCCGTGGCACAGCGCGGTCGAGTTGAAGCGCTATCTGCACCGCTTCTTCCAGGAGCTTCCCCGCATCCACAACCTGGGTGGCGTTCGCCGCACGCCGTACAATCAGTATGACTCCATCGTGCGGCCGCTCGTCCATTGGTTGGAGGCGAGGGGGGTCCGATTTGTCACCGGCGCGCGGGTGAGCGATCTGGACTTCCGCTACGGCCCGGCCGGCAAGTCCGTGGAGACCGTCCACTACGTCGAGGCGGGAATTCAGCGCGCTATCGCGCTCAGGGACGAGGACCTGGTCCTGGTCACCAACGGCTCGATGACTGCGGCGTCGAGCCTCGGATCCATGAGTTCGCCGGCGCGGCTCATCGATGACACACGCGGCGGGTCCTGGGCGCTTTGGGAGACGCTCGCCGGCAAACACACGGGCTTCGGTCACCCGGAGGTGTTCACCCGCAGTATTGACGAGTCAAAGTGGCTGTCGTTCACCGTCACGCTGAGCGACCCGACCTTCTTCACGCTGATGGAGACCTTCACGGGCAATGTGGCCGGCACGGGTGGGCTCGTCACCTTCACCGACTCGAGCTGGCTGATGTCGGTGGTCCTGGCGCACCAGCCGCATTTCCTCGGGCAGCCCGACGGGACCCAGGTGTTCTGGGGCTACGGGCTGTTCATCGATCAGACGGGGGACTTCGTGAAGAAGAAGATGTCCGACTGCACAGGCGAAGAGCTGCTCGTCGAGCTGCTGGGCCATCTGGGCTTCGAGGCGCAGAAGGACGCCATCCTCAACGCCGCGAATTGCATTCCCTGCATGATGCCGTTCATCACCAGCCAGTTCATGCCCCGGTCCGCGGGCGACCGGCCTGCCGTGCGTCCGGCGGGAACGACCAATCTCGCCTTCATCGGGCAGTTTTGTGAAATAACGGACGATGTCGTCTTCACCGTCGAGTATTCGGTGCGCTCGGCGCAGATCGCCGTCTATTCACTGCTGGGTCTCGATAAGTCGGTCTCCCCCCTCTACAAAGGGCAGTTCGATGCTTCCGTTCTGCTGGCCTCGGCGAGAACGCTGGTGAGCTGACCGAGCCGCCCGCGCCGCCATCACCCAGCCGGCACCGTGAAATCCGCCGGGCCGCGGTCCGGAAAAGCGGTCTCCCGCGCATTGACCTAGGTCAACGCCGTCGATCCCGCCTCATGCGAGGAGGACAATGAACCGCCCCGGATCTCCATGCGCGCGGGTCATGTGCGGGCCGTTGCAGCCCATCGAGGTGATGCGCCATGATCACTTTCAACGTCGTCAAGGAACGTCACGGCTGGGCCATTCGGCTGGGAGAGCGCATGACGACGCCCTTCAGGTCCCGCGACTTGGCCGTTCGCGAGGCCAACCGCTTGGCCAACGCCATCCGCTGTCATGGCGAGCACACCGAGGTCAATGTCGAACCCGCCGACCGGAGTGGGACGGCCATGTGGTCTGGCGGATCGCATGAAGCCGGCGAGGGAAGCGCTGCTTCGCCGGCCGCCGGATAGGTCTGTCGTGCGTGATCCGCGTGCAGCCCGGTGAAGGGCCAGCGATACAATGCGCTTTGAGACCAGTGCATCCGCGCGTGAGCGCCGGCTTCGCAGCGGGCCGGATTTGATCGCTCCGCTCCGCGGCTTGCTTCGCAGCCCCCGACCGAGACCGCCCTGGGACGACGGCGCCCCGATTCGGTCGGAGCTGTTCAGCGTCGAGCGCCTCGAGGCGCACGCGAGAAGCCTGGCCTCCGCGCAGGCGGTTACCCCCCGCGAGATGAAGGGCGCTTCGCTGTCGCGGCGGCTTGCCGATGACGAAGCGGTGCTGCTGGCGGCTTACCGCGACGTCGCCGACGCCATTGAACTGGGCGCGGCCATCACCCCGGCCGCCGAGTGGCTGATCGACAACTTCCATCTGGTCGAAAAGCAGATCCGCGAAGTCCGGGGCGATTTGCCGCCGGGCTACTATCGGCAGCTGCCCAAGCTCGCCGGCGGACCCCTCACGGGATATCCGCGCGTGTTCGGCGTGGCCTGGGCGTTCGTCGCCCATACCGACAGCCTCTTCGATCCGGAGATCCTGCGGCGCTATCTCCGCGCGTACCAGGAGGTCCAGCCCCTGACCATCGGCGAGCTGTGGGCTGTCGCCATTACATTGCGGATCGTCCTGGTGGAGAATCTCAGGCGGATCGCCCAGCGGATCACGGACAGCCGCGCCGGTCGCCGCGCCGCGGACGCGCTGGCGGACCGGTTGTTGGGCGCCGGGGGACGCCCGCCCGAGCCGCCTGAGGCCGTGCTTCCGCAAAACCCCGAGGCGACCTTCTCGGACGCCTATCTGGTGCAGCTCGTGCACAGGTTGCGCGATCAGGACCCCAGCATCGAGCCGGCGTTGGCGTGGCTCGATGAGCAGCTGGCGGGGCAGGGCACGACCGCCGACGCCGTCGTTCGCGAGGAGCACCAGAGACAGGTCTCCGGCAGCGTGACCGTGCGAAACATCATAACCAGCATGCGTCTCATCTCCGACGTGGACTGGACCGAGCTGTTCGAGCGCGTCAGTCTGGTCGACGACCTCTTCAAGTCCGGAAGCGCCTTCGGCGACATGGACTTCCCGACGCGCAATCTCTATCGCAGCGCCGTCGAGCACCTCGCTCGAGGCTCTGGACGCACCGAACTTGAGGTGGCTGAGGCGGCCGTGGCGGCGGCGTCGCGTGCGCGCCCGACAGGCGACGCTCGCCGGGCCGATCCCGGCTACTATCTGATCGCGGGCGGCCGCGGCCTGTTCGAGGCGTCGATCAGCTTTCGGCCGCCGGCGCGATCCTGGCCGGGCCAAGTCTACCGCGCGCTGGGGATCGGCGGCTATGTGGGCGCCGGCGCGGTGGTCGCGGCGGGCCTGCTGGCCATCCCGCTCTCCATCGCCGCGGCAAGCGGCCAGAGCGCGGCCTGGCTCGTCCTGCTTGCCGGCCTGGGACTCATTCCGGCGATCGACGGCGCCGTCGCCATCGTGAACCACGTCGTGACGCGAGGCTTTCGGGCCACCCTGCTGCCGGCGATGGCGCTGCGCGGCGGCGTCAGCGCCGACCTGCGCACCCTGGTGGCCGTGCCGACGCTGCTGACCTCGCTGGCGGACATCGAGGACCTGATCTCACGCCTGGAGATCCACTACCTC
>NZ_CADEGK010000221.1 GCF_902826855.1 uncultured Phenylobacterium sp. | reverse complement strand
GCCTCGGACACGACAGGCGCGGCTCGCGACAGGCTGCTGGCCGCCCCGCAGAACAGGACCTTGACCCGGGGCGAGCTGCCTGTGGCCACCAGCAGATTGCCGGCCGTCGGGGGCAGCTCAGTGGGCGCCGTGCGCCGGAAGCGATACCGCGCGCCAGAGGCGCCGGAAACGTCGAGGAAGTCATTCATTGTCGATTGGCTTACCCGCCGCCGCCGGTTGAGGCCAGGGCCGGATCGTCACGGGTTGGTCGTGACGCGCGGAGAACGGCCCAAGGGAGGCCTCACCGACGCCTGCTCCACGGCTTCGAACAGCTTGGCCGTATCAACGGGCTTGGGATCTACGCCCCGTGTTGCTCAGCTATGTTGTTAGAGCGCGCTCAAATCCTAGAGTTGACTCTACAGATGGCTGGCACACCAATCCTTGCGCATGGCCCACATGATCCACATTCGCCGGGAGAAGTCGCTCTCAACGACCAGAGCAGCGACGCCCTGTGATGCCCTGGGAGAGCTTCGCGCGTCGAGGGCGCGCGAGGCGACCGCGCCAGCTATCGAAGCAGGCGCCAGAAGCCGTTGCCGACGGTCTGGTCGCGCTCGCTTGCTTGAGCCGTCGCCCGCCGTCGCACTCAGCACATTTGACCGCGCAAGCGCACAACCGAGGCTCGTCGGCCTGGAGACCCCATGAGGAAGTCCGAACTCCGCGGGCGGCTGGCCGTCGCCGCCGCCGTCCTCTCACCGGCGTTGACGATGGGCCTTTCCCTCTCGAGCTTCTCTCTCCTAGTTGTGCCCTGGACCGAAGCGTTTGACGTAAGCCGCGCCACCATCATGGGCGCGCTCGCGGTCGCAACCATCGGGATGACGCTCGCATCTCCGCTTGTCGGATGGCTGATCGTGAAGCTCACGCCCCGCGTCGTCGTCGTTCTTGGCGCGGCGTTACTGACCGCGGGGCTCTTGCTCGCCGCAAATGCGACGTCGTTCCCGATGGTTGCGCTTGCATACATCGCCCCGATCGCGCTGGGCGTCGTCTTCGCAGGCGCGCTGCCTGCAATGACCGTCGCGATCGGCCACTACCCCGAGCGCGCCGGCTCCCTCAGCGGGCTGATCGGGCTCGGGACCTCTCTTCTGGGAGCGGCTGCGCCCATCCTCGCGGCCAATCTCATGGTCATGTTCGGCTGGCGTATGATGCTCCAGATTTCGGCGGTGACCGTGTTCGTGCTCGTTCTCCCGATCGCCTGGTTCATGCTCGTGGCGCGCGTCGTTCCGGCGACCGGTGACGTCGGCGAGGCGTCACAGTCCGCGGGCGGCTGGACCGCCGCCGACACGCTGCGCCGTCCCGCATTCTGGCTGATCATCGCGGGAGTCTTGCCGATCATGCTCGCGCTGATCGCCATTCAGTCGAACCTCGCCGTCATCGCCGACGACGCCAAGCTCTCTCCAAAGGTGGCCGGCTATCTGGTGGCCATCGTGGCAGGCGGCGCGGCGCTGGGCGCGGTTGTCGTAGGCTGGCTGGCTGACCGCATCGATGCGCGCATTATCTACACGGCCGCCGCAGCGCTCATTGCGAGTCGTTGTTCATCATGGTCGGGCCCGGCGCCTTTGGCCGCTACGCCGTCGCGCTGGCGGCCCTTGGCCTCGCGGCGGGCGGCGCAGGGCCGATGATCAGCGTCCTGGTGATCCGTCACTTCAGCATCGAGACGTTCCCGCGCGTGCTGGGTCTGCTTTCGCCGTTTCTCATCCCGGCCAGCCTCGGCTCGGTGTTCGCCGGGGTCGTGCGCGACACAACAGGCAACTATGATCTCCTCTATGTTGTCATAGCTGCAGCACTCCTGCCCGGCTTGCTCGCGATGTGGAAGCTGGCCCCGCGAGCGGTAGCGCCCAGGCCGGGTCGCGCCGCCACCCTGCCTGCCCCGACCTAGACACAACGACCCGGCGCAGGATCCCTGTCGTCATCAATGCCACCTCACCCGGAGATACCTCAGATGGTCGAGACGACGCGCACGGCGGTGGTGGCGAACCAAACGCCGAACTCCCAGGACGATTTCTTCCATGCGGTCGGCAGCGATCCGTCCTGGAGCGAGAGCTACTATTTCTATTATTTCGACGCCGCCCAAAACATCGGCGGCATCACCCGGGTGGGCTTCCGCGCCCATGATGGGTGGAAGGACTACATGCACATCGTCTTCCTGGAAGGCCGCCGCATCGTCTTCTGCTACGACCGCAAGGACATGCCGCCGGGCGATGAAGACATGCGCGTGGGGGCTCTGTCGCTGGAACGGACAGACCCGTTCAAGCGGTGGAAGATCGCGTTCGACGGCAAGGGTCAGGACCTGCCGGACGGCCGCGTCCTGATCACCCCCAAGCGCGACCGACCCGAGGGTTGGCTGCAGATGACGGACGTTGCAATGGAGATCGACTTCACCGCGCTCTGCGATCCGCTCTACATGTTCTCGGCCGGGGGCCAGCACGGCCACTTCGAGCAGCCGGGCCGGTGCACCGGCCATATCACCGTGAACGGCCAGCGGCGCACGTTCTCCGGCCTGGGCCTGCGCGACAAGTCGTGGGGCCCGCGGCCTTGGACCGCGCCTGGCAAGGGCGGCGGCGACAGGAAGCCCGTCGAGCTTGCGAGCGGCGCGGCCAGCGGCCTGTTCACCATGTGGATCACGTCGGTCCTCAACGAGAACACCGCCTTCGCGCTCACCTTTTCGAAGACCCCCGATGGCGGCGTCGCCGGTGGAGGTTTCCTCTACAAGGACGGCGCGTACCACCAGATGCTGTCCGGCAGCGTGGACAGCGACTTCGAAGAGGGATCCCTGGTCCACCGTCGCAATCGCATCTCGGCCACCTTTGAGAATGGACATTCGATCAAGGGCGTCGGGGAGATTCTCAGTCTCGGCCCATCCAAGATCCCGATGCCCGGCGGGGCTACGCTGGTGAATTCGGGGATGACCCGTTTCACGCTTGATACGGGCGAGACCGGCCTCGGCAGCTCGGAGTACTGGTTCTCCGTCAAACGCTGACCGCTCATTCGTCGCCGTGCAGTAAGCGCGGGCGATCTCGGCGTGACGGCGGCGAGGACTGCGCTGAGGACGGCGCAAGATCGGGTCGTCATGCAAGCTCCTGTCCGGAGGCCGCGCTCTGCAGGACAGGGGCGCGGACGGCCGGTGACAGTCCGCAGCGTCACCTTCGCGCGAACACCAAGGGTTCATAGGACGCGGCGCGCCAACATTTGAACCGTGCGGGGCAGCGGAAGAGGTCATCGCCCAAAGCGGACCCCCAACGTCTCGGCGCCTCGCCCTCGAAGGGCGCACGACCCATCTGGCCAACAGCCATCTCTTAGGCGGGGTTCGGCAGCCGCCTGCCTATAGAAGCTTGATTTCCTAGCAAGAAATGGCGCGCCCGGAACGATTCGAACGTCCGACCCTCAGATTCGTAGTTGCGCCAAGCCCTTCCGACGCCTCCCGCCGAACCTACGAAATTCTACGCTAACACCTTTGTTCTTGCTGGTGTTTTTCGTGGGTGATAGGGTTCCCTCGTGACCCGACGCCGCAGATTTTTAGGTTGGGTTTTGGCGCCAACCCCAACTTAAAACCCAACCTAAAACCCCAACCTAAAAACACAGCTGACCCCGATGAGCGACTTCAAGGCCTCTTTGAATGACAAGATGATCGGTCGACTCGCACTCGCTGACGAGGGGCAGTACGTCGTACGCGACACCGACCTGAAGGGCTTCTTCCTGGTAATTGGGAAGCGCAAGAAGACCTTCACGGTGCTCGGCGAGTTCTGGGAAGGCGGCAAGCGCCACGCCAAGAAAGTTGCGCTGGGAACGGTCGAGGAGCTGTCGACCCGTGATGCGCGGGTCAAGGCGAGGGACGCGCTAGCGAAAATCGCGCGGGGTGAGTATGCGGCGGAGGCCGCGGCGGCCGCAGTCGCCAAGGCGCAGGCAGGATTGGCGATCGAGAAGGCCGCCGACGTGACACTGCGGTCGGCGTGGGCGCGGTACAAAATCTACCTAGAACGCAAGGATCGCAGCGCGGCGACGATCGCCGGCTACGGCGACCACGTTGAGCGTCTGATGAAAGACTGGCTCGACCTGCCACTGATGACCCTGGGCGAAAATCCCCGGATGGTTTCGGACCGCCACGACCAGCTGACCAGAGATAACGGGCCGTTCGGGGCGAACGGCTGCATGCGGACGCTGCGGGCGATCTACAACCACGCCCGCCGCAGCGCCCGCGAGCTTCCCGCTGACAATCCGACCTCGGCGGTCGATTGGAATGACGAGAAGCGTCGCGACACCGCGATGGGGACCTTCGACCTGCCGGAGTGGATGAACCAAGCGCGCCGGCTGCGTCATGCCATTCGCAGGGAATTTCACCTCTTCACACTGCTTTCCGGCAGCCGGCCGGGGGCCTTGCAACGGGCGGAGGTGACGCACTTCGATTTCGCCCGCCGTGTCCTTCACGTTCCGCGGCCGAAGGGCGGCGCGAAGCGGGCGTTCGATATTCCGCTATCGCGGGACATGCTCCGTTGCCTGGGGCGCGCCATGCGGATCAGCCGGATGCTGCACCCCGAGCATGCCGAACGCTGGATCTTCGCCGCCGACAGCGACGAAGGTCACTTGGTCGAACACAAGGAGCCCCGCGAGAGACTCTCCAAGTGGGGCAACGACCTTCGTCAGTCCTATCGGACACTCGGTCAGGCCGCCGGCCTTTCCGATATCGACATGCACCTTCTGATGAACCACCGGCTGCCAGGCGTGAACGCCGGCTACATCACGCGCGACAAGCTGATGAGCGACCACCTGCGTGCGGCACAGCAGAAGCTGTCGGACTACATCGTCACCGCCGGCATGACGCCCTCCAAAGGCGGTGCCAAGCGCGAACGCGCCTGGCCGCGGCTCCCGTCCCGCTACATTGGCGATGATATCCTAGATCCCACGCCGCCCGATCCGCGCTTGGGTGTGCCTATTGGTCCTCGCCGGAAGAAGGCGGAAGAATCGGAGGCGAAAGCCGCGTAGACACGGGCGCATGTCGGCGCGCCCACACGCGGACGCGAACACCCCGCCGATTTCTATCCGGAACTGCGATCTTCTACGACGACCCGGTGCGGCCGCTAGCGTCTCGCCGGCGGCCTGTTCACATGTCCGCGTGTGCGGAGGTGAACATGCAGACGATAGCGATCGTGAGCCAGAAGGGCGGCGCCGGTAAGACCACCCTCGCGGTCAATCTAGCCGCTGAAGCGGCGAGGTCGTGCGTCTCGCTGATCATCGATACCGACCCGCAGGCGACCGCCAGCCGCTGGGCCCAATGGCGCGGCGGCGGCGACCCGGAAGTCGTCGATTGCGGGGCGCCGAGCCTGCTCGCGGGCAAGCTGGCCAAGGCGGCCGAGCTCGGCGCCGACCTCGCGGTGATCGACACGCCGCCGCATGCTGACGCCATGGCGCGCCAGGCCGCGCGCCTCGCCGATCTGCTTCTCATCCCCTGTCGCCCCAGAGCCTTTGATTTGGCCGCGATCGAGGCGACGGCGGAGCTGGTGCGATCCAGCCGGAAACCCGCGTTCGTGGTGTTCAACGCCGGGCCGCCGCGGGCGCCTCACATCTACCGGGAGGCCGCCAGCGTGATCGGGGGCGAGTTCGGTCTTCAGATCGCACCGGTCGTCTTGCCCGAGCGGGCCGCCTTCCACCACAGCGCCGCCGCCGGCCGAACGGCCCCCGAGCACGACGCACAAGGAAAGGCCGCGGATGAGATACGGGCGCTTTGGGCATGGACACGTGAACAGCTTGGCGTGTCCACAGTCACCCAGGCGGTGATGGCGTGAGCCGGTTCGACGCCATCAGAACGGAACGGGTGAAGCCGGAGGTGGCGTCCAATCCCCCCGGCGTCGCAGCCGTGCCAGGTCGGACGCCGGCCCGGATCGGCAAGAAGGCGGTGGGCGGCTATTACAGCCCGCAACTCAGCCAAGCCCTAAACATGTTGGCGCTGGAGCAGAACACCAGCCTCCAGGCGCTCTTGGGCGAAGCGATCGATGACCTGATGCGCAAGTACGGCAAGCATCCGTTCGGCGAGCGTTGACCTGTCTGCGTGCGAACACGTGCACACGTCTTCAGGCCAGCTGGGCGTGGGGTTCAGACTCATAGCGGCGTGCAGCGCGGACCCGGCCCGCGTCCGGGTCGGTCGTGGAGGTCTGGGCGCCTTGGTCGGCCCAGGCCTCAAGGTCGTTCAAGGCGTAGATGACGCGTCCACCGATCTTGCGATACCGCGGCCCGGTTCCGTAGGTGCGGTGCTTCTCGAGCGTTCGCCCAGAAAGCCCGAGGTAGCGGCCAGCTTCAGCTGTCCGCAGATAGCGATTGGGAATTCGAGACGCTTCCAACATAGCGATACCTCCGCGTCGGGACCTCGCCGCAGGGACGGCGCGAGCCACCTTCGACTCAGCGTAGGCAGGCGGGTGTTCGGCGTGAAAGGCGTAAGCCTACCCACCCCGCATTTGTCAGGTTTTTGTATACATATTTCTGACAGACCGAGATTTGTCAGGAACTTGCGTACATAATCCTGACAGACGGAGGCGATCATGCGCGGGCCGGCACTCGACCTGAAGACGACAATCCTCGACCGCATGGCCGCCCACGCGCCCTTTGGCGTGTGGACGCCTGCCGACTTCGCCGACGCCGGCCCCCGCGACGCGGTCGATCAGGCCCTGCATCGGCTGGTGCGGACGGGTCAGGTCCGACGGATTGCCCGCGGTCTCTACGACAGCCCAAGCCAGAACAGCCTCACTCGAAAGCCCAACGTTCCCGATCCGCGCGCGGTGATCGATGCGCTCGTCGCGGAGGAGCTCGGCGAGCGGCACGCCTATCAGTGGGCGATCCACACCC
>NZ_CADEGK010000220.1 GCF_902826855.1 uncultured Phenylobacterium sp. | reverse complement strand
AAATATAATGGTCAGGACAGCGAAATCAGCGCCTTACTTGGGAAATGTGGGTTCATTGGTTGCGGTCAGGCGTAGCGCAGTGGTTCGACGCTCGCCACCTTCACTCCGCGTCATGCAGGGCTCAGCGTCGGCGCGCGCGCGATGTCGGGTCCCCCGAGGGGGACGTCAGACCTGCCTAGTCCCTGACGGACCCTGGTCAGGCGCTACTGCATCCACTTCGGGTCGGTCGAGCCGGTGGTGAGGATCCCGTAGATAAGTCCGATCGCCAGCAGCACGATCGCCGCGACCATGATGACGCCGACTATACCCTCGAAGCGCTCGGCCAGATGTTTCGGCTTGTGGTGACGAACTTCCGTTTGCGGATCGGTATGCATGACACTTCCTCGCAGTTCTGTTGCAGAGGCTGAAGGCCTCCCGCCAGGCTGCGGCAGACGCCAGGGGCGTCCCCGGAAGTCGCTCCAAGGAGCGTATGTCTTAGGCCGCCGGGGGCGCCCTTGCCGCCTGTCTCAGTCAGGCGATTTGTGGATTTTGCGCCTGAGAGGCGAGTGGGTCAACCAACAAGCGCGAGCTTAAACCTTTGATGACTCGCGGCTTTTGCGAGCGCCTCGCAGTCGCGCAATTCGTGCGCTGCGCCCGTATGAGGGCCGCCCCTCGTGGCGGCGCACGCGGCGTGCACGCTCGGCGCGTCAGACGCCCTCGAATAACACGCCCAGCGCGCTGCTTACTGCGTAGGCCTCGAGCTCGGTCAGCATCCTGAGTGGCTGGTGGCCGAGTTCGCGAAGCGGAACCGCTGCCATCTGCAGGGGCAGCAGCATGAACGACCGTCCCTCGATCTCGAAGTTGGGCGTCAGCCGTCCAGGCTGTGCGCCCGTCACGTCCTGCGCCGCAAGGAGCGGCACGACCACGCGCGTGGTCGTCGGATTGAGCAGATCGGACTGAACATCGACGACGAGGGTCCCACTCGGCAACCTGTAGACGCCGTTTTTCATCAGAACTGTCGGTACTGGCCCAGGAGCAGGCCATCCTGCTCCACCTTCGCATTGTACCAATCGAGGAAGGCGCGGTTTTCCGCCTGCCAGCGACGCGATCGTTCGGCCGCGACGGCCGCTTCCAGCCCGCTCTCGCAGGCGCGTGACAAGTTCAGGCCGAGAGCCTTGGCTTCTTCCACCAGCGCCCCCGGAAGTGTCAGATTCAAACGCTGGCGATGGGTCACATGCGTATCAGGCATGCGCATATAGTACGCGCATAACCCGCACGTGTCATCTCCGGGTGGGCGGGCGCCGTGGGCGTTCCGCAACCTCAGCCGGACCGGAGGGGCGGGCGGCGGGCCAGGTCGATGACGGCCGCGCCGGCCAGGAGGCTGCGTCTCGGGTCAGGCGGCGGGCGGTCCTGAGCGGGGCGCAGGGGAAAGGGTCGGCGGCCACCGGCGATCGCTGCGCAGCGGGCGCGGTAGGCGCTGGCCTGCGGTTCGGGGAGCGAGGCGGCGGCGCGGTCCAGGCCGCGGGCGATAACGGCGATCTGGCTCGGCAGGTCGCCCGACGGCAGCCGGTCGAAGAGCGGTTCGTAGATGTCGAGGCGCTCAGCCCGCTCGGGGCGCTCCTCGACAAAGGTCTCCTCGCGTTCGACGTCGGGCGCCGTGGCGGCGACGTCAAGCGCGGCAGGAACCAGCGGCTCGCCGCGACGCAGGCGCATGCCCAGCGCAACGGACATGCGCACACAGCGGCCGACCTTGGTGAAGGCTTCGGCGAGGCGGATCAGGGCGTCGGTGTCCTCGGTCGCCGCGACCTTGGCCTGGAGGTCACGGGCGACGGCGAGGCTGAGCTGGGCGAGTTCGCCCAGCATCTGGTCGGCGGCGATGTCAGCGTCCAGGTTCATCGGAACAAAGATAGAACATTGAAGCGACACTGTCAAACCTGGATCGCGCCGATTTCGGCCGCGCCGGCGCAACCGATGGAGCGTCTCTGTTGGCGGACTTTGGCTTTGGCGTTTGCGTGATCGGTCGGCCCACGGACGACGCGAAATCCTATTTCCCCGCCAGCGCCGCCTTCACCAGGGTGGCGTTGTAGGACTTGTAAGCGTCGCGAACGAGGCCTTCCCAGGCGGCGAGGTTGACCACCACCGCATCGCCCCGGGCGGCGTTGTCGCCGAAGGCGGATGTGGGCGCCACCGTCGCGCCGCCGGCCACGTCGTCGGCGAAGGGGGCGGCAGATCCATAGTCGCCTTCCGGGCGGGCGTAGAAGGGGAAGACGCTTTTCCCGCGGTTGTAGACCTTGGCGAAAAACATACCCGACGCCACGCCGCGGATGGTGAAGGCCGCGCCGCCGCTGGTGGTCGCGCTGGTGCGGCGGCTGTTGGACTGGACCCCGGCCTGCATGGCGGCGAAGTCGACCACCAGGGTGGGGATGACCACCATGGCGCCGTCCGGCTGTCCCTTGGCCACCGTTTCAGCCGCCTTGGCCGCGGCTGCCGCGCCGGGGCCGCCGCCAAGCACCGACTTGAATGCGCCCAGCATGGGTGCGGCGGTGGCGCCGACCGTGGCGTAGCTCTGGCGTAGGCTCTGGTTGACGGTGATGCCGCCGGTCGCCTTGACGAGGTCGAGATTGCCGGGCTGCAGCGCAACGCCGCTGGCCTTGAGCGCGTCCTGGCTAGCCTCGTCGCCGGCGACGGGGATCCCGGCGGCGGTGAACTGGGCGCGAAGGTCGGCATGGGCCTCGTCGGCCATCTTGCGCATGGCGGCCTCGTCGACGCCGAACAGCACCTTGTTCAGGCGCGACGCGGCGCCGCCGCCGACCGCGGTCGCCTGGTTGGCGGTGATGACGGTGAAGTTGTAGCTGGGCAGCACAACCGAGGTGAACCCCTTGAAGTAGCCCTTGTTATGATTGGCCATCTTGATCGGGAAGGTCTGGGCCTGGGCGGCCGGCGCCGCGACGGCGAGAACGATGGCGAACGACACCGCCCGAACAAGCTTAAGCATTTGATTCCCCACTGCTGAGCTCTGATTATCGTCTCTCTGCGAAGGCGTCGTCACCCAAACGGGGTGCTCTTTGAGCGGCCCGCGAGACCTGATGCCACAGGAGGGAAGGCCTAGCGGCCCAAACGCCAGAGACCCGACAGCCATTTGTGCGCCGACAGGCGAGGCGCTCAGGCTACGTACCCACAAGCAGACGCTCAGAATGTCCTAGAAGGGTGGAAAACGGACGCCCGGCTTTGCGCGACCCGTGCGCGACAGCGACCATTTGGGGTTGGAAGTGGACGTAGGCGCCTACGGAGCCCGAGGCGTCGATGGGAGGCCCAGCTTGGCTTGGAGGAAGGTCGCGATGGCGCGGTACATGTGCACCCGGTTGGCGCGCTTGACGACGCTGTGGCCCTCGTCCGGGAAGCGAAGGTAGACCACTTCCCCGCCGGCGGCCCGGATGGCGGTGACCAACCGGTCACTCTCAGTCACCGGGTCGCGCGGGTCGTTGGCGCCGTGCTCGACCAACACAGGTGTCTTGATCTTCGCGGCATTGCTGATCGGCGAGATACTAGCGAAGAACGCTCGGTCCTTCGGATCGGTGATGTCCCCGTATTCAACTCGGTCGCCTGACTTCAGAGAGGGTGAGGCCTCTTCCAGCGCCTTCACCCAGTCCGAGACGCCCACCAGCGAGAAGGCGGCCTTGAACAAGCCCGGATGGGCGCCCAGCACCGCGTTGGTGAGATAACCGCCGTACGAGCCACCGCCGACCGCCAGGCGGGACTTGTCAGCGCGGCCACTCGCAGCAAGCCATTCAACAGCGTCGACAAGATCGTCGATCTCTTTGGTACGCAGCCGTTTGTCGTTCAGCCGCTCGAAGGCCTTTCCGGACCCGGTGGAGCCCCGATAGTTGAGGTCAAAGACCGCAATGCCCCGCGACACGTAATACTGCACGTCGGCCGCATAGCCTCCGGCCGCATGAGAGCTGGGTCCTCCATGCAGCTTGAGGAGGAGCGGGGGCGCGCCGGCGACACCCTTCGGTCGGTAGTGGAGGCCAGACAGTAGGACGCCGTCACGCGCATTGAAGGTCAAGCGCTCGGGCTCAGCCATGATGCTCGGATCGAGGCCGGCCCAGGTGGTCTCCAGCACCTTGGTGGCCAAGCCGGTTGTCAGGTTGACTGAAAACAGCTCGCCGACCGAGGCCGGGCTATTGGTGCGCACGCCCAGCACTGGCGCAGCGGCAGCCAAAGCGATGTCGTGCGACCCCTTAGGAAAGGCAGGCAAAGGCACGAGCTTGCCTGTTGAGAGGTCCCGGAGCCGGATATCGGTCACTCCGCCGCGGTCCTCGGTCCAGGCAAGCCAGCGCCCGTCTCGGCTGAACTCCATCTGAGTGATATCGGCGTCTGGCGTCTCGACATATCTCAGCTTGCCGCTCGCCACGTCGTAGACGGCAACGCCCGTGAAGTCGTGACCATTGTCCGTTCGCAGGTAAAAGCCTGAACCATCGGGCAGCCAGCGGAGGTCCTTGTGCTGGGCGCCGTCTTTCGGTTTTAGCAGCGTCCGGAAGGCGCCGCTTTCCACGTTCAGCAAATGAATGTCAGCGCCGGGCCCACGGGTTTCGCTGACCAGCACCTCTGGAGCGCCCGGCCGCCAGGCCCGCGGATACATCCCAAAGCTGCCCTGATGCACCAACTTCGGAAGGGCGCCCTTCAGGTCGGTGACGTAGATGTCGAAGTCACTCCCGTTGCGCTCGGTGCTGGCGAAGGCGAGCTGGCCGTTGGCTGAGATGTCGCCGTAAGCCTTGAAGCTGTTGGTCTTGCCGACCAGCACGGTCTCGCGGGCACCGTCCGGGGAGAGAAGGGTGAAGCCGGGCCTCTCATCGCCACCGGTGTCGGCCACATAGACCAGGCCAGAACCGTCAGGCGTCCAAGTCAGGCCGTCGATGCCCTCGCCGAAGGTGAGCTGGCGCGGAGCACCGCCCGACGCGGAGACAATCCACACCTGGGGCTCGCCGGTGACAGTGGCGCTATAGGCGATCCACTTGCCGTCCGGCGAAATCTCGGCTTGGCCCGCGCCCCGGACCAGCAGGAAGCGGGTGATGTCTGGATTGCCCTGGCCCGCGGGTCCGAGTTCGACCGGGCCGGGCTTGGGAATGTCAGTCAAGTGAGGCCAAGCCTGCGTCTCGGCGTAGGCCGCCGAAGCGAGCAGCGCCACTAGCACGGCACCGTACATCCAACGCAACACCATCGAAGACCCCCAAACACCCGCTTCGGACAGTGCTGGAGCATGAGCAGGCATGCAAGAAGCACCCGGCAGACCTCAACGTCTGCGTTCGACCCCCAGCGGTCGTTGACCGCGGACGTCCGCAACGGGTCGGAAGCGGACGCCGGGTCGAGATCGACAAGCTGACATTCGGTCCCACGTCCAGGAGCGGACGCCGTGAACGTCCGCGAAGGGTGGATTTCGCAAATTGCCGCCGACCCCGGATTAGCGGCTGAGCGCCGACAGCAGACCCTCAGCCATCTCTCGCGAGCGGACCTTCGCGTCGGGCCTGACTTCCGCTTCGACCCCTGGGGCTGCCCCCGTGCTTCTACGTGGCCCGTCCAATCCTTAGGATTTCGGCAAGCTCGCCGGCGCGACGTCCGTCGCGCCCGCATCCGTATCGGTGGGCCATTTGCAGGGTTCGACGATGCAGGCGAGGAAGGTCTTTGCCATCGACGGGAGTGACGGGCTTCCGCGCGCTCCCTCAGGTCATTTGCTCATGCGGGCGCGCGAGGGCGGGACGACGGAACGGAAGACCCTGAGCATCGCGGGAGGCCAAGCGGCCGTCCGGCGGCTCGTCGCCCTCTGCGCCGTCCTGGTGGCTCTGCTGCTGATGGGCGTCGCCGCCATGCTGGCGGCAGGTTCGCAGGCGTTGGACGACCTGCAGGCGCGTGAGGACCGGGCCCTGGTCCAGAGCGTTCTGCAGAGATCTCTGTCGCGGATCGTCAGCGACATGACCACGGTCACGGTCTGGGACCAGGCAGATCGCGAACTCAAGCCGGGCGGCGATATCGCGTGGGCCGACGCCGAGATCGGCAGCTACTTGACCAACAATCGAGGCCATGAGCGCTCGGTGGCGATCGATCGCGGCGGAACACCCTTCTACGCCTGGGCGGGTCCGGCGCGCGCCGACCCACGCAAGCAAGGTCCGTTCCTGGCGGCGGCGGCGCCCGTAATCCGGCAGGCGCGCGCCCTTGAGCTCCGGCGGCGCGCCTTGCCGCCCCTGAAGGTCGGGCCGACCGACCCGCTGCTGGCGGAGACGGGCTCGGGGATCGTGATGTTCAACGGCGCGCCCTATCTGGTGGCCGCCTCGACCGTGAGGCCGGAAAACGCCGCGGCGGCGCGCGCGCCTGGCCCATCCGTCCTGCTGTTGTCCGCGCAACGGTTGGACCGAAGCATGGTCGTCACAATGCGGCAGTTGCAGCTGAAGGGCCCCCGCTTCGAGGCCATTCTCGGCTCGTCGCCTGGGACGTTGCCGCTGATCGACGCCGCCGGTCGACCCATCGGGCGGCTCGCTTGGCGGCCGGAACACACCGGGCTGCGGGTCCTGAATGACGCCGCCCCGATGCTGGCGCTGGGCTTCCTGGTGTTCGCCGGGCTGGCCGGTGCGCTGGGCCTGCAGATCTGGCGCGTGGCGCGTCGGCTGCACGAACACGAGCGTGCGCACGACGAGATCCAGTGGCGGCTGGAGGAGGCGCGCGACCGGGCCGAGGCGGCCAACGTCGCCAAGAGCCAATTCCTGGCCAACATGAGCCACGAGATCCGCACGCCGCTGAACGGCGTCTTGGGCATGGCGCAGGTGCTGGCGCGCAGCCGGCTTGCCCCTGGCGACAAGGAAAAGCTGGACGTCATCCGTTCGTCCGGCGAGTCGCTGCTGGGCATCCTCAACGACCTCCTCGACCTGTCGAAGATCGAGGCCGGG
>NZ_CADEGK010000219.1 GCF_902826855.1 uncultured Phenylobacterium sp. | reverse complement strand
AGGCGGCCGAGACCGCGGCGGGGACGCCCCTGGACATCCTGGTGGCCAACGCCGGGATCACCAGGGACGGCCTTCTGATGCGCATGAAGGACGAGGACTGGGAGACCGTGATCAAGGTCAACCTGGAGAGCTACTTCCGGCTCAGCCGCGGGGCGATGCGGGGCATGATGAAGCGCCGCCATGGCCGCATCATCGGCATCACCTCCGTGGTGGGCGTGATGGGCAATCCCGGGCAGGCCAACTATGCAGCCTCGAAGGCCGGAATGATCGGATTTTCCAAGGCCCTGGCGCAGGAAGTTGCGACCCGCGGCATCACCGTGAACTGCGTCGCGCCAGGGTTCATCGAGAGCCCGATGACCCAGGCCCTGAACGAAGCGCAGAAGACGCAGATCCTCTCGACCATCCCGGCCGGCCGGCTAGGCGCCGGCGCCGACGTTGCCGCCGCGGTGGCCTATCTGGCTAGCAACGAGGCGGCTTACGTCACCGGCCAGACGCTGCATGTGAACGGCGGGATGGCGATGATCTGACTATCGCGCGAGGCGGGGAACATGCTACGCGCCGCCGGATTTCCACACGTATCGGGCAGTTGACTTCACCGTCGCCGTCGCCGATGCAAGCAACTGACTGAGCCTGAGGGACCTACCTAATGTCCGACGTCCTAGAACGCGTCCGCAAGATCGTTATCGAACACCTCGACGCCGACCCGGAGAAGGTGACTGAGAAGGCCAGCTTCATCGACGACCTGGGCGCCGACAGCCTCGACAACGTCGAGCTGGTGATGGCGTTCGAGGAGGAGTTCGACATCGAGATCCCCGACGACGCCGCCGAGCATATCCAGACGGTCGGCGACGCCGTGAAATTCATCGCCGAGCGGCTGGGCGGCTGAGCCTTCCCCTTCTTTTCGGAATCAAAGCCGCCGCGTCGGTGGGGTCCGCCCCGAAGGCGCGGCGGTTTCGTTTTTGAGGCCTGCACATGCGTCGAGTCGTCGTCACCGGCATCGGGCTCCTGACCCCGCTGGGGCAGGGGACAGAGATCACCTGGAAGCGGATCCTGGCGGGGCAGTCGGGGGCGGGGCGCATCAGCGCCTTCGATGTCGCCGGCTGGGCCTGCCAGATCGCCTGCGAGGTGCCCAGGGTCGACGGGCGGGGCGGGGGCGGGCCGGACGTGGAGGGCTCGTTCGACCCCGAGCTGACCATGTCGGCCAAGGACCGCCGCCGGGTCGATGATTTCATCCTCTATGGGATCGCCGCCGCCGACGAGGCGGTGAAGGATTCGGGCTGGGTCCCGCTCTGCGACGAAGATCGCGAACGCACTGGCGTGATGATCGGCTCCGGTATCGGCGGCCTGGGCACCATCGCCGAGACGGCCATCGAGCTGCACGAGAAGGGGCCGCGGCGCGTCAGCCCGTTCTTCATCCCCTCGGCGCTGATCAACCTGGTCTCCGGCCAGGTCTCGATCCGCCACGGCTTCAAGGGCCCGAACCACGCCGTGGTCACGGCCTGCGCCACGGGCGCGCACGCCATCGGTGACGCCTGCCGGCTGATCAAGTACGGCGACGCCGACGTGATGGTGGCGGGGGGCGCGGAGGCGAGCGTCGTGCCGGTGGGCATCGCCGGCTTCATTGCCTGCCGCGCCATGTCCACCGACTTCAACGAGACGCCGGAGAAGGCGAGCCGGCCCTATGACAAGGACCGCGACGGCTTCGTCATGGGCGAGGGCGCCGGCATGGTCGTGCTGGAGGAGCTCGAGCACGCCCTGGCGCGCGGGGCCAAGATCTACGCCGAGGTGATCGGCTACGGCCTGGCCGGCGACGCCTACCACATCACCGCCCCGGCCGAGGATGGCGACGGCGGCTTCCGGGCGATGAAGGCGGCCATCAAGGACGCCGGGATCGACCCGTCCGAGATCGACTACATCAACGCTCACGGCACCTCGACGCCGCTGGGCGACGAGATTGAGCTGGGCGCCGTGGAGCGGATGCTGGGCAATGCCGCCTCCAAGGTCTCGATGAGCTCGACCAAATCGGCCACCGGACACCTCCTGGGCGCGGCCGGCGCCATCGAGGCGGCGTTCTGCTGCCTGGCCATCCGCGACCAGATCGCGCCGCCGACGATCAACCTGGACAACCCCTCCGTCGAGACTCCCATCGACCTGATCCCCCACAAGGCCAAGCCGATGGAGATCAACGTGGCGCTGTCGAACAGCTTCGGCTTCGGCGGCACCAACGCCTCGGTGATCTTCAAGAAATACGCGTGACGCGACGCTTTCGCCTGAGCCGCAAGGCCGCGGGCGGGGGCGCCCTCATCGCGCTGGGGCTGGCGCTGCTGGTCGGGCTGGCGGGGGTGTGGAGCTATGCCGGGCCGGGCCCGAAGGCGCAGGCCGGGTCGACGACCATCGTCCTGCTGGAGAAGGGGTCCGGGGTGCGCCAGATCGCCGGCGCGCTGAAGTCCGCGGGCGTGATCTCATCGTCGGGACTGTTCGAGATCGCGGCGCGGGTGAGCGGGGCCGCGGCGGACCTGAAGGCGGGCGAGTACCAAGTGGCTTCCGGCGCCTCGATGGCCCGGGTGCTGGCCGACATTCGGGCCGGCAAGGTGGTCCGCCACCAGATTACCATCCCCGAGGGCTGGACCAGCGGCATGGCCCTGGACGCCGTCAACGCCGAGGCGGTGCTGACCGGCGCCGCCGCCGAGCCGCCGGAGGGGTCGATCCTGCCCGACACCTACGACGTGCAGCGCGGCGAGCCGCGCGAGGCGGTGATCGCCCGCATGCGCGCGGCGCGCGACGCCCTGGTGGCCGAGCTGTGGGCCGGGCGCGAACCCGGCCTGCCGCTGGCCAGCGCCGAGGAGGCGGTGATCCTGGCCTCCATCGTCGAGAAGGAGACCTCCGTCGCGGCCGAACGGTCGCGGGTGGCCGGCGTGTTCATCAACCGGCTGCGGGCGGGCATGACGCTGGGCAGCGATCCGACGATCATCTATGGCCTCACCCGCGGACGGCCCCTAGGGCGGGGCATCCGGCAATCTGAGCTTGATGCTTTAACGCCTTATAATTCCTACAAAGTTGCAGGCCTTCCGCCAACGCCGATCGCCAATCCGGGACGCGCCTCGCTGATGGCGGTGCTGCATCCGCTGAAGACCGACGACCTCTATTTCGTGGCCGACGGGACCGGCGGGCATGCCTTCGCCGAGACCTTGGCGGAGCATGAGAGCAATGTCGCGCGATGGCGGGCGATCGAGCGGGAGCGAGCGGCGGGAGCGAGCAGGTGAGGGCGACCTGGGAGACGCTTCAGCGCCGCTTGATTCAACCGCTAACGAACGCAAACGGACGCGAACAGGCCGTGCCGATTTCACGGCCGAAGGCGACGTCTTCCTTGCTCGGCGGCTCAGGAGCTGGACTGCGGCTTGGCCGCGAGCAGAGCGCGTTCGCGTGCGTTTGCGTTCGTTCGCGGTTGAAGATGGCTGCGCCTGCGGCGCGCATGGCCTGGCCGGAGGCGCACTGATGCCGATCAGCGGGATGACGGGGTTCGGGCGAGCCGAGGGGGCGCTGGGGGCGTGGTCCTGGGCTGTGGAGGCACGCAGCGTCAACGGGCGGAACCTGGAGGTGCGGTTCCGGGGCCCGCCGGGGTTCGAGAGCCTGGAGCGGGTGGCGCGCGAGGGGGCGCAGAGCCGGTTCCAGCGCGGGCAGCTTACCGTGGGGGTCCAGGCAAAGCGCAGCGAGGGCGCGGGCTCGGTGCGGATCAACCTGGCCCAGCTCGAGCGCTACCTGGAGGCGGGCGCGGCCTATGTGGCGACCGGCGCCGTGACGCCGCCGCAGCTGGACGGCCTGCTGGCGCTCAAGGGGGTCGTCGAGGTGGAGGAGGCCGGGATCGACCCGGTGGCGCAGGCCGCGCTGGAGGCGGCGATGGCGGCCTCGATCGGGACAGCGCTGGACGAGATGGCCCGCGGACGAGCGGAGGAGGGTGCGACGCTGCTGGGCGTGCTCTCGGCCCAGGTGTCGCGCATCGGGACGCTGGCGGGGGAGGCGCGCGACGTCGCCGCCGGCCAGCCGGCCGTGATCAAGGCCCGCTTCGAGGCGCGGCTGAAGGAGCTCGCCGGCGAGGCGGCCAGCGAGGACCGCATCGTCCAGGAGGCCGCGGCCATGGCGGTGAAGGCCGACGTGGCCGAGGAGCTCGACCGGCTTTCGGGCCATGTGGACGCCGCGCGCGGGCTGCTGGCCAGCGATGGCGGCGTGGGGCGCAGGCTGGACTTCCTGACCCAGGAGTTCATGCGCGAGGCCAACACCTTGTGCTCCAAGTCGCAGACCGGCTCCTTGACCGCCCTCGGCCTGGACCTCAAAGCCACCATCGAGCAGTTCCGCGAGCAGGTTCAGAATGTGGAATAACGCGCCGCAAGCGAAGAAGAAGTTGGCCACGGAAAGCACGGAAAACACGGAAGGAACTTGGCGCACGGTCCGAGGCTTCCGTGATTTCCGTATTTTCCGTGGTTCACTTGACGGCCGCTGCGCGGCAAAGGGCCGGGGATGAGTCTGTTCCACGCCGATGAGCCGCACGCCAAGCCGTGGGAGACCACGCGCCGCGGACTGCTGCTCTTGGTGTCGAGCCCGTCAGGTGCGGGGAAGACCTCCCTGTCGCGCCGGCTGGTGGCGGACTATGGCGACCTGGTGCTGTCGATCTCGGCCACCACGCGGGCGCCCCGGCCCGGCGAGGAGGAGGGGCGCGAGTACTTCTTCAAGACCGACGCCGAGTTCGACGCCATGGTCGCGGGCGGCGAGCTTTTGGAATGGGCCCAGGTGCATGACCGCCGCTATGGCACGCCGCGGGCCCCGGTCGAGGAAGCGCTGGCGGCCGGCAAGGACGTGCTGTTCGACATCGACTGGCAGGGCGCGGCGCAGGTGGCGGCGGGGATGCCGCAGGACAGCGTCCGCGTCTTCATCTTGCCGCCGTCCTGGTCGGACCTGTCGCGCCGGCTGCATGCGCGGGCCCAGGACGGCAAGGAGGTGATCGAGCTGCGCCTGGCCCGCGGGCGCGACGAGATCACCCACTGGACCGAGTACGACTACGTCATCGTCAACAAGGACTTCGACCGGGCCTATGCGGACCTGGTGCACATCTACCGGGCGGAACGGATGAAGCCGGGCCGGAACGCCTGGATCCCGGAGTTTGTGGACGGGCTGCGGGCAGAGGATGACGAGCGTGAGCCGACGCCTGGCGGCCCAGGGCCGATGGGGACGTTGGTGAGGCCGGTTCAGAAGTAAGGGGTGGCTACGAGGCGGCTGTTGGCGCGTGGCTGACCTCGAGCAAGTCGTCCGCGGCGGGCCAGCTGACTGATTGTGCGCCACCAGCCGCCAAACGGAAGGCGGCGTTCCCGGTGCACTGGTCGCTGATCCTCGCGCAGTCCAGATCCCGTTGTTGCTCCAGATCAAGGCAGAGCTACCGAATCGCTCTGCAATTGCGCCGTCGAGGGACAGCGCAGTGGTCGCGAACACCATTCTGGAAAGCATCGCCGACGCTATCTACAGCGTGGCGCCCGACTGGTCCGTCGTGTTCTTCAACCGCCAGGCGGAGCAATTCTTCGGCCGCGCTCGGACTGAGGTGATCGTGCCCTCCCTTTGGGCCTGCTTCCCCGCGGCGCGGGTTTCGGAACTCGGAACTGGACTTCGGCGGGTCATGGCGACGCGCGAGCTCCTGGAAATGGTCACGCTGAGCCCCAGCACCGGGCGCTGGGCCGACACCCGGATTTTTCCGCTGGAAGACGGGGGCATTGCCGTCAGTTGGCGAGACGTCACTGAAGAGAAGATCCAGCAGACTGCCCTGGCCGGGGCCCTCCAGGCCCAGGATCTACTCTTGCGGCGACTGCGCGCGCTCACCGATCACGTGCCAGCCATGATCGCCCAGTGGGACAGTGATCTGAGGTGCAGTTTCGCCAACGCGAGTTATGTGGAGTGGTTTGATCGCACGCCCGAGCAAATGCTCGGCACGTCAATGCGAGAGCTCATGGGGGAAGAGCTGTTCGCGAAGAACGAGCCCTACATCCGCGCCGCCCTTTCCGGACATCGCCAGTCGTTCGAAAGGACTCTGACGAAGCCATCCGGTGAGGTCGGCCACACCTGGGCGCAGTATATTCCCGACATCGATTCCGAAGGCCAGGTCGTGGGATTCTACGCGCTCGTCACGGATGTCTCGCCGCTCAAGGAAGCCGAAGAGCGGCTCAAGGAGGTGAATGTCCAGCTCGAGGGGGCGCGCGACAGGGCCGAGGCCGCGGCGACCGTCAAGAGTTCGTTCCTGTCCAACGTGAGTCACGAGCTCAGGAATCCGCTGACCAGCATCATTGGTTACGTCGATCTGCTGTCCCGCGGCGGCGACCTGAGCCGAGCACAGGTCAAATATCTGACCCGTGTCCAACAGGCGAGCGACGCCCTGCTGACGACGGTCAACGACCTGCTCGATTTCTCGAAACTGGAGGCCGGACAAGTCGTGATCGAGCGTCGGCCGGTGGACGCCGTCGCGATCGGCTTGCGGGCGCTGGAAATGTTCGAACCGGAAATCGAGAAGAAGGGTCTCGTGCGGCGTTTTGAGGTGGTCAACGCCGCAGCCAACGTGCTCGCGGACGACACGCGGATCCGCCAGATTCTGCTGAACCTGATCGGCAACGCCGTGAAGTTCACCGCTACGGGAAGCGTGACCGTTCGCTGCATCTACGAACCCGCCGGCCAGATGTTGCGGTACGAGGTGATCGATACGGGACCGGGCATACCGACCGAGCAGCAATCCCGACTGTTCCAACGCTTCTCTCAAGTCGATGCCTCGACCGCGCGGACCTTTGGCGGGACCGGCCTGGGCCTGGCGATCTGCAAGGGCTTAGCTGAGGCGATGGGCGGCCGTATCGGCGTCCTGAGCTTCGCTGGAGAGGGAAGTTGCTTCTGGGTGGAGATCCCCGCCAAGACACACGAGATGGCCACCACGGCGCCGCTGAGCGGCACCTACACGGTACTGGTGTCGGCC
>NZ_CADEGK010000218.1:1427-7004 GCF_902826855.1 uncultured Phenylobacterium sp. | reverse complement strand
CGGCCTTGTAGCCGGGCTCCAGCACGCCGAGCTTGTCGAAACCCAGGATGCCGGCGCTGCCGACGGTCGCCGCCGTGAAGGCTTCCTCTGCGCTGAGCCATTGCGCGCTGTCTGCATCGCTCACGCGCGACAGGAACGCGGCAAGCCGCAGCGCCTCGAACATGTTCTGCCCGTCCGAGGTGTTGGTGGCGTCCGTGCCGATGCCCAGGCGCACCCCGGCGGCCAGCAGCTGCCGCGCCGGCGCCACGCCGGACCCGAGCCGCAGGTTGCTCATGGGATTGTGCACGATGCCGGCGCCACGATCGGCCAGCCGCTTGATCTCTTCCTCGTCGAGCCAGATGCCGTGCGCGCCGCTGAAGCGCGGCGACAGCACGCCGAGATCGTCGAGATGCGCGACGAGGCTCCGGCCGAACTTCTTGTGACCGAGCACCGCCTGCGACTTGCTCTCCGCCAGATGCGTCTGCAGCCGCACGTCGAACTCTTCGGCGAGACGACCGCAACCGGCCATGAACTCCGCCGAGCAATGCAGCGGAATGGTGGGCCCCAACGCCGGCCGCACCAGCTCGCGATCATGCCGCCAGGCAGACAGCACCGCGCGCGCGGCATCGAGAATGGCCTGCGCCGGTTTCGCCCGCATGGCCTCGGCGCGCGTGCGCAAGTCCGGCGGCAGTGCGTCCATCAGGCCAGGCAAGGCATCGTAGAGCGCGTGATCGGCCATCATCGGCGCCAGCACCGCGCGCATGCCGACATCGGCGTAGGCGTCCGCCATGGCGGTGATGCCCTCGATGCTCGGGAGCGGATACTCCACGGTGAGATCGTAGGCGGCGGTGCAGCCCTTGCGCACCAGCTCGATCGCCGTCAGCTGCGTGCTGAGATACTTGTCCGCGATGCTGCGGCTGCCGTTGATGGCGCCACTGGCGGAGAGGAACACCTCGAGCGGCACGCGGTCTTCCACCAGCCCCTTGCCAAGCCCGCCGTGGCCATGCGTGTGCCCGTTGATGAGCCCTGGCACCAGCAGCTTGTCGGCGCCGTCGATGCGCGTCACGTCCTCGCGCGTGATGCGGCCTGCGGGCTCGATGGCGCGAATGCTGCCGCCTTCGATGAGCACGTCCGCGGCGTCTGTCGCCTTCCCATCAGCGCGCAGCACGCGGGCACCGGTGATGAGTGTGGCTGTTGCGGTCATGGCGCGCTCCCTCGATGCGTGCCGCCATGCTACGGCGCCGCCGCGTGCGAGGCGAGCCAAGACATTGCCTGCGAAGCGGGCAGAGCGCGCATGCCATGGACGGTGGAGAATGGCGAAGGCGGCCGCTCCACCTGCAACGTCATCCGGGCGAAGGCGGGGATCCCCGCAAGTCAGCCGCGGGAGAACACGGTCCCGCAAAGCGCACCGGGTCAATCAATCGCAAGCGGGGATGCCAAGCGCCCCAAAGCGCGGGCTCAGGAGGCCGTGCGCTCGATCTTCTGCGCGGTGCCGTAGCGGTATCGGTTGAGGATCCAGACGCGCACGGCGCTGGAGAGGCCGCCGCCGTCTCGGCCCTGATCGATGCGCGCGATGAGCTGCGCCACCGGCACGCGCTCTTCGGCGGCGAGGTTCTTCAGCGCCTCCCAGAACGAGGCCTCGAGTGAGATCGAGGTGCGGTGCCCCGCGATCGTAAAGGAACGCTTGACGGGTCTACTCATGTCCGTAGCGCATCATTGGCCCGCCCTCTATGCGGCCGCCCGAATGGGTAGCCCATGCCGCTGCGTGCGGGGGACGATGTTGCGTCCCGGCCGTCACGCGGCCCGTCAGTCGTTGCTCGCCTCGCCCTCGAAGCGGTGGCCGTCATGGCGCCGCTTGTCGAGCGATTGCTCGGCGGTGTGCTGCATCCGCTCGGCTTTCGGCATGCCGAAGCGAAGCCGGCGCTCGTTTGCCCGGCGCTCGCGTTCGGAGGCCTGTTTGGCCTTGCGGTAGCGGTTGAGATTGACGATGGTGCCCATCACGCCTCCGGTCCAATCATCTTCCGTGGATCGACCACGCGCTCGAATTCCTCCGCGGTGACGTAACCGCCACCGACGGCCTCCTCTTTCAACGTCGTGCCGTTCTTGTGCGCGGTCTTGGCGATCTTGGCCGCGTTGTCGTAGCCGATCTTCGGCGCCAGCGCCGTGACCAGCATCAGCGAGCGGTCCAGCGCCGCCTTGATGTTGTCTTCACGCGCCTCGATGCCGGCCACGCAGTGATCCGTGAAGCTGACGGCGCTATCGGACATCAGCTGCACCGACTGCAGGAAATTGTAGGCCATCACCGGGTTGAACACGTTCAGTTCGAAGTGGCCCTGGCTGCCGGCGAAGGTCATGGCGGCATTGTTCCCCATGATCTGCGTGCACACCATGGTCAGCGCTTCGCACTGCGTCGGGTTCACCTTGCCCGGCATGATCGACGAGCCCGGCTCGTTCTCCGGCAGGGCCAGTTCGCCCAGGCCCGAGCGTGGGCCGCTTCCCAGGAAGCGGATGTCGTTGGCGATCTTGAAGACCGAGGCGGCCACCGTGTTGATCGCTCCGTGGCTGAACACCATGGCGTCGTGGGCGGCCAGCGCCTCGAACTTGTTGGGCGCGGTGATGAAGGGCAGGCGGGTGATGGCGGCGATCTTCTCGGCCACCAGTTCGGCGAACCCCACCGGTGCGTTCAGTCCGGTGCCGACCGCCGTGCCGCCCTGCGCCAGTTCGTAGAGGCCGGCCAGACTGTCCTTGATCCGCCGCACGCCGTTGGCGATCTGCTGGCGATAGCCGCCGAATTCCTGGCCCAACGTCAGCGGCGTGGCGTCCTGGGTGTGGGTGCGGCCGATCTTGATGATGTTGGCGAACGCCGCCTCCTTGACCTTCAGCGCGGCGTGCAGGTGTTCCAGCGCCGGCATCAGCTCCTTGGCGACCTGTTCGGCGCAGGCGATGTGCATGGCCGTCGGATAGGTGTCGTTCGACGACTGGCTCATGTTGACGTGGTCGTTGGGGTGGACCGGCTTCTTGGAGCCCATCACCCCGCCCATCATCTCGATGGCGCGGTTCGAGATGACCTCGTTGGCGTTCATGTTCGATTGGGTGCCCGAGCCGGTCTGCCAGACCACCAGCGGGAAGTGGTCGTCCAGCTTGCCGTCGATCACCTCCTGGGCGGCCGCCACGATGACCTTGCAGATCTCGGGGTCCAGGCGGCCAAGCTCCATATTGGCCTCGGCGGCGGCGCGCTTGACGATGCCCAGGGCGCGGATCACCGACTTGGGCTGCTTCTCCCAGCCGATCTTGAAGTTGCCGATGGAGCGCTGGGACTGGGCGCCCCAATAGACGTCGTTGGCGACCTCGATCGGGCCGAAGGTGTCGGTCTCGGTGCGCGTGCCAGCCATCGGAAGTCCCCCATCGTTCGCCCAACGGTTTACCCCGTGGGTGGGAGACTGCAAGGCGCCGGACCGCTATGAGAGCGCCCGATGAGCGAAGCCTGGACCCAACACGGCAAGGTGCGCGTGCGCGAGGCGGACGGGGTCATGGAGGTCGTGGTCGACGGCCTGACGACCCAGGCCAAGTACTACAAACCGCTAATCTACGAGTTCTTCCGCAAGGCCTGGCGGGGTTCGCGCCCGGCTTGGGGAGAGTTCGCCGTGGAGATCGCCATGGAGTACGTCGGCGACCCGCCCTGGCTCGACCTCGACAACCTGGCAAAGGCCATCCTCGACGCCTTGAAGGGTTACGCCTTCCACGACGACGCGCAGGTGGCACGGCTGCTGGTGGAGCGCAAGCCCGGCGATCGGGAACGGATCACCGTGCGGGTGGCGAGGCTGGGTTAGGTCGTGAACCTACGGGGCGACCGTCACCATTGCAGCGCACGCGTGGCGCGAGGCGTCACACGCGACCCCAAAGTGGACGTTCGGGACGCAAGCTAGGGGTAGTGGGGGGGACATTCGTTGATGCGCCAGGAGCTTGCCCTAGACTAGGATGCAACACGAATGACTGGCCGATCCCGCCTCGCCCTAGCGATGCCCGCTCAGCAGCTGCTCCCGTGAGCCAGGCCGAGGCCGCGGTGGCGTTCGCTTCGGTGCTCTCCGTTCACGAGCCATTCTTCGATCATGAGGTCGAGCGCCCGCAGGGACGGCTGCGATCGCGGTGTTACGCCGCCTCCATCCATGTACCGGACGTCCTGGTGTCCGCGGTCCGAGCCGTGGTGTTTAGAGGCTCGCGGGTTGTTGTGGTGAGCGAATCCGACGGCACGCACCACGTCATGCCCGGTGGTCGCCGCAAGTCGGGTGAAGCTCAGGAAACGACTGTGCGGCGCGAACTCCTGGAGGAGTGCGGGTGGCACGTGGGAGAGCTTCGACCGTTCGCGTTCCTGCATTTTCAACATCCAGGCCCGACGGCCCCACCCGCCTGGTGCGATTTTGCGAACGTCATCTATCTCGCTGAGGCCACCCGCTACGACCGGCGGGCCCTTGACCCTACGCAGGGCAAAGTACGCTCCCGGCTGATGTCGACGAAGGCGGCGTTTGGCGCCGTAACCGATCGTCACCGGGCGATCCTTGCGGCGGCCCTGTCAGCCAGACAAAGGGCCCGGGCGACGCCGTAGGATCTGGCGCGCAACGAAACCGGCCGCGCCCTGGGTGGGGCGCGGCCGGCGTTGTACGAACCGTCCAAAGGGGTGGTGGACGGCTCAGCGATACTGCTGGAGACGCGTGGTGCGAAGGCCCGCCATCCCGTGGCGCTCGATGGAGCGCTGCCAGGACAGGAACTCGTCGTTGGTGAGCGAATAGCGCTCCAGCGCCTCCTCAAGCGATATCAGCCCGCCGCGCACTGCCGCCACGACCTCCGCCTTGCGGCGGATGACCCAGCGCCCGGTGTTGGGCGGAGGCAGGTCGTTGCGGGTGAGGGGCGCGCCCGTCGGTCCGATCACGTAGGATTCGCCGCGGCTGTTCGTGCGCGTCTGCTGTTGCTGCAACATGGGCTTTTCTAGCGCCTCACCATCACTGATTGACGTGCAGCATACGGGTCGGGCCCTAACACCGGCTGAATCGCTTTAGTAAACGAGCACCTACTCATGCGATCCTCCGTGTCCCAAATTAGTACAATTGAGTTTATTAACAGAATTCAACGTCAATTAACGCCAAGTATCATCGCTTGATGTTGATGAGTTCTTCGAGCATCTGATCTGCTGTCGTAATAATCTTCGACGACGCGGAGTAAGCTTTCTGCGTCTGGATCAGGCCCGTGAACTCGGCGGAGAGGTCCACGGTCGAGGCTTCGAGGCTGGAGGGCGAGATACGGCCGGCGCCACCTTCGCCGGCTTCCTTGATCACCATCTGTCCGGCGTCGAGCGAGGTGCGATAGGCGTTGCCGCTGATCGCCTTCAGGCCATCGGCGTTCGGGAAGGTGGCGATGCCGACCTTGGCCACCGTGCGGATCTGGCTGTTGTCGTAGATCGCCGAGACCACGCAGTCATCGTCGACCTCGATGGCGACGCTGTTGCCGACACCGGCCGCGTTCGCGCTGATCGAGTTGACCGTCGAGGCCGCGGAGTACTGCGAAATCTTGGTCATATCGATGTCGATCGTCTGCGCGGCGATA
>NZ_CADEGK010000218.1:0-1417 GCF_902826855.1 uncultured Phenylobacterium sp. | reverse complement strand
CTTCGGCGCAGCGCCGCTCGAGGCGTCGAGCGTCAAGGTCGGCGCCGTGCCAGCCACGCCGAACAGGGTGGTGTTGGCCAGGTCGATCGTTCCGTCCTGGTTGAACGTCACGTTGCCCTGGGCCAACTGGCCGGGCCGGAAGGCGCCGCCCGAGGTCACGTCTGTCACCGGGATGGAATAGATTTCGGCATGCCATTGGTTCGGGTTGGCCGCGTCGTCCTTCAGGAAGGCCATCGCCAGCTTGCGGGAGCCGCCGGTGGAGTCGACCACGTTCATCTCGACCACGAAGTCGGGACGGGTGCCGGTCGCCGGGTTGGCGGCGTAGTCGGCCATCGAGGCCGCGGTGGTGGCGACATAGGCCGCCTCGCCGGCGGAAACGACGCCGCTCTTGTCGAGGTTGGCGCTGATCGCGGTCTCAGTGGTGGCCGTGACCGCTGCGCCCAGGTTCTTGACGTTGATAGCCCCCATCTTCGACAGGTCCGACGGGTTGACGTCGAAACCGCCGGTCGGAAGCGCGGGCCAGCCCTGGAGGTAGAAGTTCGACTTGTTGACAAGGAAGCCGTCGGAATCGACCGAGAACGATCCGGCGCGGGTGAAGCTGCGAGGATCCGCCGCCGTCAGGCCTGCGCCTTTGCTCGACACCACGAAGAAGCCGTCGCCGGAGATGGCGAGGTCGGTGGAAGAGCCCGAGGCTTGCACCAGGCCCTGCTGGCTGACGTACTGCTTGTTGATGCCCTGGACGCCGCCGGCGGAATACCGGCCGGCCACCGCCTGCGAGGTCACCACGTTGGCGAAGCTGACTTCGTTGCGCTTGTAGGCGACGGTGTTGACGTTGGCGATGTTGTCGGAGATCGCGGCCAGCGCCGAAGAGTTGGCGACCAGGCCGGAAACGCCGGCGAGCAAGGCTGAATTGATGGACATGACTTCGTTCCGTTCTCCTGAAGCGGGGGTCGTCGCGTGCTGCGACTGGGGTCGGCCGTCAGGCCGCCGCTGGAGACGACGTTTTGTCGCCTGTGCTGTTGGGGGTGTTGCTGTCGCTTGAGCCGGTGGTCGATGCTGTTCCGGTGGAAGCGGTCGTCGTCGGCGCCGCCGGCTGGCGGATGCTGAGGATCTTGTCCCAGGGGACTTTGGCCCCGTTGATGGTGAGCAGCGTCGCGCCGTCCTTCTGCTCGACGCCGGTGACGAGGCCGTCGGCGAAGATCTGCGAGGTCACGGTCGAGCCCTGGCTGTCCTTGGCGGTGACCCGCAGGGTGTAAGTCCCGTCGGCCTGCGCCGTGCCGGCCTGGCCCTTGCCGTCCCACACGAAGGTGTGGTCCCCGGCCTTGTTGTCGGTGGGCGCGATCGAGCGGACGACAGCGCCCTTCTCGTTGATGATCTCGAGCTTCACGTCATCTTCGGCGCGGTCGAAGTGGTAGTT
>NZ_CADEGK010000217.1 GCF_902826855.1 uncultured Phenylobacterium sp. | reverse complement strand
CGCGCCGCAGAGCTGGCTCGAGACGTCACGCCGCGTGAGGCTTCACGCAGGACCATCGTCGTTCATGTGCCGGGCGCCCTCTCCCTGACGCTGAGCGCGCCCTCATGGCGAACAGCGCTCTTCGCGAGCGCGGCGCCGGCCCCGCGCGGTGATAGCGAACGCCTACGACAGGCGGACCTGAGGCCGAACGGCGGGATGCGACCTCGCGCCTCCCTATTTCGAAGCCTGATCCTGTGGAAGAGGCGCGGTATGCAGAGCGAGTTGGAAGGCCCTTCGGCGGAACTGTGGGAACAGCGACGGCCGCACGTCGGCCGTCATCCTGTGGGGGCGTTGGTCTTCTGGCGGTCCTTGGCGAGCCCGTCCGCCTCCACCAGATCGTCCAACTCACGCTCGAAGAGCAGAGCCTCTTCCGCATTGAGCCCATCGACGAAGATCGCCTTTAGGGCTTCCACAAGTCGCGCGTCGTTGGCGTCATCGCCCTCGACGCGTAGCGCGCTGAGGAGACGGTTGAATGCGGGACTTACCGGAGCGAGTGTTAGGGCAGTGAGCGCCCTGTCTTCGTCAGTACGACGGTCCGAGATCAGCAGCGCCGCCCGCACCATCGCCCGGATGGCGGCCGGACGGCTTGGTTTCGGATCTTGCTGTTGACCAATCCAGGCGTCGAGTGCGGCGAGCTCGCTCGGCTGAACGCGCAATCCGATCGTCTGCCTCCGGCTCGTCGCGGGTCGCCCTGTCCCTGCCAACCGCTGTTGTTCCTCGTTCATCGGAATCTAAAGGCTAGCCTCGAATCCCCCCAGCGCGAAGTGATAGCGTCACCGCCCGGTGTTCCGATTCCAGCGCGAGCAGAGCAGCCGGGGTCCTGGTTCGCAACCGCTGCCCGTCACCTATTAAGGACGTGCTAAAGGCGAACCGAACGTCGACGTCCGTTGAACCTCTGACGCCCACACTGCGCCACGCGGGCAGTTGCTGACGCTTCCGGTGGAGGCCACGGGCATCCTGATGGAGCACGTACGGAAGGTGGGTGGCGGCATGGGGCCCCCGCCCTCGAGTTCACCGTGCTGACGGCGGCGTGTTCGGGCGTGTCCCGTGGCGCGACCTCGGCAGAGACTAGCCTCGCAGCGAACGGTGCTGGCTGGGACGCCAGCGACCGCACCTGATCGCGAAGGCTGACAAGCGGCGCGGCAATGGCCCCGTCGCTGGCATGGAAGAGCCCTGCCGGAGCGCCATCGCCTTCATGGGGACTGGCTGGAGTTTCGGCAGGCAAGGCCCGCGGTAGTGAATGGCAAGCCCGGCGCGCCGACCTGTGGCAACAGATGAGGCAGACAGGCCCGCCCTATGCGAGCAGGATAGGAGGCAGGGGAGTATCAAGATGCCGATTCGTCTTTTGGTCATGATCGTACTGTGGGCAGGGGTTATGTCGCCCGCCCAAGCACAGACATCATCGCGCGATTACTCGATCTTCTTTGTTTCAAGACAGGTAAATTCGCCTTCGACGTCTTATGGAAAAGCAATTGAATGCAGCAACTGGATGAAGGAAGAGCTTCAGCAGCGAAGGAAGGGGGGAAATGGGCTGGCTAGCCGCCCTGCGGGGTCAGGTCTGGACCGGGCAAGCGCTGAGATGCTCGCCGCTGGGGTCCAAGTTTGCCTAAAGGCATCAGGCATAGAAGACATCCGCGTGGAAGCTCACTTAAAGCCCTTTGCGGGTCACTCGGACACGCCACCCACTTGATCGCCCTGCTATCCGTGACCTTCGTTCATGCTCGAACTCGGCGGTAGCTAGAGACGCGGCAAAACGAGGGACAGCACAATCGCCGCGGGGGTCGCCCGGTGATACGGCTGGGCGTCAGATTACCCGTCTACGGGTGCTGCGGGGGGAAGTTATCCCGCAAGGCTCTTGCCGACGTAGCCGCGATGAAGAGGAAAGGCGGGCGCTATTATGCGGGACCCACTTGGACCGGGCTTCGAGAGCTTGGCGTTGACCGCACACGCCTTCAGGTCGGAGAACGCCGCATAGCCGGCCAGCGTGCTCTGCCAATCGTCCTGCCGCTTCGGCCCAAGACGTGCGCCAAGGTAGACGTGATCAAGACCATGTTCTGCGTGGCGACCACGGGGGCCCTGAATACTCTGGAGTGCGCGAAAGCTGACCTCGCAATCGCTTTTTGGCGACGTCTGCCTCCTTAGGGTCATTTGTGCCGGTCATCGCGAGCTGCGTCAGCCGGAGGACTCCCGGTTCTCCTCTGATGAGAGCTGCATGGTATTCCGCACCGCTTGAAGCGTCAGTGATGTGGACTACACCCCCGAGAGTATCAGTCGGACTGAGAGCCCCGCGGTCGCGAGACCAGCTACTGTCCAGTAGTGCAGATCTCCTTCCGGATGCATAAACATCTGCGCAAAGTGAGTTGTTAGCCCATTGACGCCGGGCGGTCTGCTAAGGGCCCCCAAGCGGACACCTGGCGACTGCATTCCTTTAAAGCTGCACCCTCAACGCCGGATTGCGTCAGTGGCATCACAGATCATAGGGGCTTCCTCGAACGCTTTCGCACGCATGCAAAGGCCTCGGTTCGAGGAAGACTGATCGGCAGCGCGACGCGTTGACCCCGCACAACTGCGCACGCCGGAAAATTGGCCAAGCGCCGGCCGACACGTTGCCCATGTGCGGGATCGACGGCATGGACCGACGCAGGGCGACACCCGCATCCATAGACGCGAGGATCGTCGGCCCGCAAGTGTTGGCCGCGGCGGCGTTCATTCGAAAATCGTGAGCTTCTGTAGGCCGATCCCCAGAGGCACCTCTCCAGACCGTGCGATCGCGGTCGCGTCGGGCGTCACGAACGTGATCCGAAGACGTTGGCCGGCGTTGTTCGCTGATAGCCGAACGGTGAGTGTGTTCGCTCGATAGATCGCGGCGGCAACGGCCCAGGTCGCCACGCGGTCGCCGTTGACGAAGACCTGCACCGTCTGCCCGGTCCGCGGTGGAGGCGCGAAGCTCATAACCTGGAACTCGAACAGGAGGTCGCGGTCAGTGGGCAGACCAGCCGTCGGGATCGTCAAGGTCGCAGGCACGCCGAGTGACCAAACGCCTGAGGTCGCGGGCGTTGCCCAACCTGCGGTCAGCATCGAGGTGGTGGCGCCGCCATTGAAAACGAGCTTCTGCAGTGGCGAGTGATCGCCCAGCTTGCGGGCATCCAGCGGAGCGATGCCGGAAACGCGATCAAGGTCTCGCCCGCAGATCACGCCGTGTTGGAAGCTGTAGCAGTCGTTCCGCCCAACAAGCGGCGCGAGGTTGCCGCCGAAGGCCTTGCCATCGTTGAGCACAACCGTGATCCGTTTGTCCCCTGGGCCCGCCGTCGTTCCAATATCCACGGGCAGGGTGCAGGGCGTACCGGGAGGCCGGGCAGTCACAGCCGTGTTCGAGGTCCCGTCGAGTCGTATCGCGGCCAGAACGATCTGGCCGATGGCAATCCGGTCCAAGACCGGACCGGTGCAATAGAACGTCGGCGTGATCATCCACGGTCGCCGCCGCAGCGACGGTTCCGATTCGAACGAGGCCGGCAGAGGTGATCGCGCAGGCAGATCGAAAATGCTGCGGGTCGCCGTCTGTACCGGCCCCGTATCGAAGAGTTGGAGGGCCACGGCCGCCATCAGCAAGACGACGGTCGTTCGCCGTGAAGCGAGGCGGTCGATCACAATGACGGTGCACGCGATTACCGCATAGGCAACGGCCCAGAAGAAGCGGCCATGTGCCCTAAACGCACCCAGCGGGGCAAGCCAATCGGGCTTCGGCAGGTCCAACAGGAGCTTCGGTCCCAGATAGGCGGTCGGGCCGACCGCCCATAGCGCTAGGACGAGCAGAGCAAAGGCTATGGGCGCGAACGCGATCCGGCTTCGGTCGCGCAAGCGCGTTCCAGATCGTTCAAGCAGCAGGGGCGCCGCTGCGATGACCAGCAGGAGGACGCCACCGCCGAGGTAATTGAAGCCCTCGAACCACTGGCCGCCATTGGGGTCGACCGTGCCGGTGAACCAGTTCCCATTCCAAGTCTGACCTGCCAGCGCGCTCGCCTGCGGCATGCTCGGACCGAGGAGATTCATCGACAGCTTGCCGAACTCGCTGGCGCCGCCGAGCGCACCCTGGCCGACACCATAGGCAAGCAGCCAGGCAGAGAGCAGTACCGCAGCGGTGGTGGCCGCTCCTGTGAGAATGACCCGCTTCCAAGCAGCGGCGCCGTGTTTGATGAGTTCTCCACCCAAGGCGCCGGCCAGGCAGGCTGCGAGCGGCACCAGGTGGTAGGCGTGGATTCCTGTGACGAAGGCTCCGAGCGCAACGAAGCCTGCGGCGCGCCTCGGCGTCAGACCTTGGCGGATCACGGAAACGCCGAGCGCCAGCGCCAGGAGAATGATCCAGTGGCCGCTGAGCGCCACATGAGGGAAACGTATCAGCCATGCCGGAAGTAGCAGAGCTAGGAGTGCACCAGCCACAAGGCTGGTCGGGCGCGTCACGCCACCGGCGCGCAAGAGCGCCATCATGCCCACAGGCTGCATCACGAACGTGAGTAGGAGGAAGAAGGCGACGTTGTTGATCGCGCCGCCCAGGCCGAGCACCTTTAATAGGAGCGCGATCCACGGAATGCTGTCTGTGTAGACGATCGAGACAGGCTGTCCCGTGAGCCGGCTGGTGACCGTTGGGTGGAGACTCCAGGGCTCCCGCAGCACCGCTTCGAACCCTGCAACCATGGTTGCAAGATCGTTTGTCGGGTTGCGCCAAAGCGGGGCATTCGGTTGCAATAGATCGAGGCCAAGCAGCCATGCGAAGAAGCAGAGGCCCAGCGCCGCGCCGGCCAGCATAGTCGCCAGCATCACGGATCGTCGGTCAGGTGCGCGAGGCGATGCTGTGGTCATCGACGCCCGAATCAGGTGTCCTGCCTACTGAGGGACGGCACGACCTGTGGTCCGCACGTTATGCCCAAAGCGAAGTGTCTGCGGAGTTGTGGCTGCAGGCGTTGTTCCGAAAGGTTCATAATGTTTGGCTGGCGCCTTCAGCGGATGAAGCGCACTGCCGGCCACGACAATGCCCGGTCTGGCTTCCGCTTCTTTCTTGCCGATGGTTGCCTACCACATGTGCGGTCCCTGCCGCGATCATGATCCCGTAGGGCGTGGGGGAGCTACGGGTGTTGCCGTTGTCGGTGATCAAGCAGCGGCTCACGTGCAAAATACCGGCCTCGGTGTAGATGCGGACGTTCCAGGTAGCCGTTGATGTAGCACCCGTTGATCATTGCGCCCGCGTTCTCAAGTTCACGACCATGCCGGATCGACAGCATAGTTCCACGTAGTAGCCAGTGACGGCGTGACCTAAACCGCCCTTTGACATGATCAACATGCCGCGACATGCGGCAACAAAATAGCGACCGCCAACCTTGAGGTCGTCTTCCTCTCCGACCGCGGCGCTTCCTCCTTCTCCCCGTGGTCCGTTGAGCCGGTTCCGAGTTCGTCGCGCCACGAACGAGAGCGCCACCGAGCAAGCCTCCGCGTTCGTCGGCACCGTGACCCTGGTGGACGTGACGCCGGAGTCCGCTACTGGATTGTCGGGGCCTTCGTGGTGATCTGGCTTTTCGTGATCCGGTGGCCGCGGCGGCATTAGGAGCCGTCGCGAGCCTGGCGCGGCAGGTAGCCCTGCGACGCGTCAGTTGGCTTCCTACGGCCGCTCCGCGTTCGCTCGCGCCAGGGAGCCAGCCAACGACAACCGCCCGCACCTCACTGGCATCTTGACGGATGACTGGATGATCCAGGTCCCGGCGATCCCGTGTGGTGGAGCGACTGGACGCCGGGCCCGGAGAATCTCTTCCAAGGCGAGGGCCGCTGATGCCGCGCGGGCCCGTGCACGAAAGCGCGGCCGAGTTCGAACGACGGGACCAGCGGATGCAAGACTGGATCGGCCCGCGTACCGACTGGGCCGCCCGCGGCGCCATGGATGTGGCCTTCACGCTGGAGGCCCTGGGAGCCACGCCAGATGGCTTCGTCCGCGTCCTAGGTTTGGCTGGGCAGATGCGCTCCAGCTACATCCCAGCCGGCCTCTCCGACGTGGCCGACGGCTACCGCATCGGCGTGGCGGCCGACCCGTCGCGGACCAGCGGCGAGCCACTGGGCGTGTACGAGGGCGCGGTGATCGTCGCGTGGACGTGCGCGCTCAGGCTCGGTTGATCAACTCTCCCGAAAGCCCGCCTTGCGGCGCGGGGCCGACAGTCTGGGCGTGGTGATCGTCCCGCAGACGGCACACTCCCTTTCTCGCCGGGTCGACCTGATTGACCCTGCCGGGGCCCTGCGGCGGCTGCCGCTTTTCCGATCCTTGACCCGTCTTCCCGACCAGGCCCTGTCGGCCATCCTGCGGTCTCTCATCAGCTCTGGGATGCTCGGCGACACGGCGCGAGCATGTGGCCCGAACGCGGGCCAGCTGACGCCGCGCTTCACCATCTCAGAGCGCATCAGCGCCTGAACGCGGCGTGAAGTCTCGTCGCAGCCCTTGACTTCGCGGCGGGGGGAGCATGTTCTCGTGCCTGCCATGGCTGCGCTTCGCGTGTCAGTTCGGAGCGGATTTCCTGCCTACTGAAACTCAGACTGTCATCGTCCCGACCGAGTTCCAGGTCGCCGCTTCGGATTGGCTACGGTTCACCAATCAGCCCGGATTTCAGCTCGGTAACTCTGCGTCTCTGCGGATCGCAGGCCACGTCGAGGTCGTCCGAACGGCGGCGGCGGGCGGCGATGAAAGCGCCCTTGGAGCGTCGGGCAGCGCCGGACAGGGCCTGGTGTCGATCGAGGTCGGCGGCCGATTGGAGGTCACCAACACTGTCACTGGGGCGGCGGCGTTCGGGATCTTATCCAGCCCCAGCGGCGGCCCTAGCATCATCAACCGCGGCGCTATCGTCGTCACCGCCGACGGGCAGGCGTCCGGTGTAGGCAACGGCACGGCCGGTGACGGCCTGGTTAACGAAGGCTACCTATCCGTAACCTCGTCCAGGTCCGACGCGACGGGCGTGCGCTTCGATGGCTTCAATCAGCGCGTGA
>NZ_CADEGK010000216.1 GCF_902826855.1 uncultured Phenylobacterium sp. | reverse complement strand
ACTTTCGCCCGTTGCGGGGAGAACGAACACGCTCGGGGGGAAAAACGCTTACCCAAGGAGCAAAATCAAGGGAACTTGAAGGCAAGGGGCGGGCCACTTTGGGAATGTCGGCCAAAAAGAGAAGGCCATGAGCCGAAAGGGAGGATGCGATGCCGGGTACCCTTGCGACACCCTTCCGGGTCGAGCCGCTTGACGCGAGCTTCGGCGCCGTAGTCACGGGCCTGCGCCTGGCCGACCTGGACGAGGCGGCATGGCGGGCGCTCCACGCCACCTGGCTGGAGCACGCGCTGCTGGTCTTTCCCGGCCAGCACCTGACGCGTGACGAACAGGTGGCCTTTGCCCGGCGCTTTGGCGCGCTGGAATTTGACATCGCCCCCATCAGCAACGTGAAGCCCGATGGCACACTGCGCGTCGAGGACACGGCCGACGACGTGGTCAAGATCCTGAAGGGCAATATGGGCTGGCACGCCGACAGCACCTATATGCCGCTCCAGGCCAAGGGCGCGGTGTTCAGTGCAGAGCTCGTGCCGACGATCGGCGGCCATACCGGCTGGGCCGATATGCGCGCCGCCTATGACGCGCTGGATCCGGCGACGCAGGCCAAGGTCGAGCGCCTGTCCGCCTATCACTCCCTGCACTACAGCCAGGGGCGCCTGGGCTTCGATCCCAAGCGCAAGGACAGCGAATACAGCGGCTATGGCTTCCATGACGGGCCGGTGCCGCTGCGCCCGCTGGTCAAGGTTCATCCCGAAACGGGGCGCAAGGCGCTGCTGATCGGCCGTCACGCCCATGCCATCCCCGGCATGGACCCGGCGGAGTCGGAGCGTTTCCTGGACGAGCTGGTGGAGTTCGCCTGCCAGCCACCGCGCATCTACCACCATGACTGGCGGGTGGGGGACACGGTGATCTGGGACAATCGCTGCCTGCTGCACCGGGCGACCCCCTGGGACATGACGCAGGCCCGCGTCATGTGGCACAGCCGCATTGCCGGCGATCCGGTGAGCGAGGCGGCGCTGGCCGCCTGAGTGCGACGGATCGGACGGCTCCTGTCGGAACCGGTCGACCTGCTGCGTCCTTGGCGGGGACAGCGTCAGGAGACAACCGCCATGCGCATGAAGCACAAGATCACGACCAGCCTGTGGTTCGACAATGATGTCGAGGCGGCGGCGAACTTCTATGTCTCGACCTTTCCCGACTCCCGCATCGTCGTCGTCTCGCGCTGCGGCGAGGCGGGACCCGGGCCGGTGGGCAGCGTCCTGGCCGTGCGCTTCGAGCTCATGGGTGTCGAACTGGTGGGGATCAATGGCGGACCGCATTTCAAGCTGAGCGAGGCGGCATCGCTGATGATCGACTGCGAGACGCAGGATGAGATCGACCATTACTGGGATGCCCTGATTGCCGGCGGTGGCAGTCACAGCCAGTGCGGCTGGCTCAAGGACCGCTTCGGCCTGTCCTGGCAGGTCACCTCGTCCCGCCTGCCGGGCCTGATCGCCGATCCCGACCCGGCCCGCGCGGCGCGGGCGATGCGCGCCATGATGGCCATGACGAAGATCGACCTGGCAGAGCTCGACCGGGCGCAGGCCGGCTGAGCCGGGAACCGCGACGGCGGTTGCGAATTTCGTGTCGGGCGGGGGCAAAAGGGTTCCCGCCGCATCGCGGAATTTCGGGGGATACGGCATGAGCCGCAACGGTCTGTTCTTCCTGGTCGGCGCCCTGGTCGTCGTGGCGGCCGTCCTGGGCTACATGGTCTATGAGGACCGCAAGCAGCCGGATGGGCTGGAGATCAACGTCGGCTCCGGCGGCATCACGGTGGAGGAGAACTGACCCCGTCCAGGATTTCCAGCTGGGCGGCGCAGGCCAGGGCGATGCGCGGCCCGAACGACCAGGCCGCCCAGCCGCGGACCCGCACGCGGACGCCGGCCAGGGCCATCGGGTCCAGGCCGCGCCGCTCCAGGTCCCGGCGGACCGGTGCACCAACCAGGATCGAGAAGTCGCGCCGCCAGTCGCTGCCGAAGTCCAGGAACAGCTGCGCGCCGTTGCGGGTCGCCCGGACGATGGTGCCTTCCACGATATGGAACCGGTCCAGCCTGTCGCCCACGTCGTCCGGCGTCCGCACGCGATAGGCATCCAGCGCCCACAGGCCGCGTCCCGCCGCACGGGCCTCGTCCTCCAGGGCCAGCAGTTCGGCCAGCCCGTGATCGCTGCGGCTCCGGCAGCGCACCCGGGCCTGTCCATCCGCCACCAGCACCGCCTGCAGCCAGCGGCCATCGGCCAGCACGACCTGTGCCGCCACCCGGCCATGGCGGTCGGGCGCCTGCGCCTGGCGCCAGGCGACGACCTGGCCCAGAACCAGGGCCGAAAGCGCCGCCCGGCTCCGCGACGCATGGGGCCAGGGCGGCCGCGCGGCCGGCAGCAGGGGCGCCTGGACCGCTGCCAGGACCAGGGTGAGACCGTCCGCCAGGGTCAGGCTGTTGCCGTCCGCAACCTCCGTCACCAGCCCGCTGCCGCCGGCCCTGCCTTCGGGCGGGGCAGGCAGCGCCATGGCGCAGAGCGCCAGCCCCAGTGCGGCTGAAGCCAGCACCCGTGCAGCTGCCACCAGCGCCCGCGCAAGGCGCGTGCGCCAGGCGTCACCTTGTGTAGGATGACCGCTGATCATGATGCGAAGGGATTCCGGGCCATCCTGTTCCGTTGCGTAATGCGGGCCGCCACGCTGGCCCTGATCGGTCTTGCCCTTGTCCTTGCGGGGCCGGCAGCCCATGCCGATGCCGTGCTTCAGGCCTTTGGCGGAGCCTATCGCGATGGGCGGCTCCAGTCCTATGTCGACGGCATCGCCCAGGCCCTGGCCCCGGCCCTGGGTCTGCCCGATGGGGCATGGCGCGTGCAGATCCTGAACACGCCAGAGATCAATGCCTTTGCTGCTGCCGGGGCCCGGCTCTATGTGACGCGCGGCCTGCTGGCCAATGCACGGGACGAGGCGGAACTGGCGGGCGTCGTCGGTCACGAGATGGCCCATGTCGTGGCCGGCCATTCCTATTTTTCGACCGAGCACGCAGCCGAAGGCGGCTTCAGCCCCGCCCAGGAGTTCGAGGCCGATGCGCTTTCGGTGCAGGCCCTGGCCCGCCTGGGCTATGACCCATAAGGCGGCATGGTACCGGCGCACGGGCGGCCAGCTCGACCGCTTCGCCGTCGGCCACACTGTCGCGGTCGCGGCCGACCACTACGCCGACATTCCCGCGCTTCGTCATCTGCACGAGGCGACAATTGCCGACGCCATGACCGATGCGCTCGACGCCGCGTTCCCCCCCTGTGTCCTGTCGTCGGAGGAGGAAGCGGCCGTCCAGACCGATCCCGACAAGGCGACCGGCCTTCCCGTTGTCGGCGCCGCCGCGGTCAAGGCGCTGTTCGGCGGCGAGCAGGACGTCTGGCTCGCCAGTTGCGGCGGCTTCTACAACAGCCCGTTCGGCTCGGAGGGAGAGGCCTGTCCGTCCCCCTTCTGGGGGTGTCTCGAATGCAGCAATGCCGTGGTCACCGCCCGCAAGGTGCCCGCGCTCCTGGCCTTCCTCAACTTCATCCGGGCGCAGCGGCAGGTGCTGAGCGAAGCCGACTGGATCGCCAAGTTCGGCCGGGTTCACGGACGCATCGCCGAACAGATTCTGCCCCGGTTCGCCGACGCCGAGATCGAGGAAGCCCGTCGGATTGGGTCATCGGACCCCGCGCTCCTCTACCTGCCGCCCGAAGCGAGAGCGCCATGATGCCGGCACCGATCAAGCTGCCGCAGCACGCGTCGCTGCCTTCGGCCATTTATGGCAACGACGAGCCCGTGCTTGCCGGCGTGGCGGTCAGGGACGATGCCGACCGCACGCGACTTCCGCGCTTCGGTGACGATCTTTGGGACCTGGGCGCCGCCATTTTCCGGGTGAACGCCCGCTACAGCAATTACCGGCTGAACCTCGCCCGCATCGCCGATCCCGTCACGCGGCGGCTGGCGAAGGAGTACGTGATCGCCCGCCTGCGCATCCATGTGCCGGGATATCGGGCGCCCTGCGGCGCGACCTCGGCGATCCGCCTGCTGCGCTACATCCAGCATTTCGCCGCGTTCCTCCGCGCAAGGACTGGCGCCGTCGATCTCAGCCGGATCGATCAGGCGCTGCTCGACGCCTATCTGGCGTATGCCCGTTGGAACGCATAATTCAACCACGAACCCAGGCGGAGCGGCCGAACGCGATATGAGTGGGGTGAGAGTCGTCCTCGTGGATCCCGAAGGACGCGAGCACAGTCTTGAAGGCGAGCCGGGGCAGAGCGTCATGGCGCTGGCCGTCGCGCACGGCGTTCCGGGCATTGAAGCGGAATGCGGTGGCGCTTGCGCGTGTGCGACCTGCCACGTCTACGTCGAGCCGGAGCGCTTCCGCCTAGTCGGCCCGCCACCCCCGCTCGAGGCTGACATGCTCGAGTTCGCGAATGCGGAACGACAACCGACCAGTCGCCTGTCCTGCCAGATCAAGCTTCACCCGTCGTTGGAGGGCTTGCACCTGACCGTGGCCGGCGGGGGTTAGGCTATGAGCACAGCCACCGTGCCGGCCCGGCGTCCGAGCTTGGTCAGCGCCCTCGCCCGGATCGGCGTCCATCGCGCGTGGGAGAGCATCGTCCAGCCCCTCGCCCACCGACTATCCGACGTCCCCTTTCGCATTGAGGCGGTGACCGCGCCGTGGCTGACCGCCGCGCTCTGCGCCAAGACCGCGGACGCAAAGGTCGTCTCTTTCCGGCTAGGTGACGGATCCGCCGGGACCTCTGTGCGACGCCGCATCCACCTGACCTATAACGATGTCGGCCGGGCCGCCGGACTGCCGGCGACGGTCTTCGCAAAGTCGACCCCCAACGCCCTGACGCGAATGGCCAATGGCTATAGCGGAACGATGGCGAGCGAGGCCCTCTTCTACGCCCAGCTCAGACCGGAGCTCTCGCTGGAGGCGCCGCGGGGCTACCACTCGGCCTACGACCTCCGCTCATACCGCTCGATCCACCTCCTGGAAGACCTTGTCGCCACAAAGGGCGCGACCTTCTGTTCCCCTCAGACCGTCATCAACCGGCGGCAAGCCAACGAGATCGTTGACACCCTCGCCGCCTTCCACGGCCACTTCTTCGGGGATCCGCGCCTCAAGAGCGTGTTTGGAGCTGGCCTGAGGAGCTATCCGCAGTGGTTCATGGACGGCGATCGGATGGCCAATCTCCGACCTGGTCACGAGAAGGCCATGACGAAGGCGGCGGACGTCATTCCGGCGGATATCCGCGCTCGACGAGAGGAGATCTGGCCCAAACTCCAGGAGTCCTTCGCCGATCACGCCCAGCACCCCGCCACCCTGCTGCACTCGGATGTCCATCTCGGCAACTGGTATGTCACCGGTACCGGCGGCATGGGCCTTTGCGATTGGCAGTGCGTCAATCACGGGGTCTGGGCGCGTGACTTCGCGTACGCCGTCAGCTCGACCTTGACGATCCAGGACCGACGAGCGTGGGAGCGCGCGCTGTTGGAACGATACCTCGGACGCCTGCGCGCTTGCGGCCAGTCGATCGGCTTAACGGACGCCTGGCGCCTCTACCGTCGGCAGTTGCCCGCCGCGCTGCTCATGTGGACACCGACTCTCTGCCACTCGCCGCTCCTGCCGGACATGCAGCCCGAGGCGACAAGCATCGAACTCATTCGGCGGATGACGACGGCGATGTCAGACCTGAAGGCGCTTGACGCGTTCTAACAGACTCCGCGGCATCCTCTGGTGTGAGCCCGAAAATGCCGCAGCGGATCATGCCTTTGCGGAGATCTATTCGCCGGTGTAGTGCGGCGCTTGCTTTTCGATGAAGGCGCGCACGGAGCGCTTGTGATCACGGGTCTCGCGCAAATCCATGAAGCTCTGCGCCTCGCGGGCGAAGGCTTCGTCCATGGCCAAGTCCGCGGCCGCGTCTAGGTTCTCCTTTACAGCGGCGTAGGCAAGCGGCGGGCCCAGCGCGAGTGTTCGCGCTAAGGCGTATGTCTCCGCCTCCAAAGCTGTATCGGCGACCACTCGGTTCACCAGCCCGATCTGTAGAGCCTCAAGAGCGTCGAGCCGCGGACACAAAAGACAGAACTCCCGAGCCCTGACGTGCCCGAGAACCTTGTAGGTGAAGTACGCCGCTCCGAAATCGCCGGCCAATCCGATCTTTGTATAGGCGAAGGTGTACTTGGAGCGTTCACTCGCCACCCGCATGTCACAAGCGAGCGCAAGGGCTAGTCCGCCTCCCGCCACGGGGCCGCGGATCATCGCGATCGTTGGCTTGGCCATGCGGTGAAGGCGACCGGCGAGATCGCCCGCGATTCGCGCGAGTGGAGCGCCGTCAGGTCGGCCCGCCACGGCGGGTTTGCGCGGTGCGTCCAGCGACCTCATGTCGCCCCCGGCGCAGAAGGCCGCGCCCGCCCCGGTGAGCACCACCACTTTCACGGCCGTATCAGCCGCTGCCGTCGCGATTGCATCGGCCAGCTGTCGCGTCAGCTCGCCATTGATGGCGTTGAGACTCTCTGGCCTGTTCAGGGTGATCGTGAGGATCCCGTCTTCCAGCCGACGAAGCACCGGCCCCGTTCCATGGTCAGTCATTGTCATCCTCGCTCGGCCCGGGCTGGCCGCTAACTCTGCAGCGCCCCTGTCTCTTCAGCGCCCCTGTCGCCACCCACCGCTAACGGCGGAGCAGGCGTTACGTCATTCCTAGGAGATCGGCCGCCTCTGCCGATGAGGCGAGTGGACGGCCAACGGCCTGGCACACCGCCACCGCCCCTTCCAGCAGTTCCGCATTCGTAGGCGTGTCTGTGCCGCCGTAGTCCTCAAGCCCCACCCGCAAATGCCCCCCGCGCTCAAGCGCAAGACGGGCCAATCCGGTGCGAACAACATCGCCGCCAAAAACCGCTACGGACCAGGAAAGACCGGACCCTTCCAGCATCTCAAGATAGGCTGTGAGCGCAGCGCTCGTGGGCGGGAGGCCAAAGCCTATGGCGGGCTGCCCCGCGCTTCCCGATAGGCCGCGACCGATGAAATCGTACTCACCGGCGAAGTA
>NZ_CADEGK010000215.1 GCF_902826855.1 uncultured Phenylobacterium sp. | reverse complement strand
ACACCCGCCGCGCCTCCGCCATCGACGGCGCCTTCGCGGGGCCGGGGCAGATCAACTCCGGCCTGCTGGCCGGCGCCGGCTACGAGCCGCGCCAGCTGGAGGGCGGGATGATCGCCTACGCGGCCATGGCGGCGATGCAGGAACCTGGCTTTGTGGCCGCGGTGCGGGCCAACGGCGCGGGCCTGTCGCGGCGCCTCGCCGCCAATCCGGATGCTGTGCTGGACCTGCCGGGCGCTTCCGCCGCCGCCGGCCGCGCCAACGCCGCCCTCACCCGCCGTGGGGAGGCGCTGGCCGCCGCCGGGGCGCGGGTGAAGAAGGCCTCCTACAGCGTGCAGCACCAGCACTGGTCGCGGGCGCGGCTGTCGAACGGGCCCCAGCGGCTGGCGGCGGTGAAGGCCGCCGCCGGCTACCGAGCCGAGACCGGCGACCGCGCCCGGCTGGCGGCCTCACTGGACGAGACCGGACGCCGCAGCGGGTCGAGCCCGGTGGTGTCTCGCGCGGTCGCCGTCGCGGCGCTGACGGTGCTGGGCCAGAACGGCGCGGCGCGACCGCTCATGAGCGAACCCAGGAGCAGCGACTGCCTGCGCCGCGCCAAGCTCAACTTCCACCAGTGCCTGGCGGCCGCCGGGACCCACTACGAGGACGTCTACTGCCTGGGCGTGCACGCCATGACCGACCCCGGCCAGTGCATGATCGAGGCGACGCGGCCGGCGCGTATCCGGCGGGCCAGCGCGGACTAGGTCCCGGCGCGACCTTCCAGCACCTCGACGAAGAGCTGCAGGGTGGCCTCCGCGAACGCCCACATGTTGGCGACGCGGTCGTCCAACCCGGTGCGCAACGTGCGCACCACGGTCCGTTCGCCCACCACCGCCATGCAGGTGTGACCGGACGGGTCGCCATAGCCGTTGCCGTTCGGCCCCGCGGCCCCGGTCTCGGACAGGCCCCAGCTGACGTCGCCGTGACGAGCTCGGATCTCGGTCGCGAGCAGCAGGGCATAGGGCTCGGAGCTGGAACGGATTCCATCGGCCCGCATCTGCTCCAGCGAAATCCCCGCGAGGCCGCGTATCGACTTGGCGGAGTAGGTGATCGCGCCGCCGGCGAAGTAGGCCGATGCGCCCGGAACGGCCAGCAGGCTTGCGGATATCAGGCCGCCGGCCGAGGTTTCACCGATGGCGACGGTTTCGCGTCGTTCCTTGAGCAACGCGCCGGCGCGGGCGCCCAGGGCGAGGATGTCGTGCATACCGTCTCCAAAAACCGATGCCGGATGGCTGATCGCCTGACAGACCCTAATCTCCAGACAGATGCAGCGCCACCTCGCGGCGGTGGGGCCGGGCGCGGTGCTCGAAGAGGTAGACGCCCTGCCAGGTCCCCAGCGCCAGGCGCCCGTCGATCAGCGGGATGGAGAGCTGCACGCCGGTGAGCGCGGTGCGCAGGTGGGCGGGCATGTCGTCGGGCCCTTCATCCTGGTGGCGGTAGGCAGGGCTCTCGGGCGCGACCTTGGCCACCCAGTCCTCCAGGTCCCGAGCCACGTCCGGGTCGGCGTTCTCCTGGATCAGCAGGGACGCTGAGGTGTGACGACAGAAGAGGGTGAGCAGGCCCGTGGTCACGCCCTGACCGTGGGCCCAGCGCGCCACGTCGCGGGTGATCTCGTGCAGCCCCGGCCCCGGCGTCTCGACGCTGAGGATGCGGGCGGCCTGGCGCATCAGATCAGGTCCCGCAGCCACGCCACCAGGGGCGGATCGGCCGGCGGCATCGGATAGGCGTCCATGTCCTTGGGCTTCACCCAGGCCAGCGCCTTGTGTTCGCGGGCGCGGACGAAGCCCTCCCAGCGGCGCACGAGGTAGAGCGGCATCAGGAGATGGAAGCTGTCGTAGCTGTGGCTTGCGAAGACGAAGGGCGCCAGGCAGGCGTGGGTGACCACGATCCCCAACTCCTCCTCCAGTTCGCGGATCAGGCAGGCCTCGGGCGTCTCACCGGCCTCGACCTTACCGCCTGGAAACTCCCACAGTCCGGCCAGGGCCTTGCCCTCCGGCCGCTGGCACAACAGCACCCGGCCGTCGGTGTCCACCAGCGCCGCGGCGGCGACGAGGACTATGGGCTTGGCGGGCTGGGCATCGGCCATGCCCGCTCTTCGCGGGACATGGGCCGAAATGCAACCGTCAGGCGGGCGGGTCGGGGTTGAAGCCGTGCTCGCCGGCGATCAGCTCCTCGGCCTCGGCCCGGCGCGGCAGTCGTCAAGCTGCGGCCAAAACGCCACGGCCGAGCCTATTCCGACCCCGTGGGTTGACATTAACCGCCGCAACGCCGATGTGGCCCCTGCGCTCTTCGGAGTGCTGTCCGCGTTCCAGCCGCGTGGGACCTCTAGAACGAGGTTCAGCCTGTCGAGCGCAAGGACCCATAGATTCGCCCATCACGCGGGGCGCTTCCCCAAAGACCCGCGCTCCGCGCCCTCGGAAGGATCCGATGGGCGCGCTGGGCGCAACGCGAAAGATTTCTGCTTTGACCCAATTCACTGACCTTGGCCTGGCCAAGCCGCTGCTCAAGGCGCTGGCTGACGAGGGCTATACCGACCCGACGCCGATCCAGGCGCAGGCGATCCCCGGCGTGCTGTCCGGCAAGGACCTGCTGGGCATCGCCCAGACCGGCACCGGCAAGACCGCCGCCTTCGCCCTGCCGATCCTCCAGCGCCTCTCCGAGAACCGGAAGCCCGCCCCCCGGCGCAGCGCCCGCGTACTCGTCCTCGCTCCGACGCGGGAACTCGCGACGCAGATCGGCGAGAGCTTCAAGACCTATGGCAAGCACATGGGCGTCTCCGTCGCCGTCGTCTTCGGCGGCGTGAAGTACGGCGGCCAGATGCGCGCGCTGGCGCCCGGCATCGACGTGCTGGTGGCCACGCCGGGCCGCCTGCTCGACCACCTGGGCGAGAAGTCGATCACCCTGGAGGGCGTCGAGATCCTCGTCCTCGACGAGGCCGACCGCATGCTGGACATGGGCTTCATCGTCCCGATCCGGAAGATCGTGAAGTTCGTGCCGAAGGTGCGCCAGAACCTGTTCTTCTCGGCCACCTGGCCGACCGAGATCGAGAAGCTGGCCGGCGAGATCCTCAACCCCAACCCGCTGAAGGTCTCGGTCACCCCGCAGGCCACCACGGTCGAGCGCGTGAACCAAAGCGTCGTGTTCGTCGAACAGCAGCGCAAGCGCGCCCTGTTGGCTGAGCTGTTCGATGACCCGGCGTTCAAGCGCGTCATCGTCTTCACCCGCACCAAGCGCGGCGCCGACCGCGTGGCCAAGGGCCTGGAGCAGGTAGGCGTCGACGCGGCCGCCATCCACGGCGACAAGAGCCAGGGCCAGCGGGAACGCGCGCTCGCCCAGTTCAAGGCCGGCGAGGTCCGCGTCCTGGTGGCCACCGACATCGCCGCCCGCGGCATCGACGTCGACGCGATCAGCCACGTGGTGCAGTACGACCTGCCCAACGTGCCGGAAGCGTACGTACACCGGATCGGGCGCACCGCCCGGGCCGGCGCGGGCGGGTCCGCCGTGGCGTTCTGCTCCGATGACGAGCGCAACCTCCTGAAGGACGTCGAGAAGGTGAGCCGCCAGCGGATCCCCTCCTTCGACCGCCGCAACGACCGCCACCTGGGCGCGGCCACCGCCGCGATGCCCGACACCGGCGGCAAGCCGGACCGCGCCGATACCCGGGGCCAGCCGCACCGCGGCCAGCACCAGGCCAAGCGCAACCGCAACCACGGCGGTGGCGGCGGCGTTCGCCACGAGGGCGCCGAGCGTCCCGCCGGCGATAAGCCCGCATTCCGTGGTCCGAGCCGCGCCGGCGGCGGCGGGGCCGGCAGCGGTCGTGGCCGAGGCGGCGGCGCAGGCCGCAGCGGCGGCACGGGCGGCGCTCGCGCGGGCGCCCCCACGGGCGTCTGGTCGAACCGCTAGCCCAAACCCGGTGGACAGGGCCCAAGCGGCTGGGGCACACCCCGCCGCCTGGGACCCCGACCTGAATGCCGAAGCGCTTCCGTGACCTGGCGGCCGATGTGCTGACCCACATCCGCCGCGTTCCCCTGGTGCACCGCCCGGTGCACTGGCTCGCGGTGCTGTTGGTCAAGACCCCCTTCGGCGCGCGGTTCATCCGTTCGGTGCTGTCCACCGAGGCGCATTCGCCCGCCACCTATCAGGCCTGGGTGGCGGCCTACGATACGCTCAGCGACGCAGACCGTGCTGGGATCGGGGCCCACGTCGCGCGGATGCGACGGACGCCGCTGATCTCGGTGGTGATGCCGGCCTACGACACGCCCATCCACCTGCTGCGCGAGGCCATCGAGTCGGTGCGCGGCCAGCTCTATCCGCACTGGGAGCTCTGCATCTCCGACGACGCCTCGCCCGATCCGGCCGTATGGCGGCTGCTGAGCCGCTACGCGAAGTCGGATCCACGCATCAAGATCGTGCGGCGCGAGGTCAACGGCCACATCTGCGCGGCGACCAACTCGGCCCTGGCCCTGGCCACGGGCGAGTTCGTGGCCCTGATGGACCACGACGATCTGCTGTCCGAACGCGCGCTCTACGAGGTGGCCGCGCTGCTGGACCGCCATCCCGACGCTGACCTGGTCTATTCCGACGAGGACAAGGTCGACGATGACGGCCGCCGCTTCGAGCCGCACGCCAAGACCGACTGGAACTACGAGCTTCTGCTCGGCCAGAACATGATCAGCCACCTGGGCGTCTATCGTCGCGCCCTGGTCGAAGCGGTCGGCGGGCTTCGGGAGGGCTTCGAAGGCAGCCAGGACTACGACCTGGCCCTGCGGGTGGCCGAACGCACCGAGCCCTCACGCATCCACCACATCCCCTGGGTGCTCTACCACTGGCGCCAGCAAGGCCAGACGGCGTCCTTCTCCGAAAGCTTCCTGGCCCAGTGCGCCGAGGCCGCGCGCCGCGCGGTGGCCGAGCACCTGGCCCGCGTCGGTGACGACGCCGTGGTCGAGAACCAGCCGGAGTTGCCCGCCTGGCTGCATGTGCGGCGCGCTCCGCCCGAGCCGAACCCGCTGGTCTCGGTGATCGTGCCGACCCGCGACCGGGCCGAACTGCTGGCCCAATGCGCGGATGGCCTGCTGAACCGCACCCGCTATGCGAACCTGGAGCTGCTGATCGTCGACAACGGCAGCGTGGAGCCCGAGACCCGGGCGCTGTTCGCAACCCTGCAGGCTGCCGATCCGCGGGTTCGCCTCATTCCCTCTCCGGGTCCGTTCAACTTCTCCGCCCTCAACAACCAGGCCGCCGCACAGGCGCGCGGTGAGATCCTGCTGCTTCTCAACAACGACATCAGCATGGCGGACGACCGCTGGCTCGACGAGCTGGTGGCCCACGCGGTCCGCCCGAACGTCGGCGCGGTGGGGGCGCGGCTGCTCTTCCCCGACGGGCGGGTGCAGCACGCCGGCGTCATCCTTGGCGTCGGCGACACCACGCCGGTGGCCGGCCACCTGGGCTATCTGCAAGGGCGCGATGACCGCGGCTACTACGGCCACCTGGCCATGACCCGCAACGTCTCTGCGGTAACCGCCGCTTGCATGGCCCTGCGACGCGCCGTGTTCGAGGAAGTGGGCGGGTTCGACGCGGAGGAACTGCCGGTCGCCTTCAACGACGTGGATCTCTGCCTGAAAATTCGCGCCCGCGGCTACGACATCGTCTGGACGCCGTTCGCCGAGCTGATCCACCACGAATCCGCGAGCCGGGGCGCCGACGAGGCGGGCGAACACCGGGCACGGTTCCATAAGGAGATTGCGGTGATGCGCCGGCGCTGGGGCCATGTCCTGGACAACGATCCGTTCTACGGTCCCACCTTCGATCGCTTCACCAGCGACTACCGCCTCGCCTCGCCACCGGTCCGTAAGGCCCCCTGGCTCACGGCAGACGCGGGGTGATTGCGCCCTCCGGGTTGGATCGCTACCACCCGGACCATGGACCGCGCCGAGTTCCTCACCCTGATCGACGTGGCGAATCAGCGCGGGCTGGAGATCGGGGCGCTCAACCAGCCGGTCGTCACGCGCGCCATGGGGCCGGTGGAGTACGTCGACCGAGCCACCCGAGACGAGCTGATCGAGTGGTACAAGAACCCCCTGCACGGCATCGACCCTGCTGACATCGTCCCGGTGGACCACATCTGGGGCGAGCGGAGCCTGCTGGAGTGCGTCGGGGGCCAGCGCGCCTACGACTACGTGGTCGCCAGCCATGTGATCGAGCATGTGCCCGACCTGTTCGGCTGGTTGGGGGAAATTGCCGGCGTGCTCGTCGACGGCGGCCTGGCCTTGTTCATGGTCCCGGACAAGCGTTTCACGTTCGACCGCGATCGCCTGCCCAGTGTCAGCGGCGACTTTGTCGATGCCTACCTGCGCCGGCTGCGGAGGCCGGACACGCGGCAGATCTTCAACCACTACAATGACACCCGTCCCGCCGACGTGGGGCCCCGCGGCGAGGAGGAACTCACGGCCCTGGCCCAGGGAGCGCTGGCCCTGTGCCGTCAGGCCGAGACGAACGGCGAGTACATCGACGCCCACGCCTGGGTGTTCACCCCCAGGTCGCTGGCGCAGGCCCTGGACCTGGGCAGCCGGCTGGACCTGCTGCCATTCGAGATCGCGCTTCTGGCGCCCACCGCTCCGGGCTCCGGCGAGTGCCTGCTGGCCCTCCGCCGACTTCCCGACGCCATGCAACCGGGAGAGCGGCGCGCAGCCTTCACAAGCAGCTTGGCCGCCCTTGAGCTTCCCGAGGAGCTTGAGCTCCTGGCCGCAGAGGGCGCTGCGGCGGTCGCGCGACTGAAGGCGATCGAGGCCTCGACAAGCTGGCGCCTGACGGCGCCGCTGCGCCGAATGGTCGAGCTGGTCCGGCAGCGAAGAACGCAGGCGCCCTAGCCGCGCCCGCGCCGTATCGACCCCGCTTCTCGGGCGGAGCATAGCTTGCAACTCTGAGACGTAGGGGAGCGACCATGGATTGGCTGCGCAGCGCGACACCCTGGGTGTTCCTGGCCTGCGCCCTGACGTCGAGCCTGCTCCTGGTCTGGACCACGCCGCCCTTCCAAATGGCCGACGAGGG
>NZ_CADEGK010000214.1 GCF_902826855.1 uncultured Phenylobacterium sp. | reverse complement strand
GGCGCGAAGACGCTCGGCATGGCGTCCTTCTATCTTCGCGCCGTCTGCCAGAACCGCAATCTCTGGGGCGTTGAAGACTTCGAGGAGATCACAATACGGCACTCGAAGTACGCCGCCAGCCGCTTCGCCCACGAAGCCGCGCCGGCGCTGACCCGGTTCGCGAACTCGTCACCGGCGCCGTTCGTCAATGGCATCAAGGCCGCCCGGGCGCAGATCGTCGCCCGCACGGACGAGGACCGGACCGACTTCCTGCGGAAGCGCGGGTTCGGCAAGGCCGAGACCGCTAAGATCATCGAGGCAGTGCTCGTCGAGGAAGGCCGCGCGCCGACCAGCGTCTTCGATTTCGTCCAGGGCATCACCGCCGTCGCCCGCGACAAGCCGCACCAGGACGCGCGGCTGGATCTCGAAGCCCGGGCTAAGAAGCTCCTCGACCGCGCGTCCTGACTCCTGCCGAGCCGTGGAATCGGCTTTGCCGGTTCGCGGCTCTCCGGCTCTGTGCTTTTCCTGATCCACGTTTCTGCAGCGCCGCTCTCTTCAGAGGAAGAGGGCGGCGCTGCGCTTCGTGACGGGTAGGAGGCCGAGAGAGAGGCTCCCGGCCGCCCGTCATGGAGTGAAGACCATGGCCCAAGCGGCATCGAAGAAGATCACCCTGTCGTCCTCGCGCGACATCCCCCTCAACAAGCTCGTGCTCTCCCAGTCGAACGTCCGGCGCGTCAAGGCCGGCGTCTCGATCGAGGAGCTCGCCGAGGACATCGCCCGGCGCGGCCTGCTGCAGGGCCTGTCGGTTCGCGCCATCGTCGGCGAGGACGGGACCGAGACCGGCATCTACGAGATCCCGGCCGGCGGCCGGCGTTTCCGGGCGCTGGAGCTTCTGGTCAAGCAGAAGCGCCTCGCCAAGACCGCACCTGTGCCCTGCGTCGTGCGCGACGACGGCATCGCCGAGGAAGACAGCCTCGCCGAGAACGTCCAGCGCGCGCCGCTGCACCCGCTCGACCAGTTCCGGGCCTTCCACGCACTGCGCGAAAAGGGCCAGTCCGAGGAGGATATCGCGGCGGCGTTCTTCGTGCCGGTCGCGGTGGTCAAGCAGCGGCTGAAGCTCGCTTCGGTGTCGCCGCGCCTGCTCGACGTCTATGCCGAAGACGGCATGACGCTGGACCAGCTGATGGCCTTCACCGTCTCGGGCGATCATGAGCGCCAGGAGCAGGTGTTCGAGCGGCTGACGCAAGGCTACGACAAGCAGCCCTACGTCATCCGGCGCATGTTGACCGAGCACGCCGTGCGCGCGTCCGACAAGCGGGCGCAGTTTGTCGGGATCGACGCCTATGTCGAGGCCGACGGGACTATCCTGCGCGACCTGTTCCAGGCCGACGATGGCGGCTGGCTGCAGGATGTCGGCCTGCTCGACATGATGGTGACGGAGAAGCTCCGGGAGGCCGCGGCCGAGGTCCAGGCCGAGGGCTGGAAGTGGACCGAGGTCGCGACTTCCTTCCCCTACGGCCACGTATTCGGCCTTCGTCAGCTGCGGGGCGAGGAAGTCCCGCTCACCGAGGAAGAGGAAGCCGCGCGTACCGCGCTCCAGGCTGAGCTCGATGGACTGGAGGCCGAATACGCCGAGGCGGACGAACTGCCCGAAGAGGTGGACGCGCGCCTGGATGAGATCGAGACCGCGCTGGAAGCCCTCGATCAGCGGCCGGTTCGGTTCGACGCCGACGAGACCGGCCGGGCCGGCGCCTTCGTCAGCATCGACGCCGGCGGCAGTCTGCGGATCGAGCGCGGGTTCGTCCGGCCCGAGGACGAGCTGCCGATCGAGCCGGAGGTGGACAGCGCCACCGGCGACCTGGCCGGCGATGGCGATGAGACGCGGGCCGTCGCGGCGCGGGTCGACGACGATGGCACGGCCGTTCAGGTCGGACCCGTCGAGGAGCCGGAGGAGGATGAGGGTCTGAAGCCCATTCCCGACCGGCTGATGGCGGAACTAACGGCTCATCGCACGATCGCGCTGCGCCACGCGCTCGGCGACAACCCGGACGTGGCGTTCCTGGCGGCGCTGCACGCGCTCTGCATCCGCGTGTTCTACCGCTACGCGCTCGACACCTGCCTGGAGCTTGATCTGAAGAGCGCCGGCTTCGCCGCGCAGGCGCCGGGGCTCGCAGACACGCCGTCCGCCCGCGCGCTCGATGTGCGGCATCAGGCCTGGGCCGACACCCTTCCCAAGGAGCCAGAAGAGCTCTGGGACGCGCTCGACGGCTTCGATGCGGACAGCCGGCAGGCGCTGTTCGCGCACTGCGTCGCGCTGTCGGTCAACGCCGTGATCGAGCCCTACAATCGCCGGCCGCGGGCGATCCTCCATGCCGACCGGCTCGCCCAGGCAGTCGATCTCGACATGGCGGGGGCGGGCTGGACCCCGACCGTGGACGGCTTCCTCGGCCGGGTCACCAAGGCGCGCATCCTCGCCGCCGTGCGCGAGGCGAAGGGTGACCGGGCCGGTGACCGCATCGAGCACATGAAGAAGGGCGACATGGCGGAAGCGGCCGCGCAGGTCCTCGCCGGCTCGGGCTGGCTGCCGGAGCCGCTGCGCACGCCGGGGCGGGCGATCGTCACCGCCGCTGCGGAGACGGCCGAAGCCGGCGACGCGGCGATCATGGCGCAGGTCCCGGTCGAGACCGCCGACACCGAAGTCGTCGAAAAGACGGCGGAGGACGGCGGCGAAACGGCTATGGGAGAGTTCGAGCCCGTCGACGATGATGAGGAAGCCGAGGCGGACGTCCCCCACGCCGTCGCGGCCGAATAGCATCCGTCAACGAACCCGTGTCCACCTCAGGCCCGCCGGCGACGGCGGGCCTTCTTTTTCTGGGGTCGCTCATGCCGAACACCGCATCAGACCTCGCGCAACGTCTCGGCCGTCAGGCCGAAGCGGTCTGCCGCCATTACCTCTCCGCCGGACGCCGCGAGGGCCGCTACTGGCTGGTCGGCGACGCGCGCAACACGCCCGGCCGGTCGATGTTCGTCCGGCTGAAGGGCTCCGAATCCGGCAAGGGCGCCGCCGGTAAATGGACCGATGCCGCGACGGGCGAACATGGCGACTTGCTCGACGTGATCCGCGAAAGCTGTGGCCTGACCGATTTCAAGGACATCGCCGACGAGGCGCGCCGCTTCCTCAGCCTGCCGCATCCCGAGCCGGTGCCCTATGCGCCTTCGTCACGCCTGGCAGCCGCTCCGACAGGGTCGCCGATGGCGGCGCGGCGTCTGGTCGCTATGTCGCAGCCGATTACGGGCACAATCGCCGAAACGTATCTGCGCAAACGCGGCATTACGGCTTTGCACGCAAGCGGATCGCTGCGCTTCCACCCGCGCTGCTACTACCGCCCCGACGAGCATTCCCCGACCGAGACCTGGCCGGCGATGATCGCGTCGGTCACCGATCTCAGCGGCGGGATCACCGGGGCGCACCGCACCTATCTCGCGCCCCCTGGCATGGATTCGACCGCAGACGGCAAGGCGCCGATCGACACGCCGCGGCGGGCGATGGGCGACCTCCTGGGACATGCCGTACGGTTCGGCGTGGCGGGCGAGGTGATGGCGGCCGGCGAAGGCATCGAGACCATGCTGTCACTGAGACAGATCCTGCCCACTATGCCGGTGGCGTCGGCGCTCTCCGCCGCGCACCTTGCCGCCATCCTCTTCCCGGACACCCTGCGCCGGCTCTACATCGCGCGCGACGACGATCCGGCAGGCGACGGGGCGATGGGGACCTTGATCGAACGCGCGCAGGCGACCGGCATCGAGGCGATCGTGCTGTCGCCGAGCCTTGAGGACTTCAACGAAGACCTGCGAATTCTGGGCCAGGATAGCCTTCGGGCAGCCTTACGGGTGCAGATCGCACCGCAGGACGTCGCGCGCTTCATGGCGCTGGCGGCATAGGCCGAGAAGGATGCGGGACGGCGATCTGGTCTCCGCCTCGCTCAGATGCTTTCCCGTCTCGGGGAGGACCACGCCCGGGCCTTCGAGAGGGCGATCGGCCGGCAAGTGGTCCGGACCGGCAATGTCTGCGGCCGACTATTTTCCGGCGCGGCCTGCTGGGCCGCTTTCCATCGCGAAACAAAATAGCCGGCCTCCGCCATCCTCCGCTGACGCTCCGGCCCTGCGCTTCGCTGCGGGTGCAGGTCCGCTCCGCCCGCCAGCTTTCGACGCCATGAAGGCCGCGAGGGTCGCGGTCACGACCGACGGAGCATCCCATGAGCGAGCACCACGACCACGAGCCGGACCACGCCGCATCTCCCACCGACCATGTCCTCAGCGAACTTCAGCTCTATGGCTACCGCCCGTTCGCGGACGAACCCGATCCGAGGGGACTGCCTGATGGCAACCATGTGGCCGACGCCATCGCCGACATCTTCGACGCCCTGATCTCGACGCTCGAAGACACCCGCCTCGAGCCGGATCTCGACGACCTCCTCTGGTCGACGGTCAACCTCTTCCACCGCGCCACCCAACGGATCGAGCGCGAACTGGACGACAATGAGCAGGCGCAGCGCCGCTCGCAGCGCGAGCAGGACGGCAGCGAGGTGAAGTCGGTCGACCTGGAACGTCTCACCGCCGAAGGTCAGACGCTGATCGAGCGCCGCGACGCCTTCGAGTTGATGCGCGATCAGGCCGCCGAGCAGTTCGAGCGCCAAACCCGCTCATCGTGGAGACCCCGCAGCGGATCGATGGTCAACCACCGTCACCTGACCTCGGCGATGATCGACAGCCGTGACTTCCTCGCGGCGAAGAAGCGCGCCGAGACGCAGGTCATGCTGCCGGCAGGCCCGAAGATCGCCTTCACCGGCGGGCTGGACTTCAACGATCACCGCCTCATCTGGGCCAAACTCGATCAGGTCCACGCCAAGCACCCCGACATGGTGCTGCTGCACGGCGGTTCGCCCAAGGGTGCCGAACGCATCGCATCGCGTTGGGCGGACCATCGCAAGGTGCCGCAGGTGGCGTTCAAGCCCGACTGGACCCGGCACGCCAAGGCCGCGCCCTTCAAGCGCAACGATCAGATGCTGGACGTGCTGCCGATCGGGGTGCTGCATTTCCCGGGCACCGGCATCCAGGACAATCTCGCGGACAAGGCGAAGAAGCTCGGCATCCCGGTGTGGAACTTCAACAACGGCGGCGCTTAGGCGCCGCCCCACCACACTTCAACGACATAATCGCCGAAGATTGCGCCGTGCCGACCACGGTGCCACCCTTCGAAGATGTCACGTCACCTCGAAGACTTTCCCACGAATGTCGTGCTCGATCGACATCTTGCGTGCCTTCAGTTTAGCAATGCTGACCGGTTTCTTCGTTCCGCGGAAGAGGCGCGCAGCCGCGGCAGCGACGACATCGCCTACCATTCGCTGGCGATCACTATCGAACTGACGCTCAAATCCTACCTGCTTGCTCACGTCACGGACGACGACTGGAACCGCGTCCACATCCGGCACGATCTCGCCAAGGCTGTAGCCTACGCCAAACGCGCCGGACTGAAGCCTTCTCCGGAGCTATCGAGCGTCATCGCGCTCGTTCACCCCTATTTCATGGACGGCGGGTTCCACCGTGATCCGTCTGGCCAATGGCCGGCGGGGTTCGCGCCGACGGCCTGTCAAATCGTCCGCCACCTCGTCGCGACCGTCGCACAGGCAGCGTCCTTCCGGATCGACACTTAGCGGCTCCCGCCGGCGAGACACCACCCCGCGTTCTGGCGCTGATCCTTGGTCCAGCCGAGCGCCTGGCGCCATCAACCCCTAAGGGTCGGCTATGCGTGCATGCCGCCGCTGCGGCTTCGCCTGCGCGGTGATTGCGGCCCTCGCCCGGACACATCGGGCGCCTGTCACGCGGGGGGTGGTCCCCCGCCTCCAGACAGGAGCCGGAACGATGTCCCTCGATCAAGCGCACGCTTTCGCCTTCAGCCTCGCCACCACCCTGATGGCCGTCATCGTCATCTTCAAGGCCGGCGACGGCACACATTCGGTCACCCCCGCCAATGAGTTCGATGGCGACTCCGAGATCGTCGCGGAGATCGATCCCTTCGCCCCCTGACGGGGGCGACGCCTGTAGCGATACGGAGATCCTCTGTGGATTTCCGCTCCCGGAGACGCTCTTCTTTGGCTATACTCGGAACCGCGCCGTGGTGGTGGTGGATGGCGCGACCGTCAGACCTTTATCTCACGGAGCCCACCATCATGATCTTCATCGGTATTCTCGTCAGCGTCGCGGCCATCGGCTCTTTCTGCTGGCTGCTGTTCACACTCGCCGTTTTCGCATTGCCCTTCTTCGTCGGCGTCACCGCCGGGATGTGGGCCTATGACACCGGCGCCGGCTGGCTCGGCGCGATCACCTTCGGCGCGGTCGCGGGCGCGCTCACCTTCGGCATCGGCCAGTTCCTGCTCGTTTCCGTCCGTCCGCTTTGGGCACGCATCGTCATCGCGCTCGCCTTCGTCACGCCGGCGACAATTGCCGGCTATCACGCCACGCACGGCATCGTGAAACATACCATGCCGTCGGAAGGCTGGCAGGTCGCCTTTTCCATCATCGGCGCCGTCGCCGTCGGCGTGACCGCGCTGATGCGGCTCGCCGCGATGGCCCCGCCCGGTTCGACGGGACAAGGCCTGGTGCGGAGCTGAGCGCTGCCGCGGCTGGTGGGGTCGGACCGAACAGTGGCCTCGGTCGCTATCCTCATCTCCAGGGGCTACCGGACGCAGTATGGGCACGACCGCGGTTCTGGACCAATCCTGGCGCACGGCCCGCCGGAGCGATGGGTCAGCTCCAGCGATGCTCTTTTCGACGGCCCCTGACCGGGTCGGTTCGCTTTGGCGCAGTTGCGATGGCGCCGTGGACATGCACGTTCGCGCCTGGACGCGGCCGTCGTTGCCTCTGCAGTGACAGCGGGACTTCGCGGTTCCATCAGTGTCGCCACATTCTCCGTTGCTCGATCACTGTCCGGTCGAGCGCTCCAAACGGCCTCTTCAATGGGCTGATCTGACCGAAGGCCGGCTGCGCCTCGATCGCCTAAGCGGCAACGGCGCCGCCACGACTTTCTTCCCCTGCCGGCTGCGCCGTCATTCCTCGCGAACCAACAAAGTCGTTATGGCGCCATCCTTCGCTGCGCTGCGGTCGCAAGCGATGCCGCGTCGATCGCCTCCGGCCTGCCGATCGCCATCGAGGCCGC
>NZ_CADEGK010000213.1 GCF_902826855.1 uncultured Phenylobacterium sp. | reverse complement strand
GCCGCGCCGTTGCAGTCGTCCTGGATCAGCTCCGGCGCCACGAAGTCCTGGGCGGCGATGTTGAACAAGGTGATCCAGCGGGTGCGGATCAGCCGCTTCAGTAGGGCGTGGGTGAAGGGGCCCAGGCGGTAGCCCACCACCACCGGGCAGCCCGCCAGCGCCAGCTCCGTGGTCACGGTCCCAGAGCAGGCGAGCGCCACGGTCGCCGCGCGCATGGCGTCCTTCTTGGCCGCCTCGCCCTCCACCACATGGACGCTGTGGGGCCAGCCGGCGACGCGCGACTTTACGAGCTCGGCCACGGTCCTGGCCACCGGGAGCACCACGCGCAGTTCGGGCCGCTCGACCTTCAACCGCCTCACCGCATCCTCGAAGGCCGGCAGCACTCGCGCGATCTCGGAGGGCCGGCTGCCTGGCGCGACCAGCAGGACGGGTGTCTTCGGGCCCGCCCCGATCTCGGCGCGCAGGCGCGCCGGGTCGGCGGTGGCGAAATCGATGGCCAGGGTCGAATTCCCCACGAAACGAACCGCCAGGCCCTCCTTCTCGAAGGCAGGGGCGTCGAAAGCGTGGATGGTCAGCAGCAAGTCGTACGCGCGCGCGGTGGTCCGCGCCCGTCCGGGGCGGGAGGCCCAGACCTGGGGGGCGACGTACTTCACGACCGGGATGCCCTGCTTCCGCAGGCGGTGGGCGACACGCAGGGTGAAGCCCCAGGAATCGATCAGCACGGCCACGTCGGGCCGTTCACGCGCCGCCAGCGCCGCGACCTCGTCGGCCCTGCGGATCACCTTGCGATACGCCAGCAAGCCCTCCAGCAGGCCGAAGATCGACAGGTCGGCGATCCCGAACGGGCTGTTCACCCCCTCCGCCGCCATGCGCTCGCCGCCGACGCCAACGAAGCGGACGCCGTCACCCAGGCGGCGCTTAAGCGCCCGCGCGAGGCCTGCCCCCCGATCGTCGCCGGAAGCCTCGGCGGCGACCAGCATCACGGTGAGCTCTCGGCCGCTCACGGCCCCTTCGGCTCCGGTTGCTCCGGCTCGACGCCCAGGATGAACACGCCCAGTTCGTCGGCCAGGGCGATCACCGCCTCGCGGTCCAGCACCAGCAACCGCCCCGCCTCGCCGACGATGCCCGCCAGTCCGGCGCGGGCTACGCCCTGCACGGTGGCCAGGCCAATGGTCGGCAGGTCCACCCGCGTCTCCTGGATCGGCTTGGGGGCCTTGGCCAGCACGCCCACTCCCGCCCCCGGCCGCCCCTTCAGGTGAGCGGGCAGTTCGGCCACCCGCGCCAGCAAGGCGTCCGTGCCCTCCTGCGCCTCGAGCGCCAGCACCAAGCCGTGCGCGGCAACGGCGGCCTGGCCGATGTCGAGGCGACCGATGGCGCGCGCCGCCTGCAGGGCCATGCGCGCATCCGCCAGCTCGTCCTGGCTGGGCGCCCGCGCGCCCAGCGGGCCAGGCTGCAGCGACAGGTCGTCCATCACCTCGTGCGCGCCCTCGACGACGAAGCCTTCCTTTTCGAACTCACGGACCAGCAGGCGCAGCAGCGCGTCGTCGCCCTTGCGCGCCGTGGCGATCACCCTGGGCAACAGCATGAGGCCGCGCAGGTCGGGCGCCAGGCTGGCGAAGTCCGGCCGCGACACCTGCCCGGCCAGGCAGATGGAGCGGCAACCGGCCCGCCTCAACGCCTTCAGGCACTTGCCGATCTCGGCCAGGCCAACCTCGGCGCCGGCGTAGTCCGACAATCCCTCCCCGGCGAACCCCTTCAGCCGGATCACGAACAGCGGCCGGCCCGAACGTTCGCAGTGCTGGGCGATCTCGACCGGCAGCCCGCCGCCGCCGGCGATGAGCCCCAGCTTCTGCATCACGGCTTCCCGCCGGTCATACTTCCCGGTCCGGCAGGCAGAGCGGGCGGCTCGCGTCGGCGCGGATGAAGTCGATGATCTCCATCACCGGTGCGCTGTTGCCGAAGGTCGTGGCGGTGTCGTCGACCCGCTCCTGGAAGGTGCCCTCTTCGGCGAACAGCAACCGGTATGCCGAACGCAGCTCGCTGATCGTCTCGCGGCTGAACTCGCGCCGCTTCAGGCCCACCAGGTTCAGGCCCTCGAGGTGCGCGTGATTGCCCCACACCATGCCGTAGGGGATGACGTCCTTGGTCACCGCCGCCAGGCCGCCGATGAAGGAATAGCGCCCGATCCGGCAGAACTGGTGCACCGCAGCCAGGCCGCTCACCGTCACGAAGTCCCCGACATGCACGTGCCCGCCCAGCGTCGCCGAGTGCGCCAGCACCACGTTGTCGCCGACCACGCAATCGTGGCCCACGTGGCTCGTCGCCATGTAGAATCCGTCGTTGCCGACCCGGGTGAAGCCATCGCCGCCGGGGGCCGCGATGTGCATGGTCACGTGCTCCCAGATCCGGTTGCGGTCGCCGATCACCAGTTCCGTGGGTTCGCCCCGATAGCCGGTGTGATGCGGCGGCCCGCCCAGGTTGGTGAAGTTCCGCACGGAGCAATCCGCGCCGATCGTCGTGCGGTTTTCGATCACCACATGGGCCATCACCTGAGTTCGCGGCCCGATCTTCACGTGCTCGCCGATGATCGAGAAAGGCCCGATGGTCACGCCATCGGCCAGCTCGGCGCCCTTGGCGACGATGGCGCTCGGGTGGATGTCCACGCTCAAGGGATCAGGTCTCCACCACCATGGCGGCGAACTCGCACTCGGCGGCCACCTTGCCGTCGACCATCGCCTGCCCGGCGAACTTGAAGATGTCGCCGCGGTGGCGGGTTACGCGAACCGGCATTCGGACCACATCGCCCGGCCGCACCGGCGCGCGGAAGCGGCAGTTGTCGGCGCTCATGAAGAAGATGGCCTTGCCGCCGACGTCGACATTCAGGGACTTCGACATCAGCACCGCCCCGGTCTGGGCCATCGCCTCGATTAGCAGCACCGCCGGCATCACCGGATAGTGCGGGAAATGGCCCTGGAAGAACGGCTCGTTCACCGTCACGCACTTGATGCCGACGATGGATTCGGAGGGCTTGTAGTCTTCGCAGCGGTCAACCAGCAGGAAGGGGAAGCGATGCGGGATCCGCTCGAGGATCTCGGTGATGTCGATATCGGTGGGATTTGCCCCGACCGGCGCCTTGCGAGTGGTCATGCGTCTCCCCCGCCCTTGCGGTTCGCCATGCGGGAGAGCCATGCGGTCTCTCGCAGCCAGTGACGGATCGGGCGCGCCGGCATGCCGCCCCAGGTCTCGCCCGCCGGAATGTTCTTCATCACGCCCGCCGCCGCGCCCACGCGCGCGCCCGCCCCGATGGTCACGTGGTCGGCCACGCCGGCCCTGCCGCCGAACTGCGCCCCATCGCCAATGATCACGCTGCCGCTGATGCCGGTGTGCGCGGCCATCACGCAGTTGCGTCCCACGCGGACGTTGTGGGCGATCTGCACCAGGTTGTCGATCTTGCTGTTCTCACCGATCACGGTGTCCTCGAAGGCGCCCCGGTCGATGGTCGTGTTGGCCCCAACTGACACGCCGTCCTGAAGGATCACGCGGCCCAGCTGCGGAATGTCGATCAGCCCCTGCGGTCCGGCCGTCGCGCCGAATCCTGGTTCGCCCACCCGAGCGCCGGCGGCGATCTTCACCCGATCGCCGATGAGGGCGAAGCCGATGCTGACCCCGGGGCCGATCTCACAATCGCGCCCGATCACTACGCCGGGGCCGATCACCGCATTGGCCCCGATGCGCGTGCCGCGGCCGATGTGGGCCGCGGCGCCTATCACCGCGCCGGGCGAGAGCTCGACGTCAGCCTCCAGGATCGCGTCGGCGGCCAGCGCCAGGGGCCCGCCGCGACGCGGTCGATGCAGGCGCTGGGCGGCCAGTGCGTAGGCCGCCTGCGGATTGGCGTGGGTCAGCACCGCACAGCCGGCGGGGACCGCCTCAGCCAGGGCCGGGGCGAGGAAACAGGCCCCTGCCCGCCCCGCCGCCAGTCCGGCGGCATACTTGCGGTCGGCGAGGAAGGTGATGTTCTCGGGACCCGCGTGGGCCAGGATGGCCACGCCGCTCACCAGCCGCTCGGCCGCCTCGGCATCCATCAGTTTTGCGCCGGTCAGGGCGGCGAGTTCGCCCAGACGTATCGGGCCAAGGTCCTCGAAGAATCGCGGGTCGGGCATGGGCCGCCTTCTTAGGCTGTCGGCCCCTGCCCGTCGCGGTCTACCTGCGCGGCGCGGCCGGAGCCGCGGCCGGGCGGGCCGCCGCTGCCGCCGGAGCCGGCTGATCGAGTCGCGCGCGATCGAAGGTCAAGGTCGTGATCTTGGCGTTGAGCGCCGTGGTGACCTGGCCTGTGATGTCCATCGTCGGGTTCGCGGGCAACACCAGGGCCTGACGGTTGATCAACAGGGCGCAACCCTTTTTCTGGTACGCGTCGCGCACGATCGGCTCCAGCTCGTTCATCACCCGGCCGACGGCCTGCTGCTCGGTGAGCTGAAGTTCGCGTTGGCGCTGCTGGGCCTTGCGCTGCAGGGCGTTGTCGCGGACCTGCAGGTCCGCGGCGCGGCGCTCGAGGGCGCTCTGGTCCAGCGTCCCGCGTTGTCCTTCCAGCGTCTTGGCGTCGTTCTGCAGCGTCGTCTGTTCGGTCTGCAGCTCGGCGTTGGCTTGCTGGCCGATCTGCTGCAGACGCGCGACGACGGCCCGGCCGACCGCGGAAGTGGCCAGCACCTCCTGGTCCGAGAAGACGCAGAGGCCGGCGATCGGCGCGCCTTGCGTGATGGGAGCGGCCGGGGGCCGCGCCGGCGCCGCCGCCGGCGCCTGGGCGAAGGCCGCTGTCGCGCCCGTCAGCGCGATTGCGGAGGCGCAGCCGGCGGTGATGAGGGTCTTGAGCGTCATGTTCATTGGAACCTGGTTGATGTGGAGAATCGGAAAGTTTCCTTGCGGTCGTAGGGCTCCTTGGCGAGCACCTTCGAGAAGTCGAACCGGATCGGTCCCATCGGCGATTTCCAGAATACGCTGATACCGGCCGAGGCGCGCAGCGACAGGTCGTCCCGGATACAGGTGTTCCGCGTCCCGACGATGGCCGGCGCCAGGATCATCTGCGTCGGGTCCGTCGGATTGGGGATCGTCCGGCCAAGGCAATCGAACTCGCCGGCCTTGTACAGCTTGTCTTCCTTGTCCAGGAGGCCGAGCGTCCCGACGTCGCTGAACAGGGCGGCCTTGATGCCATACTGGTCGGGCAGGAATGTAGGGACCGTCAGCTCTACCGTGCCAATGGCAAAGGCCTTGCCACCCAAGGCGCTGCCCCGCAGTCCGACAACGCTGCGCGGCCCGATCCCCACTGTCTCGAAGCCTCGGAAGTCCAGGCCGCCCTTGTAGTAGCGGTCGTTGATCCGCACCTTGTCACCGCCCCAGCCGGTGACATAGCCGGTGGAGCCGGCGATCGAGAAGATAATATCCTTGGTGAAGCCGTAGTACCAGGCCGCTTCCAGATCAGTGCGGACGTAGTTCACATCTCCGCCCAGGCCGGCAATATCTTGGTTGAAGTCGACGTAGAAGCCGCGCGTCGGGTTCAGGTAGTCATTGCGCCGGTCCAGCCGGGCACCATAGCCGATCGAGGAGGTCAGCCGCTTGCCGACTTGGTCGCATAACGACGAGGACAGGGTCGCGGCGCCCATGCAAGCCAGGCCAAGGATTGCGATGTCGTCTTGACGGAGGATGTAGCGCAGGGACCCGCGGCTATCGATACTGAGTGGGAAGTTGGCCCGCAGCGTCGTGCCCAACGTCTTGGTCTTGTAGGCTGAGAAATTGGACAGATCGTAGCGGTACCCATAGACGTCAACCCCGGCGGCCACGTCGCGGCCGATGAACCGCGGCTCGGTGAACGAGAAGTCCAGCTGCTGCCGAACGTAGCCGACCGAAACCCGCGCGCGCACGTCCTGGCCACGGCCGCGGAAGTTGCGCTGGGTGATGCCGAGGTCGAGCACCAACTGTTGCACCGACGAATAGCCGGCGCTGAACGACAGCTCTCCCGTCGGCTGCTCCTCGACCTTCACCTGCAACGCCGTGCGGTCCGGGGCCGACCCCGGAACCTCGGTGATGTCGACGTCCTTGAAGAAGCCGAGCGAGCGGATCTGGCGCCTGGAGCGGTCGACCAGGGCGCGGTTGTAGGCGTCGCCCTCCACCACGCTCATCTCGCGGCGGATCACGTAGTCCAGGGTCTGGGTGTTGCCGACGATGTCGATGCGATCCACGTAGACGCGAGGGCCCTCGTTGACCTGGAAGACCACGTCGACCACGCCCTTCTCGCGGTCCGCCGTGTAGCGGGGCCGCACGTCGACGAAGGCGAAGCCGGCGGCGCCGGCGGCGAAGGTCAGGGCGTCGGTCGCCTGCTCGATCTGTTCGTCCTGGTAGGTCTGGCCGGCGCGGACCGGCACCAGGCTCTCCAGGACGGTCTTGTCCAGCTTCTGCAGCGTGGTCTCAACCTGCACCTTGCCGAACTTGTACCGTATCCCCTCGTCGATCGTGTAGGTGATGACGAAGCCATTCTTGTCCGGCGCCAGTTCGGCCACCGCCGATGACACCCGGAAGTCATAGTAGCCGCGGTTGCGGTAGTGCTTGCGCAGCTGTTCCTTGTCGTACTCCAGCCGGTCCGGGTCGAAGTTGGCGTTCTGGGACGAGAAGAACTTGTACCACTTGGTCTCCTCGGTCACGACCACGTCGCGCAGGTCGTTGTCCGAGAAGGCCTTGTTGCCCAGGAAATTGACCGAGAGGATGCCGCTCTTAGGCCCCTCGTCGATCTTGAAGATCAGGTCGACGCGCTTTTGCGGCAGCTCGATGATCTGCGGGGTCACATTGGCCGAGATGCGGCCCGAGCGCCGGTAAAGCTCCACGATCCGAGAAACGTCGCCCTGCACCTTCGAGCGGGTGAAAATGCCCCGCGGCCGCACCGACACCTCGCCGCGCAGCTTGTCTTCCTTGAGGCCCTTGTTCCCCTCGAAGATCACGCGATTGATGATCGGGTTCTCCACCACGGTGACGATCAGGTCGCCGTCCTGAAAAGCGATGGTGACGTTGGAGAACAGCTCGGTGCGGTAGAGCGCCTTCACGGCCAGGTCGGCCTTGGCGGCGTCCACCGTCTCCCCCTGCTGCATCGGCAGGTAGGAGATGACGGTGGACTGCTCGATCCGCTCGTTGCCCTGGACCAGGATGCGCTGGATCGTGCCCCCGGCCTGGACCTGGGCGGCCGCCAGGCCTGGCGTCACGATGACGGCGGCTGAGCCCAACAGCAGGGCAAGGCCGGAAGCAAGCGCAGCGCTGGAGGCGCGGGTTTGAAACATCGAATCAGCCGTTTGAGGGGCGTAAGGG
>NZ_CADEGK010000212.1 GCF_902826855.1 uncultured Phenylobacterium sp. | reverse complement strand
CGGCGGGACCCCTGAACATGAGAACCCCATGACCTACGCTCACACCCAGTTCGCCGCCCCCCTGGCGGCACAACCGATAACCGTGGACGACTGCGCCTGCTACCGCGTCCCCCTCTCCGGGCGCGGCGGCGAGGGCCGCTTCGCCATCGTGGACCCTAAGGGCCTCGCCGCGCTCCACGCCGCTGGCGCACGCGCCCTGTACCTGACGGGCGATGGCTCCGAGAGCGGCTTCAGCTACGTGGCCTTCCTGCGGGTCGGCACGCATCACGCGGCCATGGCCTCCCGGGCCATCATCAATGCCCCCCAGGGTCGCCGCGTGGTCTACATCAACGGCGACCGCCACGACCTGAGGACGGCGAACCTCGTCATCCAGCCCCGCCGCGGCGAGGACCCCTACGAGTTGGCCTGCCAGAAGGCAGACGCCATCGACCGCACCCGCCAAGAGCGCCGCCCGCTGGCTGACGGCCGCAAGGCTCACGCGATCAACGAGGGCTGGCAGGCGCACCAGAGCACGGTCCGTCGCGAGCAGGGCGCGTGGAAGCGCCAGGCGGTCCGCTGATGACGACTTTCCCACACCCGCTCGACGGGCTGCCCGTCCGGCGCACCTTCACGGCCCAGACGCAGGCCCTCTTCCCGTCAGCCATCCTGATGGACCCAGCCCACCCCTGGCTTCAACGCCAAGAGCGGTCCCTCCCGAGGGGCACCCTCGGGGTCATCTACCACCGCGACGGCGTGGAACTCGTGACGCCCCAAGGCATCCTCAGGCGACCCTTCGTTGGAGCCATGGAGCTTGGCGAGACACCCGAATCGGCTCCCGCCTCAGACCCCGCTATCCGGTCTGCCAAGCAGATGGCGGCTGCCGAGCGTACCAGGGCGTGGAAGGCCGCCAACCCGTCGCGGGTCCAGGCTCAACACCGCCGACAGGCGCAGCGCCGGAAGACCGAGCGGCACCAACTCTACGAAGCCGCCGCGGCCACCAACCGGGCCGCCTGAGGCGACCCTACACCTAGGGCCGTGGCCGCCAAAACGCGAGGCGGCGAACGGCCTGACCTGCCCGGTACCATCGATCTCGGTCATTTCCGAGCCAGTAGCCGTAGCCGATGACCACGATTGGGACGGTGATCAGAAGCATGCCACCGGGGTCGCCGATAAACGCACCGACTACGCCGATCAGGACGGCCGCTAGGATTGCAAGTCCGACCAGCCCTAGCAGGATGTCCCGGAACGCCCAGGCCAGAGCGACTACAAAGACCAGGGCAACGATTGCAAGCAACGCGACGATGCCGCCGGTCACCGCTTGAAAGCCAAAAGTGAAGCCGTCCATGATGGCCAGTCCCGCCCGCAGGATTGAGTCGCCTGAAGTACAGCTTTTGCAAGCGACCTGCACTTGTCGGGATGCCGCGCCAGAGCCCGACCCGCGACGACCTTTGTGCAGCCTCCTCCCCCCGCGCACTCCCGGAGGAGAGAGAGCACGCCAACCCACCAGTCAGATCGAACGACAGGGAGACCTAAGTGGAGGGCCTCAGCCCTGCAGGGTCCCGAGGACTTCAGCCACGCCCGAGACGATTGCGACCGCCCCTTGAGCCAGGACTAGGGACAGCCCCATGGCGAGCAGGAAGCGGACGACCATCTCAACCTGAGAGTGGGACCCGTCCTTGATCCAGCGCACGACCCAAATGAAGAACGTGAAGAGGCCGGGGAGCAGAATGGCCATCGCCCCGACGATCCACACCGCGGCCTGCCAGCTGAAGGAGCGGGCGATCTCGGCGGCGTCAGTACTGCGGAAGGCCGTCTTGTTGGGTATAATCGCGTAGAGGACGCCCAGCAGCGTGGCCCGCTCGACGTACGTGTAGAACAGCTTGGCCCCGTAGCTACTCCGACGGCGCAGGCTCATCATCTTGAGTTCTGCTTCGCCCAGGTCCCGCTTCCGCGCCATCTCGTGCCCCCCTGATGCCACCTATAGGCAGCCCTCAAGCTTCACCAGCGGATTACTTCGCCAGCGCCCCTTAGGAGCCGAGGGGCTCCCACGATCTCAGCACACCCCGCGGCAGCCCTACCGGCCCCGGCGGGTATACGCCTTCCTGGCCCACAGGAGCGGCTCCACGCCACGCCCTCTCCGTCAGCACCCCCTCGAAGGAGCCCCTCTGAACGAGACCACTCGAACCCCAGGTCGCCCAAGGTCCCCGGACGGCGACCTAGACGAAGGCGAGCGGCGCAAGCGCGACCGCTGGCGCGCCTACTCGGCTGCCCGGTACGAAGCCTCGCGACCCCAGAGGGAAGCCGAACGCCTCCTGACGGAAGCCGCGAAGACAGCCCCAAAGGGACCGCAGCGGCCCTCCCAGGCCAAGAGCAGGGCCCGCCGCACGGCTGCCGAGCGGCACCGCGCGAGCTTCCCAGCAGCCGACAAACGTCCCTGGTGACGCGGCATCCTCCACCGTCCCCAACCACCAACCATCACCCCACCCGGCCCGGCAACCTGCCCGGCCAACCCAAAGGACTACCCACGATGACCGCCGAACTGAACGACACGTACTTTGACCGCAGCGAGTTCCTTAAGGCCGTGGCCGACCCGGAGTACCGCGCGTCCGCACGCCGCCGAGACGAGGTGGCCCAGAAGCTGCAGCGGTCCCTAGCCGCCGGAACGCTCCAGCCCATGGGCGAGCAGATCATGCATGGTCAGCGGAACCACGAGCGAAACGCCTACTACGAGAACGACAACGCCAATGGCTACACCGTGGGCGGCGCTGACCCGACGTGGGCCGCCGCTGGGCAGGTCGCCACGCGCCACTTCTTCCGATCCCGGGAGGAGGTGGCACAGGCCATGTCCGCGCCCGCCTTCGATGTCGACCCGAGCTATGGGACCGAGCTCTACCTCAAGGTCCAGCGCAGCATCCGCGAGGGCCACCTCGGCGCTGACTTCCTGACGGCTGCCCCCCAAGCCACTGAACCCAACCAGCGGCAGGGCTAGACCATGACAGAGAAACGCAGAGGCCTAGGCCAGCAGTTGGTGGAGGCGCGGCGAGAGGCTGCCGAACGGAAGCGGGAAGTTGCTGCGACCGCCCCGCCTCAGGTTGAACCTGAGTTCGCCCTTACGGCTCCCAGAGTGGACCTGGGCGACCCGAAGGTCATCGTCACTGTGGCCACCCCGGTGGAGGGCGGCAGCGAGCATGTGGTCACCACCAACGTTGGCGTGCAGCCGCAGTCGGGGTCCTCGCGGTACCGGACCCCGTAGCGGGCGCGGCGCGCCTCCTCCATCCCGACACGCTGAAGGCACCGCACGGAGCCAGCCATTATCTCCGACCCATCAAGGGACCCCCTCGGCTGGCACCGTGCCACCGAAGACCGCCCCCGGCTGACCACGCCCAGGCGGCGGGTCTCCCCGGGGCGTCTCGCCCGCCCAGCTGTGCTGGCCGACGCGGTCCGCACGCCCCTGCGGGGGTCCATGCGGGTTGGCCGACGGGTGATCCTGTGACAGCGGATGAGGGCGAGCGGGTGGCGCGCCTGCGGGCCTCCTTTCCGGGAGGCCATGGTCACACAGGAATGAGCCTGAATGGTTACACAGGTCGCGCCGGACCCATCATCAACTATCGGATTTTATTGATAACTGCCGATAGCCAGAAGGATGGTGCCGCCTAGGTGACTCGAACACCTGACCTACGCATTACGAACTGAATAGGTCAGGTTTTCAGGGGGTCTCATCTGCTTTCGTTCTGTTTCGTAGGTCGCTGAAACAGAAAGAGAAATTGCATTTCAGAGTTGATCAGCCAAAATCGCCAAGGTTCGTCGTCCCGAGACCTATGTGTGACCTAGGTCACAACGTTCCGGAGGGGTTCCCTTGGCCGCCCGACTACTCACCGCGCGATTCTGCTCCGGCCTCAAGCCTGTGCCCGGCAAGCAGATCGCCTACCCCGACACCCAGGTGCGCGGCCTGGAGCTGCGCGTCTGCGGCGACGGCCGCAAGGCCTGGTCGCTTCGCTACCGCAACCGCGAGGGCCAGCAGAAGCGGCTGGCGCTGGGCGCCTTCCCGGCCGTCGACCTCGTCGACGCCCGCACGGCCGCGCTGCTGCATCTCGGCAAGGTCGCGGGCGGCGGCGATCCCGTCGTCGAGAGGAAGCGCGAGGTCGAGGAGGCCCGCGCCCGCGCACTGGTCACCTTCGACAGCTTGGCCGAAGCCTACCTGGAGGCCTGCGAGCGCGGCGAGTGGCAGCCCAAGGGCAAGCCCCAGCGGCCTCGCACCGTCGCTGATAGCCGCGCCTGCCAGCGGCGCTATGTGACCCCGGTGATCGGCAAGCTGCCGGTCTCGGAAATCCGCCGCACCACGGTGCGCCAGCTGCTGCGCGACATGGTCGCCAGAGGGATAGAAGCCCAGACCAAGCGCACCCATGCCTTCATCCGCCAGGTCTTCGCCTGGGCGATCGCGGAGTTCGACGACGAGGTGGTGAAGTTCAATCCCGCGGTGGGATTCTCGCCGATCGGGCGCGTGAAGGCGCGCGGCCGTGTCTACAGCGACGACGAGCTGCGAAGGCTCTGGAACGGCCTGAACGCGCCTGAGAGCCTGACGCTCGAAGGCAAGACCGGGCCGCTTAAGATCGGCATGAGCCGGCAGATGGCGATTGTCGTCCAGCTCGTCGCCGTCACGCTGCAGCGGAAGGCGGAGGTGGCCGGGATGCATGAGCGCGAGCTGGACTTGGTGGCCCGCACCTGGCTGGTCCCCGGATCGCGGACGAAGAACGGCTGGCCGCAACTCGTCCCCCTCTCACGGCTGGCCCTTGACCTGATCGAAGAGGCCAAGCGCCTGCGCCGCGAGATCGAGGACGAGGCCGGCGCGCAGGCGAGCAACGCGCCGCGGCTGGTCTTCCCGGCCCGCGCCGATCTGAACGCCTGCGTCCGGGGCGACAGCATTTCGCACGCCATGGGCAAGGTGATCCCGGCCCTCGGGTTGAAGAACCTGACGGTCCACGACCTGCGCCGGACCGGCTCAACGGCGCTCACCTCGGAACGGCTGCGCGTGACACCCTTCATCCGCTCAAAGGTGCTTGGCCATCGCACCGACGCCGGCGGCGGCGCCTCGGTCTCCATGCTGCATTACGACGCCAACGAATACGTCAGCGACAAGCGCGACGCCCTCGACCGATGGGCGCGGCTGCTTGGGGAGATCGTGGGCGATGGCGGGCCCGGTCGGGCAGCGAACGAGAACATGCTACCCGAACCGGAGAGGACGAGTTCGCGAAACGACAACTCGAAAGGGTAGGCGCAACGCTGAGACGTTGGAGATCGCACCGAAGGCCGTCGCCGGACAACGACGGCCTATGTCTGGCGGCGAATAGATCGTCGCAAGACAGCCGCGTATGACCTTCACCGTATGCCGTCCGACGCATACGTCACACGCGAATCAAGGCGACAGCCTTCTAGCGCGCCGTCGTGGCTCAGATGCCCGCCGGAGCTGGCGATGCGACACTGCCCGTGGAAACTGCGCTTAGATCTGCACAGCATCTGATCGAGGCAGCCCGGTTGACGCTGTACAGTGACGGACCGGCACTAATTAGAGGACAGCTAAGGCAGCGTGTTCCAGCGCAGTCCACTGCGAAAAGTCGTGGCGCGTGGGACCGGATCAGCTGGATGGAAGACCAATAGCCGCCGACCCCTGGTGGACCAACTTCGGCGACCCCGCCCTGGACCGGCCGGTGGCCGATGGGCTGGCCCGCAACAACGACCTGGCCGCCGCGGCGCTGCGGGTGCGCCGCACACAGCTGCCGGCAGGCCGGGCCGACACCGACCGACTGCCGCGGTTCGGCGCCTCGGTGTCCGCTGACGCCAGCGGCGAACTCCGCAAGCGCTTCGACGACCGCTATTCCACGGGCGCCTTCGTCTCCTACGAGGTCGACCTCTGGGATCACCTGGGGGCGCTGGCCGACGCCGCGGACTGGGAGGCGGGCGCCATCGAGGAGGACCGCGAGGCCATCGCGCTCGCGCTCGTGGGAACCACGGTCAACCTCTACTTCAGCTCGGCTATGTGAACGAGCGGATCGCCTACGCCGAACTGAGCCTGGCCTACGGCCGCCAGACCCAGACGCTGATCGGCGCGCGCTACGCCGCCGGCGCCGAGCCCGGCCTCGCCGTTCAGGAGGCGCGCCAGAGCGTCCAAAGCCAGGAAGCGGCGCTGGCCGGCCTGGTCCAGCAGTGGGCGGAGACCCTGAACCCGCTCGGCGTCCTCTTGGGATCGGGGCGCGGTGACCTGTCCTCTGGCAGTCGCGGCGCGGGCGCACGGATCGGCCGGCGGTCAGCGCCAGGTAGCAATCGATCGCGGCGGCGACATAGGCCTGGGTCTCGAGGAAGCTCGGGACACGTCCCAGATGGGCGACATGATCGGGTCCGGAATTGTAGGCCGCCACGGTCAGCCTCAGGTCGCCGAAGCGCAGGGCCTGGTCTTCGGGCGAGGACCCGCCGCAGAAGGCGAGACCCGCGCCGGAGAGCTTGAGGTCGAACAGCCGCCGCCCCTGAGGCTGGCGCCAATAGCAAGCCCGCTTCGGCGTGGCGAAGGTGATCAGTTCCAGCTGGCGACGGGTCAGGCCGAAGGCCCCGTAGCGCGACCGAAGCCGTCTCCAGCGCGCGAGGATGGGGAGGAACACCTGGGTCGGGCAGGACTCGATCAGGCTGGCGGCGATTGACGAGGCCGCCACGTCCTCCAAAGACTGGGTCGCGAAGACCACCGCCACCCGGCGCTTGCGCAGGGTCTTCAGCCACTGGCGGATTTTGGCGGCGAAGGCGGTGTCGTCGAGGAAGAGCGAAGCCTCGTCCAGCGCCAGCAGTGTAGGCCTGCCGTCGATCCCGCGCTCCAACTCGTGAACAGGGCCGCGAGGACAGGACCCAGCCCTGAGCGGGTGGCCATCAGCTGTTCGAGTTCGAAGGTGCGATTTCCCCACGAGGCCGGCCGGGGCGCGGTATATAAGCTGAACGACGCACCGCTTAGCCTCACCGAAGTTGCGAAAGACCGCCGTGGAATATCGCCTCTACTTCGCAAACGAGACGGGTCAGTTCGTCCGAAAGCTCGTACTGGAGTGCCCGAACGACGAAGCAGCGATCGGGAAGGCCGAGGAGCACCGCCAAGGGCGTGCCGTGGAACTCTGGAATCGCGGTCGGCTGGTGAAGAAGCTTGGGAACGACGCTGGGCGGTCGTGAGGGGACGAAGCAACTACCCAGACGTGCACTCGTGATATCGTCCGGCGGCCAGCAATCGGTCTTGCGCATCGCCGGGCGCGGCAACCTTGCCCGCGAATGGCCTTGCCCATGGGCCCTGGTCCCGGCCGAGGTCGTTATGGCGGCGACGGCCTGAACGGCATCGGGACCAAGGCCGCCGTGGTCGGCTTCCTGCTCGTGGAGG
>NZ_CADEGK010000211.1:6104-7436 GCF_902826855.1 uncultured Phenylobacterium sp. | reverse complement strand
GGCGCACCGTTGGGCAGCGCGCCCTTCTTCTCCTCGGCCTTGAGGATGTTCACCGCCCGCTTGTAGCCGGCCAGCAGGTTCGCGCCGTCGTCGGTCTTCAGGAAGGCGTCCAGCGCGCTAACCCGCGCGACGATGCGCACCAGGTCGTCGTCGCCGAGGGCGAAGATGGCGGCCACCAGGTCGTGCCGCTGACCCCGGTCGCGCAGCCAGACCTCGAGGCGGTCGGCGAAGAAGGCCGTGACCTCCTCGACCACCTCGTCGTAGGGGCGGAAGGCATAGAGCACCTCGCCCGTCGGCTTCTCGCGCTCCAGGCGGTCGAACACCAGGTCGACTTCGCGATCCATCGCGACCACCTGCGGCGGCCCGTCCAACAGCGCCTCGTCGAACTCGCGAAGGTAGGTGTCGAACTCGCGGCTCTTGGCGCGCCCGCCGGCGCCCAGATGCGCAGTGACCTTGCCGGTGGCCACCCAAAGCGCGCGGCCCGGATCGACATAGCAGCGCAGCGCGCGATACCAGGCAGCCACAGCCTCGCGCAGCGGGATGCGCAATTCCGAGCCCAGAACGATGCGGATGACCCCGAGCGCCGCGCGGCGCAGGGCGAACGGGTCGCGCGAGCCGGTGGGCTTCTCGTTGATGGCGAAGAAGGCGACGAGCGTGTCGAGCTTTTCCGCCAGCGCGAGCGCCATGGTCACCGGACGGTCGGGAACCTCGTCATTCGCGCCTGCCGGCTTGTAGTGGTCGCGGATCGCCTCGGCGACCAGGGGCGAGACCCCCTCGGCGGCGGCATAGTAGCCGCCCATGACGCCCTGCAACTCCGGAAACTCGCCCACGACCCCGGTGACTAGGTCCGCCTTGGCGAGGCGGGCGGCTTGGACAGCCTTGGCCGGGTCGGCGCCGACCTTGGGCGCCAAGGCCCCCGCGATCATCTCCAGCCGCTCTACGCGCTCGTACAGGGCCCCCAGCCTGGCGTGGAAGGTGACGCCCTTCAACTTCTCCAGCCGGTCTTCCAGCTTTGTCTTGCGATCCTCGTCATAGAAGAACCGCGCATCGGACAGCCGCGCCCGCAGCACCTTGGCGTTGCCCAGCGCGATGGTCTTGCCGCCGTCGGTGGCGTCGATGTTAGCCACGGCGATGAAGTGCGGCGCGAGCTTGCCCGTCTTTGGGTCGCGCACCGCGAAATAGCGCTGGTGCACCCGCATCGACGTGCGGATCACCTCCGGCGGCAGATCCAGGAAGTCCGGGTCCATGTCGCCCAGCACCGGGACCGGCCACTCCACCAGCCCCGCCACCTCGTCGCGCAGACCCTGGGCCTCCACGCACTCCAGATTGCGG
>NZ_CADEGK010000211.1:0-6094 GCF_902826855.1 uncultured Phenylobacterium sp. | reverse complement strand
GGCCTCGACGATGCGGGCCTTCCGCTCCTCGGGGTCCAGGACGACGTAGTGCTTGGCCAGCTTCTCGGCGTAGGCGTCGTAGTCGCGCGCCTTGAACGACTGGCCGGAGCCCATGAAGCGGTTACCGAGCGTGGTGTCGCCGCTCTCTATGCCGTCGATGTTGAACGGCACGATCTCGCCGTCGAACACACAGAGGATGCGCCGCAGCGGTCGCACCCAGCGCATGCGGCTCATGCCGGAGGTCATCGACTTCGGCCACGGGAAGTCGCGCACGATCGCCTCGACCATCTCGGCGATGATCTGCGGCGTCGGGCGGCCAGGCTTGTGGATGTGCGCGAACCAGACCCCGTCGCGCTCGGTGAGCTGGTCCTTGGTCAGACCCGTCTTGCGCAGGAACCCTTCGAGCGCCTGCTCGGGCGCGCTGGTGCGCGGGCCCTTCAGCTCCTCGTGCCGCTCCGCCTGCGCCGCCGCCAGCCCTTCGGCCACCAGGGTCAGCCGCCGCGCCCCGCAGAACGGCTTCAGCGCCTCCGGCAGCAGCCCCTCCGCCGCCAGCCGCTCGCGCGCCATGCGTTCCAGATCGCGCGCCGCATTGGCCTGCATGCGCGCGGGGATCTCTTCGGAGAGCAGTTCGAGCAGGAGCTGGGGCATGACTAGGCGTTCCCGCCCTGGCTCTTCACCCAGGCCTCGGCGCACATCTTACAGAGGTCCCGGATGCGTCCGATGTAGGCCTGACGCTCGGCGACGGCGATCGCGCCGCGGGCGTCCATGATATTGAACAGGTGGCTGGCCTTCAGCACGTGGTCATAGGCTGGCAGCGCCAGCGGCTGGCCCTGCCGGCCGGTGGCGGCCAGGATGCGCGGGACCTCACGCTCCATGTCCTCGAACTGGCGCTTGGCAGTCTCGACGTCGGCGACCTCCAGTTCGAAGGCGGAGAACTGCTGCTCGTTCGGCAGGTAGATGTCGCCGTAGCTGAACTCGTCGTTGAAGCGCAGGTCGTAGACGCTCTCTTTGTCCTGCAGGTAGAGGCTTAGCCGCTCCAGGCCGATGGTCAGCTCTCCGGCCACCGGGAAGACATCAAGGCCGCCCACCTGCTGGAAGTAGGTGTACTGGGTGATCTCCATCCCGTCGCACCAGACCTCCCAGCCGAGGCCCCAGGCCCCCACCGTTGGGTTCTCCCAGTCGTCCTCAACGAAGCGGATGTCGTGCAGCTTCGGGTCGATCCCGATCGCCTCCAGACAACCGAGATAGAGCTCCTGCAGGTTCTCCGGGTTCGGCTTCAGGATCACCTGGTACTGGTGGTGCTGGTGGAGGCGGTTGGGGTTCTCGCCATAGCGGCCATCGGCGGGGCGGCGCGACGGCTGGACGTACGCGACCTTCCAGGGTTTGGGCCCTAGCGTGCGCAGCACCGTCATCGGCGACAGCGTGCCGGCCCCGACCTCCACGTCGTACGGTTGCAGAATCGCACAGCCCTGCCGGCTCCAATAGTCATGGAGTTTCAGGATAAGGCCCTGAAATGACAGCGGTTGTTCGGTCATCGGGAGGTGTTTGTTCGCAGGCGCAAAAAAGTCGGCGGACCATAGGGCCCGCCGACCTTCGCTTCAACTGTCGAAACAGTCGTTTGCCGAGAGGGCTAGTTGCCCTTGGCGGCCGTGCGCTTCCCGGCGTGCGACATGGGCAGGCCATACTTGGCGCGGTTCTCGGCCGTGTCCGGCACCGGGCCGTTGGTGACCGTCATGTTGGTGAACGTGGAGCCCGTGGAGGCGTCCGTGCTCGTCGTGGTGGCCGCCGGCGCCGGCTCAGTTGTCGTCGTGGACAAGACGGTCGGTTCCTCCGCCGCCGGCTCGGAAGCAGTCGTCGACTCCGCGGGCGCCGGGGTGGTGGATTCTTGCGCAAAGGCCGCGCCACCCAGGAGGGCGGCGGCGGCCGTAGCGATGGTTAGATGGATCAGCTTCATCGTCAGACCTCCTGAGGTTGCGCGAAAACAAGTCGCCCTTCCTCGATGTGCCGACGCTCTACGGCCCAGGCCGGGTAAGGTTCCCTGGAAGCTGTGGTTTTGGCGGCCGCAGTCGTGCCCGTTGCCCGGCGTCAGTCGGCTGCCGGTGCGGCCGCGGCCTGCGGCATGGACGGATCGCCCTGGCCCGCGATCAGCACCTTGTCGACCACGTGCAGCGTCCCGCTGCCCGTCTTGACGTCCGCCTGGACGATCGTCGCGCCATCGGCCTTGAGCGCAGTCTCATCGCTGCCGTCCAGAAGGATCTTGGTGTCGCCGCTCCCGGCCGGCCATTGCCCCTTGGTTCCCTTGATCTTCGACGACGGGACCGGGGCGTTGACCAGATGGTGCATGACGAACTTCTGGAGCGCCGCCTTGTCGGCCATCAGCTTGGTGAGGTCCGCCTGGGGCATGGCGGCGAAGGCCGCGTCGATGGGCGCGAAGACGGTGAGACCGGGCGTCTTCAGCACGGCGCCGAGATTGGTTGCGTCGACCGCCTTCACGAAGGTGCTGAACTGCGGGTCCAGCTTCAGCGTCTGCAAGGTGTCACCGTTGGCGACCACAGGCTTGGCCATCGTGGCCCCGGGCGTCGCGGTCGCTGGCGGCGCAGTGGGGGCCGCCGCGGGTGCGGCTGCCGGCGCAGGTGTCTGAGCCAGGGCGAAGTAGGGCGCCGCCGCCAGGGCGGTCACGGCGGTGGCGGCGAGGAGAAGGCGGGTCGGCGACATTCAGGGTCCTTGTGGCTTTCAGCGACGCTCTTGAAGGGCGCCGGGGACTACGCGGGAAGACGCTGGCAGGTTGCCCGGCATCACGGGGTCGTGAGACTAGGCGGGGAAAGCGCCGGATTTACGACGACCTGAGAGCGCGTCAAGGAACGCCTGCCGCTTCCCGCGGGCCTGGCTTGCCGCTTCCGCAGGCGCCTCGTCCATCCGGCGCCTAAGAAATGGGCGGGCGCCTGCTTCTTGCCCAAAGCGTCAACCCAACGCGCCGCTGCGCCCCGCCCTCCGACATAGCGTCGCCCCGACCGCCGCCACGGGGAGTCTTTGGGCGGCAGTCTTGTCAATTCAAGAGGGGTTGGGCCCGCCCTCAGGGCCGGACGCGGAGAGCGAGCGGATGAAACTCATCATGGCGATCGTCAAACCGTTCAAGCTGGACGACGTGCGCGAAGCGCTCGTCGCCGCCGGCGTGGAGGGTCTGACGGTCTCGGAGGTCAAGGGATATGGCCGGCAGAAAGGCCAGACCGAGATCTATCGGGGGGCGGAATACCAGATCAACTTCCTGCCCAAGGTGAAGCTGGAGGCGGTGGTCGACGACGCCGCGGCAGGCAAGGCGGTTGAGGCCATCAAGGCCGCGGCCGCCACCGGCAAGATCGGTGACGGCAAGATCTTCGTCCTCGACGTCTCGGAAGCGGTGCGCATCCGGACGGGCGAGACCGGCGCAGCGGCGCTCTAGCGATCGGGATAAGGGGATAAGATAATGAAATTGTTTAGAAAACAGCGGATGGCCGGGCTGATGCTCGCCGCCGTCGTGGCGGGGGCGCCGCTTGTAACCCCTGCCTTCGCCCTGGCCCAGGAGGCCGCCGCGCCCTCCGCGGCTCCGCTCGCCACGCCCGAAGCGGCGGCCCCGGAGGCCGCAATGGCGGCGCCGGCGGAGGCCGCTCCGGCAGTCGCTCCGGCTCCGGCGGCAGCCCCCGCCGAGATCAAGGCGCCCGAGCAGACCGTCAACAAGGGCGACACCACTTGGATGATGATCTCAGCGGTCCTCGTGCTGCTGATGATCATCCCCGGCCTGGCCCTCTTCTACGGCGGCCTGGTGCGCCAGAAGAACATGTTGTCGATGCTGATGCAGACCGCGACAGTCTGCGTTATCGGCATGATCGCCTGGGTTATCTACGGCTACAGCTTCGCCTTCACCGACGGTGGCAGCCATGACGCCTTCTTCGGCGGGACTTCGAGGCTGTTCCTCAAGGACGTCACGCCCGCCTCCGTCGCGGCGACGTTCTCGACCGGGACCTACATTCCGGAACTGGCCTTCATCGCCTTCCAGATGACCTTCGCGGCGATCACCGCCTGCCTGGTGCTGGGTGGGGTCGCCGAGCGGCTCAAGTTCGGCGCCTGCGTCGTCTTCGCCGTGCTCTGGCCGCTGCTCTCGTACTACCCGATGGCCCACATGGTCTGGTGGTGGCCCGGCCCGGACGGCATCGCGACCGCTCCGACCGCGGCGGTGAAGTCCGGGCTCCTCTGGGGCTGGGGCGCGCTCGACTTCGCGGGCGGCACCGTGGTGCACATCAACGCCGGCGTGGCCGCTCTGGCGGGCGCCCTGATCCTCGGCCCACGCAAGGGCTACCGTTCCGAGCCGATGCAGCCGCACTCCCTGACGCTGACCCTGGTGGGCGCAGGCCTGCTGTGGTTCGGGTGGTTCGGCTTCAACGCCGGCTCCAACCTGGAAGCCAACGGCTACGCGGCCCTTGCCCTGATCAACACCTTCATCGCCACCGCCGCGGCGGGCTTCTCCTGGGCGATGACGGAGTGGGTGACGCGTAAGAAGGCCTCACTGCTCGGCATGGCCTCTGGCCTGGTCGCCGGCCTCGTGGCGGTGACGCCCGCCGCCGGTTTTGCCGGCCCGATGGGCGCACTGGTGCTGGGCCTCCTGGTCTCGCCGATCTGCGTCTTCTTCTGCTCGGTCGTGAAGAACGCGCTGAAGTACGACGATAGCCTCGACGCCTTCGGCATCCACGCGATCGGCGGTATCGTCGGCGCGCTCGCCACCGGCATCCTGGTGTCCAAGGGCCTCGGCGGCGCCGAGATCGTCGACTACGCGACCTGCGCGGCGGACGGCGACATCTCCACCTGCGACGTGCTGGCCAGCTACACCATGGCCGGTCAGTTCATCACCCAGCTCAAGGCGGTGGCGGTGGCGGTGGTCTGGTCGGGCGTAGCCTCCAGCATCGTCTTCCTGATCATCAAGTACACGATCGGCCTGCGGTCCTCGCCGGAAGCCGAAGAGGAAGGCCTGGACATCGTCGAGCACGGCGAACGCGCCTACCACTCCTAAGCCCTCGGGCTGGAGCTCGAGACGCGAGACGGGGGTCCTTCGGGGCCCCCGTTTTCGTTTGCGCCTACCAGGGCCCGCCGAGGCGGCAGCGCTTCACCCACCAGGCCGGGGCCATGGATTCCACGCGCTCGGCCAGGCCTTCGGCGGCGATGTCGTCGGCGCAGAGGGCGAAGCACGTGCCGCCGGAGCCGGAGACGCGGGCCAGCAAGGTCTCGGGCTCATCGGCGAGGGTGGCCAGTACGGCGCCGATCTCCGGAGCGACCTCCACCGCCGGGGCCTCCAGGTCGTTGCGCTGGGTCGCCAGCCAGGCAGCCACCTCCTGGGCGCTCTCGAAGGCCTCCGGCATCGGTGGTGGCGTCACGTCGCCGAACCGGCCCGCGGCGTCGAGCCGGCGATAGACCTCGGGGGTCGGGACCGCCACGCCCGGGTTGACCAGCACCGCGTACAGCTCCGGCAGGCCGGGGGCGGAACTGAGACGCTCGCCGCGCCCCTGCGCCAGCACCGGCCGGCCCCACAGGCACGCCGGCCCGTCCGCCCCGACCGCCGCGGCGCAGGCCTCCAGGCGCGCATCGTCGAATCCGGGGGCGAAGACGTCGCGGATCAGCCGCAACGCCGCGCCGGCGTCGGACGACCCGCCACCCAGGCCCGCAGCCACCGGCAGCCGCTTGTCCAGGCTGAACGCCAGTTCCTCCATCGGCCGGCCCAGCTCCGCCACGAAGGCGCGGACGGCCTTGATGATCAGGTTATCGGACTCGCGGCCCACGGCCCGGGCGAAGGGGCCGGTGACGCTCACGCTCCCCTCGCCCACCTTCACGGCCACGGTATCGCCGACGTCGGCGAAGGCGATCAGGCTGCACAGCGGGTGGTAGCCGTCGGCCCCCGGCCCGCCCACGTGCAGGAACAGGTTCACCTTCGCTGGTGCGAAGGCCTCAGCCATCCTATTGCTCGGCCAGTTTCGGCGCGGGCCCAACCCCCGACGCCAGCTTCTTCTCCGCGTCCGCCACTGATCGCGTTCATTCACGACTTGTTGGCTGGACGATTGTCGTCGCGGCG
>NZ_CADEGK010000210.1 GCF_902826855.1 uncultured Phenylobacterium sp. | reverse complement strand
GGCCGCTCGACTTGAAGCGCGGCCTGGCTGCTCTGGGCGTGTTCCTGGGCGTCGTCGTCACCGCAGCCATCGGCGTGGCCCCAATAGCGGCCACGGCCTTCACTGGCGCCGTGATCCTGATCCTCGGCCGCGTGATCAGCGCGGACCAGGCCTATCGTGGCTTGCGGCCTGAGATCCTCATCCTCATCGCGGGGATGGTCGTTGTGGGGCTGTCGCTGGAGCTCTCCGGCCTTGCCGCGGCGGCCACGAACGCCCTGACGGGCGTCGTGCAGACGCTCGGCCCGCACGGCGCGATGGTCCTGCTCTATGGCGCGACCCTTCTGCTGACGGAGATCCTCTCCAACGCCGCCGTCGCCGTGCTGGTCACCCCCATCGCCGTGGCGCTTGCCGAGAGCCTGGGGGTCAGCACCCAGCCGTTCATCGTCTCGGTGATGATGGCGGCCAGCGCCGCCTTCGCCACGCCCTTCGGCTACCAGACCAATGTCCTGGTCTATGAGATCGGCCGCTACAGCTACATGGACTTCGTCCGCGTCGGCCTGCCGCTCAACCTGTTGACCTGGGTCGTGGCCGCGTTCGCGATCCCGGCCTTCTTCCCCTTCTGACGCCAGCCCGCGGGCCCTCGGTCCGGCAAGGCGAAGCGCATGGGAACCTGCACCGCCGTGCCCGCCACGGGCTGTCCGTCGCGGGTCATCGTGCGCATGCAGGAGCGACGGCTCATACGCAACGCCGCATCACCGAAGTCGCCTGCTCCCAAGGGCGCGGGAACGGGAGATAGGCCGCCCCCTCTCCCATTCTGGCCGGCCCTTCCCACGCAAAATTGATCGATGCACGATGTATCCGCAGCGTGCTACTCGCGGCTTGGGCACAGGCCGCCGGGGATGACGTTGAGGTCTCACCTCCAGGAAAAGTCGGGACGGCGTCGGACGCAGCCATGCCGCTGAACCGCGAGATGACCGGCCTGGTCCGCCAGCACATTCGGTCCGTGTGGACCCTGGAGCTGCTGCTCCTGATGCGATCCCGTCCGGACTACGCCTGGTCAGCGCCGGAGCTCGTCCAGGAGCTGCGCGCCTCCTCGTATCTCGTCGCGAGCAACTTGGAAGGCCTGACGCAGGCGGGCCTGGTGCTCGCCGAGGACGAGTCGCGCTATCGCTACGCGCCGGCCAACGATGTGTTGGCGGCCTTCGCCGACGCCGTGGAGGCCGCGTACCGGCAACGTCCCGTGGCGATCATCAACCTGATCTCCGCGCCGGAAGATCCCGTGCAGGCCCTGGCGGACGCCTTCAAGCTCAAGGGTCGCGACCGATGAGCGCCGCGGCCCCCTATGGGACCGCCGGTGGCTGGGCCCTTGCGGCGTGCTGCGCCATCTGCCGACGGGCTAGGTCGGGCAGGAGCCTTCTCAGCCCTCGTGCACGGGCGTGAGCCAGCCGCCGCTTGCCCGGCGCGCGGACTTGCGCCTTCATGCGAGTCGCAACCTCAAGGCGGGAGATTTCATCCTTGACCGCCGCCGTGCCCCCCGGATCTCACCGCAACCCCCGGAGGAAGTTGAAGACGGAGGAGTATCAGGCGCTGGGCGCCTTCCGTCAGGCGCTACGCGAGTTCCTGGCGTTCAGCGGCGCGGGCTCGCGGGCGCTTGGCCTTAGTCCTCAGCAACATCAGGCCCTGCTCGCTGTGCGCGCCCACGTGGGGGTCGAACCGATGTCCATCGGTGAACTTGCTGACTGCCTGCTGATCAAGAACCACAGCGCTGTCGGCCTCGTGGCCCGGCTCGTGGAGCGGGGGCTGATGGTTCGCACGCCCTCGACCTTCGACCGCCGTCGCGTCGTGCTGTCCCTGACCCCCGATGCGGTGGAGCAACTGGAGACCATCTCGCGCAGCAACCTCGGCGAACTCAATCGCGCGTCCGACATCTTCCGCGAATTAATGGGCGCTCTGCGCCACCTCGACGCCGACGGGCTGCTGGACCGGACGCCGCCGGCGAAGGACTGAGTCCACCGACCGCTCACGTCATCGTCATGCCTAATATGCATCTCTGGACGATATATTGGCGCATCCGCGAATTCATGGAAGGAAGCGCCCCGCGTGAAGACGGTTTTGCTCGCCCACGGTGACAGCAGCGTCCTGGAGCGACTCGCTCTTGCCTTCAGCGACCTTGGCTACGACGTGGTCGGGCTGGCCCGCACGGCCCGCGAGGCCGTGGTCCTGGCCGGTCGTCCGGGCGTGACGTTCGCCCTGGTCGGCGAGCGGCTGGCGGGCCGGCGGCACGGCGCGGAGCTGCGGCGCGTGCTCGCTGAGACCTGGGGCATCGATTGCGCCCCCCTCGCCGACGACTTCGATCCCGCCAGCACGCCACTGCCGGCAGCCGGACCTTGAGTCCCCTCGTCGGCCCGGTGATCGCCTGTGTCGACGGCTCCGCCCACACCGGCGGAGTCTGCGGAGCCGCCTCGTGGCTCGCCGAGCGCATGGAAGCCGGAGTCGAACTCCTCCATCTCGAGGATGACGCACCGCAGACCAGACGGCCCGGTGGCTCGGGCCCGGTCGCCGACCGCGACGTGCGCTGGGCCCAGGTCATCGACAAGGCCGCAAGCGACGTTGTCCAAGCCGGCGCCCAACTGACCGAGATCCTGACCGGAAGAGGCGCCTTCCTCGACGCCGCGACCCGTGTGTCCCGCCGGGCCGGGATGCTCGTGGTCGGACGGCGCGGCCTCAGCTCGCCGCCCTATTCGCTGCGCCTTGGCGCCCACGTGGGAGCGATCCTCCGGTCCGCCGAATGCCCGGTGTGCCTCACACCCGAGTCGGTGGCCCCGCCCCGTCAGGCGTTGGTGCTCCTCGACGCAAATCACGCTGTCGAGGCGATGACGGAATTCCTGGCCGGCCACCCCGCCCTCGACGGGCTCCCCTGCGAGGTGGCCGCGTTCGGGACGACGCGTCGCGGTCTGCGGCCTGGGCTCCGTCCGCTGGCGGAGCATCCCCATCAGGCGCTGGAATCCTTCCTGAGGGAACGCGACTGCGACGTCGTCGTCCTGCCCCGCGCGGCTCTCCTTGGCGATCCCCGTCGCCGCGAGTTCGAAGGGCTGCTTTCTGAGCTGAACGTGACCGCACTGCTTCCGGGCCGCGGGCGGCTCCGGATCCCAGGGTTCTGACGCCGCGGCGTCGTCTCGCACGCAACCGTGAAATAGCATCGTCTTACGATCTGACCTCGAACTGGTAAGTTGCATGGCGTCAGCGGTCCTTCCCGGCGGCGGTGTCCAACCCGGACTACCGCCGCCCGCGTCGGTTCGCGGGGCGACGGACGGAGGAGCATGCGCACGTCTCGGAAGCCGCCGTTCACCGCCGTACTGCCCGTGGCCCTGGCCCTCGGCCTTGGTGGCTGCGAGGCGACGGAATCGCCGGCCGTGGTCGCTGGAATCGCGGATGTCCCGCCTGCACTCGACATCCGGCCCGCCGCAGATGCACCGCCCGCCACGTGCTGGACCCGGACCACGCTGGCCGCTCCGGATCCAGCCACCGCCGCAGTCGTGGAGGACGGCGTTGGTGGCGCGCAACTGATCGCGATGGCGCGTCTCTGTTTCCGTGCGGGAGACTCGTGACCTTAGGCCGTAGGCGCCGTCGAACGGGTGTCCCCGACCGCGACCCGCGGCGGCGTCGCCGGGGCAGGCGCCTCGCGCAGAGCGGCTACGAAGGCGTCGCGCCACGCCTCGACAGGCGTGCGCCGCACCTCGGCCATCAGGTCGCGCCAACGCGACTTGCGCTCCATGAGCGGCATCGCCAGGCCTCGCCGGATGGCCTCGGCCACATCCTCGCGGCTCATCGGATTCACGATCAGGGCGGCGCGGAGCTGAGCCGCCGCTCCGGCAAACTCCGAGAGCACCAGGACCCCTGGATCGTCCGGGTCCTGGGCGGCGACGTACTCCTTGGCCACCAGGTTCATGCCGTCTCGCAGGGGGGTGACGAGGCCCAGCGCGGCCGCCCGGTACATGCCGGCAAGCTCATCGCGTCGATAGGCGCGGTTCACGTAGCGCAGCGGAACCCAGTCCATGGTGGCGAAGGCGCCGTTGATCCGCCCGCTGACGGTGTCAAGGCGCGCGCGGAGATCCTTGTACGCCTCGACCTCCTCGCGGCTGAGAGTGGCGATCTGGAGAAGGAAGAGCTTCTCGTGCAGCTCCGGATGGTCCGCGAGGAGTTGCTCATAGGCCAGGAACCGTTCCTCGAGCCCCTTGGAATAGTCGAGCCGATCCACGCCCAGGATCACCTGCCGCCCCGCTGCGCTCGCCGCCAGGCGCGCGGCGGTCTCGGCCGCCGCCTCGGACCGGGTAGCCGCCTCGAAAGCCTCCACGTCGAGTCCGATCGGGAAGGCCCCGATCCGGGAGGCACGTCCCAGCGCCCGCACCGATCCGTCGGCGGCTACCGAGCCCTTGGCCGTCTGCACGATGTAGTCAGCGAACGCGTCGCGGAAGTCCTCTGCCTGGAAGCCGATCAGGTCGTAGTCCAGCAGGGCGGTGACGAGCTCCCGGTGCCGGGGCAGTGTGGTGAAGGTGCGCCGGCCCGGCCAAGGAATGTGGAGGAAGAAGCCGATCCGGTTGCGCACGCCGAGTGCGCGCAGCTCGCGCGCCAGGAGCGCGAGATGATAGTCCTGCACCCAGATGAAGTCGTCGGGCTGGATCAAGGGCGCCAGGGCCTGGGCAAAGCGGGCATTGCCGCGCTGGTAGCCGGCGTCGAAAGACCGCTCGTAGGCGGTCAGGTCCGTCCGGTAGTGGAACAGCGGCCATAAGGTGCGGTTGGCGTAGCCGTTATAGTACTCGTTGCGGTCCTGCTCATCGAGGTCGACCGTCGCGATCGTGATCCCGGCGTGGCGTTCGACCCGCAGCTGGCCGGTATAGCTGTCCACGGTCTGGCCGCTCCAGCCGAACCAAACGCCCGAGAATTCGCGCAGCGCGGCGCCCAAGGCCATGGCCAAGCCTCCGACCGATCCTGCGCCGGCGTCGGTCGGCGGGCTCACCCGGTTCGAAACAACGATGAGACGGCCCATCTGCCTGTCCCCCTATCCCGCAAACTCGGTCAATGCCGCGCCAGCTCGGAGATCTGCCCTTCCGGCAGGACCACCTTCATGTGTGGGAACGGAATCTCGACGCCGGCGTCGTCGAAGGCGTGCTTGATGCGCCGGTTGTACTCCCGACCGACGGTCCATTGTTCGAGCGGGCGGGTCTTGATCCGCCCCTTCAGGACCACACCGCTGTCGGCGAGATTATCGACCCCCACCACCTCGATTGGTTCGAGAATCTTGTCCCCGAAGGCGGGGTCGGCCCGCAGCTCATCCCCGACCTGGCGCATGAGCTCGAGCGCCTGGTCGATGCTGGAGCCATAGGAGATCTGCAGGTCGAAGACGCAGTAGGAGAAGGTCTTTGTCAGGTTGTGCACCACCTGCGCCTCGCCATAGGGGAAGACGTGCAGCGTCCCGTCGAAGTCGCGCAGCCGGATCGTGCGCAGGGTCATCTCCTCGACCAGGCCGCCGGAGTCGCCGATCCGCACGATGTCACCCACCGAAACGATGTCCTCCACCACCAGGAACAACCCCGTCAGGAAGTCCTTCACCAGCGTCTGGGCCCCGAAGCCGATGGCGATGCCGACGACGCCAGCGCCCGCCAGCAGCGGCCCGATCTTCACGCCCAGTTCGCCGAGCCCCATCATCAGCGCCAGGACCAGGATCGTTATGTGCGCGACCCCCTGGAGCAGCGGCCCCAGCGTGCGCAACTGCCCCTGCCGGCGGCGCGTCTCGGCATGCGCGGCCAGCCGCCCGACGCCGTAGCCCACCAGGTAGCCCGCAAGCTCCATGAGCAGCACTGTCACGAGGGTTAGGCCGGCGAGTCGGATGCCCGTGGCAACGGTCGCCTCGCCCAGTGTCGCCCCCAGCCACACCAGCGGTCGCACGCCCCAGACGTTGGCGACTGCTGCAAAGACGCCCACCCCGACCATGAGCCGCAGGGCCCAGACGAAGAGCCGCGCCACACGGCTTGTCCGCACCTGCTTGTCCGCCGTGGACCGGCCGGGCACGAGGCGCGCCACCCGGGCCACGCCTCGCCGACCGACATAAAGCACGACCATGCCGACGCCCACGGCCGAAAGACTGAGCACGACGTTCAGGACGGCCTCTGCGGGTGAGAGGGCCGTGAAATAGGTCTGCATGGCGCCCCAGGTCTCGAGAAGACGTTCGCTGGCGGTCATGCGGTTCGGTTCCTTTCCGGGGTGCGAGCGGGCCGCCCGAGCGACGAGGATCTCCCGGCAAGCCCAGAGAAACGGCGCGCTCAACGCGCGCCGGAGTCGACGGCCGCGCTGGAGGGATGCGGCCCTGGCCGGGAAGCCGCCAACCTAGAGGCCCGCGAGGCCGCCTGTCGACCCCATGGCGCATTATATCTCGACACGATCTTGTTATGCCGCGGCGATGCAGCGACCGTTCGTGTTCGGCCCTCACGCGTGCGTGAATTCTGATCGTGTTACGATCTGATTCCGAGACGTCAGAGAGACGGCGGGTGTCTTCTGATCCGGTCGCGGCGTCTCACGCGCCTTGCTGAGGTCGCGAGCCTTACCCCGTTGCCCAAGGGACGGCGCGCGTCACGCCGGACCCGTCAACGGGCGGGATCCCACCGCCGAAGCGCGTCGGGGGCCAGGTCGGTCTCCGACATCTATTGCGCGATGTTGGCGGGTTCGCGAGAACCGTAAAGGGGCTCGATGGTTGTACCCGTCCAGGCGCGAGCAGCGGGACGCACATCCTGGGCGATTTCACCGGAGACGCAGAACTGAACCCGCGCCGGCTTTTCCGAGCTGTTCGTCGTCGCTCCTCTGCGATGCGCGCCTTTCTGCGTGGCGAGGCTGCGGGTGGCCTGGTGCTCATGACGGCGGCCGCGGCGGGCCTCATCGCCGCCAACGCCCCGCTCGCGACCTCGTACTTCGAAGTCCTGCATGCGTACGCCGGTCCTCTCAGCGTCCTGCACTGGATCAACGACGGGCTTATGGCCGTGTTCTTCCTGATCATCGGGCTTGAGGTGAAGCGCGAGCTGATCGACGGCCAGCTTTCGACCTGGCCGCGCCGCATCTTGCCCGGCGCCGCGGCGATCGGCGGCATGCTGATCCCAGCCCTGGTCTACCTGGCGTTCGCGCGGGAAACGCCGGGCGCCGTCAAGGGATGGGCGACGCCGGCAGCGACAGATATCGCCTTCACGCTCGGCGTGCTCGCTCTGCTCGGGCGCCGCGTGCCCGTGTCCCTGAAGATCTTCGTCACGGCGCTGGCGATCGTCGACGATCTCGGGGCCGTGGCGAGCATCGCCGTCTTCTACACAGCCCAGCTTTCCCTACCGTGGCTGGGCGCGGCCGGACTGATCGTTGCGGGCCTCGCTGGCCTCAACCGCCTCCGAGTGCGCGCGCTTTGGCCTTACATGGCGGGCGGCCTCCTCCTATGGATCTGCGTGCTCCAGTCCGGCGTGCACGCC
>NZ_CADEGK010000209.1 GCF_902826855.1 uncultured Phenylobacterium sp. | reverse complement strand
GGCGCTGCACCGCCAGCCGATTATCGCGCCTCCCCAGCGCCTCGAACACTGGGCCGAAGCGTTGCGCGGCGTCCGCGCCACATGCGGCCTGCTGCGCCGGATCGCTGACGTAGGTCGGCACGCTCGGCTCGTAGATCAGTACGCGGGCGAACCGCTCCGGCCGCTCCAGCGCCGCCTTCAGCGCCACATGGCCGGAATAGGACCACGCCACCAGGCTGACGGGCGCCAGGTCCAGGGCCTCGATGAACGCGAACAGGTCGGCCACGTGCGTCGCCGTCCCGAACGGCGGCCCGTCCGCCCGCCAGGCCACGCGCCCGAACCACCGCTGGGTATAGGCCACCGCGCGACAGCCGCCGCCCAGCGCGGCGATCACGTCGCGCCAGGTCCGCAGGTCGCCGGGCGCCCCATGCAGGAACACCACCGGCGGACCCCGCCCCTGGTCCGCGTAGTGGAAGGTGTCGTCCCCGATCCTGATCCTGGATGCCCGCATCGCGCCGCCCGCCCAACTTCGGAAGACGGATTGTGCCATGCCGCCCACCGCCCGCAACCGGCGGCGCGCCGTCGCCTGCCGCGCCGCGGTTCAGCCCGGGAGGGCGCAGCGAGGCCACTCGTCCGAATCCGGTGTCCTGCCGTACATGTCGGTTCCTGACCTTGAGCGGAGACCGACCGGATGCGCCTGCCCTATCTCGCCCCCCTGCTGGCTTCCGCCCTGGCTATCGTGGCCTTGACCGCGCTTGCGCCCGCCGCCGCCGCCCAGACCCAGGCTGAGCGCATGCTGGCCGCCGCCCAACAACTCCGCACCAGCGCCGAACAACTCAAGGCCACCCTCACGCCCGAGGCCCGCGCCGAAATGCTGCGCCAGGCGGACGAGATGGAAAAGGGCGTCCGCGCCGGGGCCTACGGCGCCCACGACAACCTGCCCAAGCAACCGACCCTGGCCGAGACGCTCATGGCCGAGCACGGCCGGCTGGAGTGGCTGACCCCCCACGGCGCCTGCGCCGGCTACACGCTGGAGAACTACGCGACCTTCCGCTTCTCGCCCCAGATCAACGACCGCGACAGCCACTGCCGCAACGCCTACGGCCACTACGCGTCCTACCTGCGCTCGGCCAAGGATCCGAACGGCGCCGAGCTCGCCGCCCAGTCGCTCTTCTACTACGACGCCGCCGCCCGCCGCGCCGCCGGCCTGCCCCGGCGGGAGGTTCGCTAGGGTCCGGCTCGGACGCGCGCTAAAATGCATACCGTGGCTTCCAATCGCCGCCCGGGAGGGCGTAACTATCCGCAGGTTCTGCAAAGCGCTGGGGCGCAACGCGTGAGAAGGACGATCTGATGAGAAGAGGCTCGATAACGGCGGCCGTCGTGCTGGCCGCGCTGCTGGCCGGCCCGGCGTTCGCCCAGGCGCAGTCCAAGGCGCCCGTATCAAAGGAATGGGCGCGCAATTTCGAGGGGGTCTGGACCAACGCGACCCTCACGACGCTCGAGCGCCCGGCGCGTTACCCGCAGCTCGTCGTGCCGAAGGAACAGGCCGATGCGCTGGAGAAGTCGGTCGCCGCACGCAAGGAAGCTTCGAACGCACCGTCGGATCTCAGCCAGGGCGCCTTCAAGGACTCCAACGCCGGCGCCGGCTACAACGCGTTCTGGATCGACAACGGCGACGGGCTGATGCGCGTCCGCGGCGAGGCGCGCTCGTCGTTCATCACCAGCCCCGCCGACGGCAAGATGCCGTTCCGCGACCGCCCGACGAGCCACAAGCTGATGATCAAGGACGGCGCCGAATACCGTTCGGGCAAGGGCACCTTCGAGGGGCCGGAGGACCTGCCGCTCCGCGAGCGCTGCCTCATCGGGCATGCCGACTCCGGCGGGCCGGTGATGCTGAACGCGCTCTGCAACACCAACTACAGTTTCTTCGTGACGCCCGGCCACTTCGTGATGCAGCTCGAAATGATCAACGATATGCGGATCGCGCCGATCTTCGCATCCGCCGCCGAGGCCCGCGCGTCGCACAGGCCGGCCGCCATCCGGCCCTGGCTCGGCGACTCGGTCGCCTGGTGGGAAGGCGACACCCTGGTCACCGAGACCAGGAACGTGCACCCCGTTCAGGAAGGCCGCACCATGACCCCCGTCTCACCGCAGGGCAAGGTGACGGAGCGGTTCACGCGGATCAGCAAGGACGAACTGCTCTACCAGTTCACCGTCGAGGACCCCGTGCACTACACCCAGGCCTGGTCGGGCGAGTATTCCTTCAAGCCCGCCAAGGGGCTGATCTACGAATACGCCTGCCATGAGGGCAACTACGCGATGCCAGGCATCCTCCACGGCGCCCGCCTGGACGAAGCGGCGGCCGCCAAAGGCGGCGGCGGCGGAAACTGACCACCACGCCCGTTCCCTCCCCTCCAAGGGGAGGGACAGACGGCAAAGCCGCCTCTGGCGGCCGTGGGTGAGCGGGAGCTTACGCGGGCTCGCGCGCGGCGCCGATGTCGCTGGCGTCGGCCATGATCGACGTCCTGGCCGCCGCTTCGCGCACCTTCTGCACAGCCGGCAGGAGGAGCCCGATGAGTATTCCGCCCTGCACGTCGCTCAATTCGCGTTCAGACAGTTCGACCGCGCCGTCATTCTGCGGATTGGACATCAACGTCTCCCTTCGAGACCATCGCTGCGCCCGCCGTGGGGCAGCCATGCCAACGTTACGCGACCCGCCGCCCGCGGGATGCTGCGCTGGACGCAGAGTCGCTCTGCTTAAACGATGAACCCGAAGGCCTGCTGTCCCGACCGCTTCTCAGAACCTGACGACGGCGTTCACTCCCGTCGCTCGGCAAGCACATGGGCGACAATCGCGTTGGCGTGCCCGTGACCCATTCCGTGCTCGGTCTTGAGCACCGAGACGAGTTCCATGTGCTTGGCCGGCAGCCGCTCGCGCACCAGCCTTTGCCACTCGGCGATGGGCCGACCGTACTTCTTCTCGATCGAAGGGAAGTAGGCCGCCGGCCCCTTGACGCGGTCATCAGCCACTATCCGCTCCTCCCGCCTCGCATCCCGGCGGGATGCTGCGCCTTAAGTCCATGGTTGATTGCGGTGAGAAGCGGTCTCGCGCAAGCGGGATTGATAGCGTGCCCTTCAGCCATGGTCCCTGCTTCGATCTGACCCGGAACACTGGCTTGTGAGTTACATCCACGTCGCTCGCGTGCTTCACGGGACCCGCTGGTCGCGCCTCCGGGTGTATGAGAGCTGAGGGCTCGGCCAGGTCTGACGCCTATGTGCGGCGCCGACTGATGGCTACCGGAGCATCGATCGTCCGCAGGCCCCCGGAAGGGCGCCTGCGCGTCGAGTGCGCCAGCGACGCTGCTCCGCCAACACACAGAGGTCCGGGCCGCTTCCGCCCGCGGGAGACATCATGATGAGAACTGTGGCTGGATTGGCCGGCGCCTTGGCTCTGTGGTCTATGGCGGCGCCGGCGAGCGCTGCCTTGACGATCTTCTCCGACGAAGCGAGCTGGAGCGCTGCCGTAGGCAGCGTCACGACCGTCGCCACGCCGGACATGGGCGTCCTCTTCGTCGGTTCGGGGGACGTGAGCCTGCCCTTCGAAAGCCTGGTGTTCCTGACCGACGCGTCCATCGGCGACGGTGATGTCTTCCTGGTCGGCCCCGGCTTCAGCGGCAACGCGTTCTCGGTTCTTTCGCACCAGCAGTTGATCTCCGGGACGCCGAACTTCCGGGTCAACCTGCCCGATCCGGTGACGGCGTTTGGCGTGAACCTGAGCGAGTTCCAGGGCAGCGACATCGACTTCGAGTTCTCGAACGGCGACAGCTTCACACTCACAGGTCTGTCGCCTTCCGGTTACGACCCGACGACCTTCTTCGGAGCCATCTCTACGTCCGCGTTCAGCTCCGTACTGATCAGATCGACGGGCGGGGTTGAAGAGGCGCTCAACATCCAGAGTGTGAGCTTCGGCGGCGTCGTTCCTGAACCCACGTCCTGGGCGCTGATGATCGGCGGGTTCGGTATGGCCGGCGCCGCGCTGCGCCGTCGCCGACTGGCGGCTTAGCAGGCGCCTCTCTTGGCGGGCCGCGGACGCCAACAAGGCCGCTGGGACGAATGCTCCGAGCGGGACCTCATGCCCGTGTGCGTCCGCATCTGACGCACCCGCCCGCCATCCTGCCCGCGATGCCCTCCGGCTACACCCCCGCCGAGCGCCGCCGGCTGCTGGCCGCCCTCCTGGAACGCCGCGCCGCCGGCGAGTCCTTCGACGCCATCTGCGCGACCCCCGGCTGGCCCAGCCGCCCCACGATCCGCAAGTGGCTCCGCCGCGCGCCGGACCTCCGCGTCCCGCGCCTGCGCCGCCCCTCCGTCCGCTGGTCGCCCAGGATCGCCGACGAGATCTGCGAGCGCTTCCACGTCCAGAGCCTGCGCGAGATCTGCGAGGACCCGGCGATGCCCGACCGCACCACCCTCGCCCAGTGGCGCCGCAAACGCCCTGCCTTCGCCGCCCGCCTCGAAGCCGTCCGCGCCGAGGCCCGCCAGCCCCGCACCGGCCGCCGCTCGACCTACTGCGACCTGATCGCCGACGACGTCGCCGACGCGGTGTTCGAGGCGGGCTCCATCGGCGCCGCCTGCCGCGGCCCGGACCACCCGCCCGCCCGCACCGTGCGCGACTGGGCCCGCGCCCACCCCGACTTCGGCCGCACCATCGGCATCGCCATGGACATGGCCCGCGAGATCCGCCACGGCCCGCTCATCGCCGCCGTCGACGCCTGGCTCGCCGACCCCAACGCCACCCCCGAAACCGCCCCCCTCCGCCCCAAGCCCCGCAAGCCCCGACCCTCAGCCCCCTCTCCCCCGAGCGCCCCGGGCGCGAAGAGCGGGAGACGGTAGGGAGAGGGCCGGCTGGACGCCTCGGACCTTACGCGTGGTGCCCCAAGGACCCGCTGCGTCGACGTGAGAAGGCGGACAAGCTCTGATCATTCCCTCCCCTGGAGGGGAGGGTGGCCTCGCCGCAGGCGAGCCGGGTGGGGACGTGCGGTCCGGAGCGCCGCCCGTCAGGCCGAGCCCTAAGCCGCCACCGGTGAGATCGGGAACCGCAGCGCAATCCCCTTCGGTACCTGTTCCGGCCGCACGTCGGCCAGCGCCACGCCGGTGATCTGCCCGGCGTCGTGCGGTGGGCCGCCCAGCTGCCACGAGGCGCTCTCGATCAGGATGCGGCAGTAGCAGAGCATGTGGTCGCGCGTCGCCGGCGCGATGCGAGAGGCTTCGTGGCGCAGCCCCGCCACCGCGGCCTTCGCGTGGAACAGGCTCAGATTCCAGTCCCCTAGGCGCCAAGCGTGCGATGAGAACATGTCCACCTCGATGCGGACCTCGTTCTGGGGCGGCAAGGTCTCCGTGTAGATCTGCAGGTTGGCCAGCACCTTCCAGGCGTCCTCGATCCGCCCCTGAACCAGCAACGCCTGCGCCCGCATGAAGGCCCGCGCCGTGCGGGCCCCCTTCCAGAACTTCACGACGACGTTCATCGCGCGGCCCGCCCAGCATCCCAGCGGGATGACACCCGCCCTTAAATCCATGGTTGATTGCGGCGAGGAGCGGTCCCGCGCAAGCGGGATTGATCAGTCCGGGGGACTGATTGAAGCGCCGAACGCCGGCCCAGGCGCGTCAAGGACCGGGCCTCCGGCGCGCCCGCGCCGCAGCGGCCTCCGGCCGTGTCGGCGGAGACGCCTGGGCCGGCAGGCAAACTCCGTCCATGGAGGTAGGGAGGGGCGGCTATGCGCCAATTGCGGAACTGGAGACCGCTCCAGACTCCAGACCTGCTACGCAACCGTAGGTCCGAACGGCTCAGCCTTCGGAGTCCTCGTCCGCCTCCGTCGCGACGGATGCTGCACCGCCCAGGGCTTCGTAGCGGCGCGACGCCAGCCACTGGAGCCGCTTGGATTGAGTCACGAGCACACGACGCAAGCCGCCCTGAACTTTGCGCTCCGAAATGACCTGGGCGAGCCGCGAAAGGATTAGCGAGCGGCGTGCCAGGCGGAAGTCTGGGTGAGAACGAATTTCAAAGACCCGATCGGAGACGATGCGACCGCGCAACGACGGCGGTGCCTCCACGGTGACAGCACCCTGGGGCGGGTCCTTCTCGTTCAGGATCGCCTTGAACTGAGAGTTCTCGACCGCCTTAGCCGTGATCAATCGCTCAAGAGCATCGAGCCTTTGACGTGCCGCAGCGTCGGTCCGCAGCGCGATCTGCAAGTCCGCCAGCGGCCAGACTTCGATCTCGAAGACCTCGAACGGATCCAGCACCGACATCGCCACCGCGTCGGTCCTTTGGTTCGTCAAATGCTGGCGAATGCGCGTGCGTAGGCGCTCGTTAGTCTGGCCGACGTAGATCGGCTCACCATCGTAATCGAAGAAGGCGTAGACGCCCCACCGATAGTTTCCCACCGGCAACGGCGGCGTGTTGCCATCCGAGAAAGGCGTCTCGAGGTACTTCGCCAGATTGGCGCGAAGGTCGTCAGTCTCGAACGGCGGGACGTTCGTCGCGTCCGGATCGCGACCGAACAAGGGTCCTGGATCAGGCACGTCTGGCGGATCGTGACCGACCCTTCTTCGAGGCCTGTTCACTCAGGAGTGGCTCGAACAGATGAGCCGCCAGATGCCGGACCACCGGCACCGCTACGCCGTCACCCGTCAGGTGGTAAGCTTCATTATAGTTCTTCGGAAGCACGTAAGCGTCATCTAAGCCCATCAGGCGAGCCGTCTCTCGCGCCGAAATCAGGCGCGTGCGCACGCGTTCGCCATCCACCACCATGATGACCTGGCGACTCGAACCGCCAGCCGGGGTGCGTAGGCAGCCCGCCACGTCATCAAAGCGAACCTCAGCACGTTGCACCTTGTTGCCGCGCTCATCGAAACGGGTGCGGCGATACACGCCGCCCACCATTCGGCGGCGGGCGCGCTTGGCCGCTTCCAGCTTGGCGAGGTTGACGGCCGACATCATGCCCACGATCTGATCGCGCTTGGCTTCTGTGTGCCACTCGACACTCGTGGGATGCTCTTCGATAAAGTCCGCGAAGGTCGAGTTTCGCCAGGGCGGCGACGGGATGTTCCACCAAACCATCGACCGCAGCGTCTCGTCGCCAACACGGTCCATTGCCCGCTGCAGGGCCGGCGTGTGGAACGGTTCTATCGGTCCGGGAGACACAAGCCCTCGATCGACCGCGACGCTCTCGTGCACACCAATCACGAACAGGCGCGGTCTAGAGTGAGGGAGAAACTGCGACGCGTTGATCACGAGCGCACCGAAGCGATAGTTCGCTTCCTCAAAGGCCCGGCAGATTGCCTCGAAGTCTCGGCCGCCATGAGAGGTCAAAGTGCCAAGGACGTTCTCCAGCGCGATGATCTTGGGTGCCCGCTCGCCCTTGATCAGGCCGGTCACGACGTTCCAGAAGGGATAGAAAGTTCCAGACCGCTCGCCCTTTAGCCTGCATTCCCCAAGTGGCGTGGCGTTTGAGGTGAAGATCGCCTGTATCCGA
>NZ_CADEGK010000208.1 GCF_902826855.1 uncultured Phenylobacterium sp. | reverse complement strand
CATGGCCGACGTTCCTGCCACGATCTTGGTGCTGATGGGGGAGATGACGTCCAGCCCATCCGGCTCCAGGCCTGTGACCGACACCGGCTGGACGGCTTCGCCGCGGATGAGGAAGGCGCTTCCGGTGATCTGCGGGCTGATGCCCGCCACACCTTCCTGGGCGCGGATCTGATCCACGACCGAGCGCCATTGGCGGACCTGCTTTCGCTGGAACGTGGAGACGAGCGATGGACCTTCACTCCGCACCCCCGGCGCTTCGAGAATGCGCCCGCGTCGCGTATCGGGCTCCAGGCTCACGTGCGCGCTGTTCGAGGTGACCTGCTCTGTCAGCCGCACCTCAAGTCCCTCGATCAGCGCGGTAATGAACACGAATACCGTAACACCCAGCGCGACGCCGGCCAGAAGCAGGACGGTCTGTGCGGGGTTGGAGGCGAGGTAGCGTCGGGCGACGGTGAACGCGAACATCCCCTACTGCTCCTCCTTCACTCGCACACGCTCGCCCGGCGACACGGCGCCGGGCTCGAGGACGATGCGTTCTCCTGCAGCGACCCCGGACTCTACGATCGCATCGACCGATGGCCAGTCTGCGATTCGCACCCGCCGGACACCTACGGTGTCGTCCTTGTCCACGACGTAGACCTTGGGCGCCACAGTGGCGTCCACAACCACTTGACGCGGGACCAGCATGAGCGTCTCGGCCGAGCGCACCACTATGGTGACATCGACGGACCGGCCGGGGACCAGGTCGGCGCCGGCGTCGTAGGTCAGCCTTACCAGTCGGCCACCGGTCGAGGCGTCGACCCTTGGCGACACTTCCGACACCCTTCCGCTCCAGATCCTGCTTCCCCCCGTGGTGGCGATCCGCGCGGGCATTCCCGGTCGGATGGCGTCGCCGTAGGCCTCGTCAACCTCCGCCTCGATCTCTCCGCCGGACACGCTGCCGAGCTCGAAGAGAACGGTGGTGGTGTCCACCACCTGGCCGGTGTCGATGGGCCTGGCGAGGACGACGCTGGCGCTCGGCGCGCGAACCACGAACTCCTGGGTGCGCTCTATAGCGGCGCGGGCGCTGGATTCGGCGGCCGCCACCTCGGCTTCGGCGGTACGCAGCTCGGCGCGCGCCTGATCCAGAGCGGCCTGCGCGGCGAAGCCCCGGTCAAACAGCGCCTTTGTCCGTCCGAATGTCTGCAGGGCCTCCGCCGCGCGAGCCCGCACGGCCTTCGCGCGCGCCAGCTCTGCCTCAGCCTGCGCCTTTTCAAAGACCGCCTTGATGATGGCAAGCGGCGCGCCGGCCGCGACCGTGTCGCCTTCGTCATGGAGCAGCCGAACGACCTGACCCGCATTGATGGCGCGCACGTCGACCCGCTCGACAGGGCGCACCCGGCCGACGACCGCGATGACGCGCTCCGTCTTCTGCGGCTTGACGACGGATGTCGTGACCTCGGCAGGCCGATTGAGAACAATGAAGCCGGCAACGCCCGCCATGAGCAGCGCCGCTAAACCCGCAGGAACGAGCACCTTGCGATGTATGGCCATTTCGCTCCCGTCGACGCGCGAGGCAGCTCCCGAGACGCTGCCGCAAGAAGAAGACGCAACGGCTGCGCCATGGCGTCAATGGCTGAAGCGCGACAGCTCCAGGCTATCGTGATCGCCATTCGTCGCCCTCGAGGGTCGCAGGTCAGTCAAGTCAAGACACACTCGGGCGCGGCTCCTATCCCACAGGGCGCTGTCGGCGGATTGCAAACAGGTGACGTCCCGCTTCCTGCACTTCGGCCTCAACGGCCTCGGATGACGCCAGAATGTCGGAGGTTCGGTCGTAGAGATCCCCCCTGTCACAGGTGACTGCGACAAACCGCCGATGCCCCTCGCGGTGCCGGAGATACACTTCGTAAGTGCGATGCATCGCGCAATTTTGGGGAGAGCTAGACCTGGGGGAATTGATCTGGATCAGTGCGGCCGCCCTCGCATCAAGCGGCCCCGCGTTTCGCGCACTTCCCCTGCGTGGGGCGATGCATGCTCGACACCCGCCGGCCCCGCCATCACGATCGCCTGCACGCCGGCTTCGGCGCCTGCGAGACCGAGGAGACCCGGATGATCACGCTCTATGGCGGGCCGACACCCAATGCGCGCAAGATCGCCATTGCCCTCGAAGAGCTGGGGGTTGAATGGCGGCTGGAGACGATCGACATCCTGGCCGGCGACCAGCTGACGCCGGCGTTCCTGGCGCTGAACCCGAACAACAAGACGCCGGTGATCGTTGACGATGGCGTGCCCGCGGGCGAGCCGCCGTTCGTGCTGTGGGAGACCGGCGCGATCCTGCTGTGGCTGGCGGAGAAGACCGGCAGCCTCGTCCCGCAGGACCCCCGAGAGCGGGCTATCTGCCATCAGTGGCTGATGTTCCAGGTGTCGGCCGTGGGACCGATGTTCGGCCAGCACGCGCACTTCACGTTCTACGCCAAGGACCGGCATCCCTACGCGATGGAGCGCTACGCAAACGAGGTGACGCGGCTGTTGCGGGTGATGGACAGGCAGCTGGCGAAGACGACTTACATCGCCGGCGAGACCTACAGCATCGCCGATATCGCCATCTATCCGTACATCATGCGCGAGGTGAAGGCGCGCGCGGCGGAGTTCCCGAACCTGATGCGCTGGGGCGCGCTGGTGGGCGCGCGGCCTGCGGTGCGGCGGGGCAATGCGACGGGCGAGGCGCGCAAGGAGACGATCGCCGGCGGCATGGACGGATTCAACGACGAGCACCGCTCGATCCTGTTCGGCGAGCGGCAGTACAAGGCGTTGGACGGCGTGGGGTGAGGCGGGACGTGGTCCACGAACCTCACGACGCCCGGATTCGCGCCTGGCGGGCTTCGTCCCCCAGGTGGACGGGCCGGCGGCGGTGCGGGGGTGTCGTGAGGCTCGTGGACCGGTCGAAGGCGCGACGTTCCCCAACGCGCGCCTGACCGGACGCCGCCAGACTGGAGCGGCGGCGCCGATGCGGTAAGAGGCCTACTGCAGCTTGCCGGCCAGCTGGCCGATGGCCTTGTCGATCAGGGGGTCGGCGGAGGTCGCGGCCAGGCGCTGGACCAGCACCTGTTCGGCCATCTGGGTTGCCAGGTCGGCGGCGGCGGCGCGGACGTCGGCCTCGGCCTGGGCCTCGGCCTGGGCGATCTTGCGCTCGGCCATCTGGCCGCGGCGCTCGATCTGTTCGGCGAGCTTGGCGCGGGCCTCGACGCCGAAGCGTTCTGCCTCTTCCTTGGCGGCGGCGAGCATCTCAGCGGCGTGGCGTTCAGCTTCCGCCCGCTCGACCTTGATGTTGTCCAGCAGCGCGGCGGCCTCGGCGCGGAGGGCGGCAGCCTCATCCAGCTGCGCCTGCACCTTGCGCCCGCTTTCGCCGAGGGCGTTCCAGGCCAGCTTGTGGATGCCCAGGGCGAGCATCAGGCCGACGAAGATCACGAAGGCGACGCCGACCCAGAAGTGGGCGTCCATGAGGAGTTCGGTCATCACTTATCCTCGCGCCCGCACGGCCGTCAGCTCGGCGGCCGAGGCCGCCTTGCCGGTCAGCTTGGCGACGATGGCGGCAGCCGTTTCCTGAGCGATCGTGGCCACGTTGGTCATGGCCTGGTCGCGCGCGGTGTTGATGGCGGCGTCGGCCTTGGCGGCGGTCTCGGCGAGGCGAGCCTCCTCAGCGGCCAGCGCCTTGTCGATCTCGCCGCGGGCGGCGGCGCGGGCATCGTTGGCCAGCTTCTGCGCCGCGGCGCGGCCCTGGGCCCGCTCGGCGGCGGCCTCCTGGGCCGTGGCGTCGGCCTGGTCCTTCAGCTTGCGCGCATCGGCCAGGTCGCCCTCGATCTTGGCGTCCCGCGCCTCGATGGCCCCGCCCAGCTTGGGCACGGCGAAGGCGCGCATGTAGATGAAGAGCACGATGAAGACCAGCAGCACCCAGACGATCTGGCCTGGCCACCACTGGAAATCGAACTGCGGCAGCCCGCCGGAGGCGGCAGCGTGGCCCGCCGCCTCGGTCGTAGCATGGGTCTCGACAGCCATCGGCGCGGGATCCTGTCCTTGCAGTATCGCCGCTTAGCCGAAGCGCAGCAGCAGCGACATCACGAAGGCGAACAGGCCCATGGTTTCGGTCAGCGCCATGCCCAGGAACAGCATGGTTTGCTGGCTGGCGGCGGCCGACGGATTGCGGATGGCGGCTTGCAGATAGTTGCCGAATAGGACGCCGAGGCCGACGCCGGCGCCGGCCATGCCGATGGCGGCGAGACCGGAACCGATCATCTTCGCGGAAGCAGGATCCATAGTGTGTAGTCCTCTTTTGAGCTCGTTAGCGGTTAGTGGCCGTGACCGAAGTTCACGACCTCGTTGAGGTAGACGACGGTGAGCGCGGCGAACACGAAGGCCTGCAGCACGGCGACGACCAGTTCCAGGCCGGTCAGCGCGACGATCATGGTCAGCGACAGGCCCGAGCCGATCCAGCCCAGGGTCGCCAGGCCGCCGCCGAGGGCGAAGATGCCGAGGCCGACCACGAAGGAGCCGAACAGGCTCATCACCACGTGGCCGCCCAGGATGTTGCCGAACAGTCGCATGGCCAGGGTGATCGGTCGCACAAAGTAGGAGATCATCTCGATGATGACCATCAGCGCGCCGCCGACGACGCCCATGCCTGGCACCCAGAAGAGGCCAAGGAATTTCGGCCCGTGCTTCACGAAGCCCAGGATGAAGACGCTGAGGAAGGTGATCAGCGCCAGTGTCGCGGTCACCGCCAGCTGAGACGTCACCGCGAAGGTCCACTCCTGGCCGCCGATATTGCCGATGGCCAGCACCACGCTCATCAGGTTGAGCGTCAGGATCAGCATGAAGATCGTGAAGACGAAGGGGATGTACGGCTTGCCGCCCGCGCCGATGATCGGCCTGACGAGCACGTTGTCGATGATGCCGTACAGCGCCTCGACGCTCGCCTGCGCGCGGTTCGGCACAATGCGGCCCTGGGCGGTCAGCGCGATGAACACCATCAGGAACGCCGTCCCGACGAGCAGCGTGAAGACCGAATTGGTGATCGACAGGTCGAGCATGAACCCGCCGATGTTCACCGGCGGGATATCCACGATCTTGTGGATCAGGAACTGATGCATCGGGTCGATGGCGGGCTGTTGCGCCATATTGGTCGGCCTCAATCGTTCTCGTCGTCGGGAATAGACGGGAGGGGTCCCGCCTCTTCCATGGCTTTCTTCGTCCGCTCCGCGGCGCCACGAACGGCGACGAAGATGGCGAACCCGGTGCCGATCAGCAGACCGCCGATCAACCCCAGGGGCTGCGTATTCGCGAAGCGATCGACGACCCAGCCAAGGCCGGTCCCGCCCAACACCCCACCAACCACTTCACCAAGGAAGCGGAACCCGTCTCCCGACAACGCCTGGACCGCCGTGCTTTGCTTTGGCGCACGCTCGGCCTCCAAGGCGTCCATTCGCGCGCTGAGCCGCTTGCGCGCCTCGTCGTGCGATTCAACCGGCGTCGGCATGCGTCGGGAGGCCTAACAGGCTGCGACGTAGCCGCCGCGGCGGGGGCTTCAGGTCGCGCGGAACCTATAGAGACGTGTGCAGTGCGTCAAGGCTGGGCAGATACGCCGTAAGATATTGATTTGACGATATTTTTCAACGACCTCGATAACGCCTGCACTGAAGCTTCTATTGCGCCGCCATCGCCTCGGCCTGGCGCAGGTCCACCGACACCAGTTGGGAGACGCCGCGCTCGGCCATCGTCACCCCGAACAGGCGGTCGGTGCGCGCCATGGTCACCGGGTTGTGGGTGATGACGATGAAGCGGGTCTGCGTGCGGCGGCACATCTCGTCGAGCAGGTTGCAGAAGCGGTCGACGTTAGCGTCGTCCAGCGGGGCGTCGACCTCGTCCAGCACGCAGATCGGCGCGGGATTGGCCAGAAAGACCGCGAAGATCAGCGCCGCGGCGGTCAGCGCCTGCTCGCCGCCGCTCATAAGGCTCATGGACGCCATCCGCTTGCCGGGCGGGCAGGCATAGATCTCCAGGCCGGCCTCCAGGGGGTCGTCCGATTCGACCAGCCGCAGTTCCGCCTGGCCGCCCTGGAACAGCGATTCGAACAGTGTCTTGAAGTGCTCGTTGATCACCCCGAAGGCCGCAGTCAGGCGTTCGCGGCCCTCGTGGTTCAGCTCGTCGATCCCCTGGCGCAGGCGCGCGATGGCGCCCGTCAGGTCGGCGCGCTCCAGGGCCATTGCCTCGACGCGAGCCGAGAGCTCTCCGGCCTCCTCCTCGGCGCGCAGGTTCACCGGCCCGATCGATTCGCGCTGACGCTCCAGGTTGAACAGGTGCGCCTCGGCCCCGGCCCCGTCCGCGGGGATCGCCACGGCATCGTCGCGGAGCTTCTTCGCCAGTTCCTCCGGTTCCATCCGCGCGGCCTCGCGGATGTTGGCGGCGACCTCGGCCATCCTTTGCACGGCGCCCTCGGCGTGGGCCGAGAGGCTGGCGCGCACCTCGCGGGCTTCGGCGGCCGCGGTCTCGGCGGCGCGCAGACCGCGGTCGGCCTCGGCGCGTTCGCGCTCGGCCTCCGCCAGGGCGTCGGAGGTCCTGGCGCGGCGGGCCTCCGCCACGGCGAGCTCGTCCAGCAGAGCGACCTTGCGGGTCTCAAGCGTGGTCGGCGCGGCCTTGGCGGTCTCCAGCGCGGCATGCGCCTTGGTCCGCGCCTCGGCGAGCTGGTCCTGGCGCTTGGCGGCGGTCGCCGAGCGGCGGACCCAATCGCCATGCTCGCTCTGCAGGCCTTGCAGCCGCCTGGCGCGGCCGTCGCGCTCGCGAACCTCAAGGTCGTGGGCCGAACGAGCCTCGGCGGCGGCCTCGCGCGCGGGTCCAGCGGCGGCGCGGGCGGCAGTCAGGTTGGCGCGCAGCTCGCCCGCCCCCTCGTCCGTGCCGACCTCGGCCATGATGGCCTCGAGGGCCGCCTCGTGCTCGGCGAACTCGGCTTCGAAGCGGTCGATCAGGTCGTCGAGGGAGGCGGCTCGCTGGGCCTTCAGGGCGGCGTCGCGCTCGATGCGCTCCAGGGCGGCGCGGGCCTGGGCGGTCTTCTGTTCAAGCACCGGCGGCTCGCGGCGGGCGGCGCGCAGGGCCTCCTCGGCCTGACGGGTGCGCTGGGCGGCGGCCTCGACGGCGGCGCGCGCGGCCAGCGCCCTGGGCGTCAGCTTCTCGATCTCGGCCTCGACCTCGGCCAACCGGGTCTTCTGTTCCAGGCGCACGGCGGCGGGCTTGGGCGCATCGGCCCGCGCCACGAAGCCGTCCCAACGCCAGAGGTCGCCTTCCCTGGAAACCAACCGCATGCCGGGCTTGAGCTCGGCGGCGAGCCGGTCGCCATCCTCGCGCGCCACCAGGGCCACGAAGGCCAGCCGCGCGGCCAGCACGCCCGGAGCCTTGACCAGTGGACCGAGCGGCGTGGCGCCCTGCGGCCACGCCGGGACCTGCGGCTCGCGCCCGCCCCAGAACGAAGGCGCCGCCGGATCCAGCGCCGCGTCGAGGTCATCCCCGAGCGCGGCGGCGACCGCGATCTCGTATCCGCGGTCCGGCGAGACCGCGC
>NZ_CADEGK010000207.1 GCF_902826855.1 uncultured Phenylobacterium sp. | reverse complement strand
ACCGTACCGGCTCGCGCCTTTCCGACCAGGCCGACGTTCGAGTGGAACCCAGCCCAGCGCTAGAGCGGCCGGCACCAACTCCCCTCGGATGCCGGCCATCATCGCCTTCGGCGCGACCCAGCCCGGTCCGTGTCGTCGCTTCTTGGGTTTGGCGCGCTTCGCTGGCCGAGACCACGAAAGCACCCACCGTTCAAGTTGGGTCGTTAGCCAGGAATTCATGGTAGCCAATCTGGCCAAAGGGATATGCCACGACGGCTCCGACGTCTCGGGGCAGGAAGTGGTCGACCCGGTAGCGATCCCCAAATTGGTTGTAAGCTTCGTTCTGATTACTACTCAGGTCACGAACTCTCGTTCCGAACTTCTGCTCACTCATCCAGGCCTCAGGATTACCCTCGTCCAGCACAGTGACCTTCCCACTCTTTAGTTTTACCCGCGCGCCCCCGGGCACTGGATCTCGGAAGTTGGCTCTCGTCCGAACTCGCCCAGCAAAGTCGCCCAGATCGCCCTTCGCCACAGGCGGAAGCCCTTCGCTGTAGGCGCGTCCAGCAAGCCCGAACGGCGCGGCCGCGTAGCCGCCAGCTAACGCCGCTCGGCTAGCGTCCCTCCAGTCGACAGAGCGCCCCTCGAGCGCATCCTGGACGATTGAGGTCGTCGCACCGCCGATCGCACCCGCTTGTCCCGGCCGCCCGCGAGCGGAGGCGAGAGCTGTTGCAGCGCCACCTAAGGCGGACCCTACATAGTCGCCAACAGAGCCCAAGCGCCCGTTCTGAACGTCCGCCGCGGCTTGGCTGAGGACGCCTCCGCCTGCGCCGACGCCGCCCAGAACAGCAGCTTCTCTTGCGATCATCGGCGCGGCCTGGGCGATGCGAACGCCTCCTGCAAGCGCAGCATCAACAGGCCCCAAGGCGACGAAGCCCAGGCCCGTGCCGGCAATCTCGCCGACCGTCCGTGCGGTCCGGTAGTTCTTCGCATCATACTGATCGCGTGCCTGCTCTGTGGCCCAGCGGCTTCGCCAGGCATCACCAAGATCGGCGCCCCGGGCCGCGTCGATGAGAGCCCGTCCACCGGCGTGGGCGCGATCACCCAGCCCCAGTGTGAATGCATCCTGCGCGCCCCTGGCCATCGCCAGCGCCTGATTGACGCCCTGCCGAACCACCGACTTCGGGGCGGGCTGCGACGCCTGCCGCGACGGACTGGCGGTCGAAGTGGAACGCTTCTGAACTCCCGCGGAGCGCCTCGACGGCTGTGGCGAAAGCAGCTCCGACCCGAGACGATTGACCTCGGACTGAGTGCGCAGAACGAGATCTCGCCCTGTTCGGATGGCATCGCCGTAAGCCCTGTGCGCTGCGGCCTCGGCCTCTCGACCAAGGTTCGCGACTTCCCGCTGCCGTCGCTTCACGAACTCGTCCATGGTTTCGAGCACGCCACCACGCGCAGGCCTATAGCCAGCCATCTCAACCCCCTCTGCCATCCCTGAAAATGGGTCTCAGTACGCCGCGAGCGCCGTCGCCCCACCAAAACCAAGCCTCTCACACGGAGCCTAAAGAAGTCAAGAACAAAGAGAGAACTGAGTTGTGGATGCGGCCACCGCGGCAAACGGTTCAGCGCGCTCCTCGCTTTTCTGCGGGCAGCCTCTGTGCGGGATGCGCGGCGCCGCGCCGGCTAGGTGTCGTGGTCGGGGTGTTGCAGGTTTACGATGCTGGCCAGGTGGGCCGCGGCCTTCGGCTCGGTCGGCTCGTGGGTGGGCAGCGCCGGCAGGTCGTCGAGCCAGGGCAGCTTGCTCGGGCTGCTCAGCTGTTCGGTCGGGCGCGCCGCCGCCGGGTCGTCCAACGCGCCGATCATTACCGACATCAGGCCGCCGACATGCTCCCAGGTCAGCGGCGTGCCGCAGGCTCCGCAGAAGCCGCGCCAGACCTTGTTGGAGCTCTGGAAGCGCTTGCGCTCGCCGCGCGTCCAGGTGAGGCCGTCCAGAGCGACGTAAGGGCCGAAGAGGCCACCGGTGGCCTTCTGGCACATGCGGCAGTGGCAAAGGCTCGCCTCGCCGAGCCCCTCAGCCCGGAACCGGACCGCGCCGCACTGACAGCCGCCGGTGATCATCACGCCACCTCCATCGCCAGGGTTTGCGCCAGCACCCGGCGGCCATCATGGCCGGTGACACGCAGCCCAGCCACCTGGCCCACTTCGGCCTCGCCGGCGAAGGCGATCTCGGTGAAGTCCTCGGCGCGGGCCACGCCCGGCCGCTCCACCAACCCCATGAGCGTGCGCCCGACCTGCCGCTGCAGGTGCCGCGCCAACGCCGCGCCGCCCGCCGCCCGCAGCCGCGCTGCGCGCGCCTTCACGACGTCGCCTTTCACGGCGGGCATCCGCGCGGCCGGCGTGCCGGGCCGGGCGCTGTAGGGGAACACGTGCAGGAAGGCGAGGCCGGCCTCGTCGACCAGCTTCAGGGTGTTCTCGAACATCGCCTCGGTCTCGGTGGGAAAGCCGGCGATGAAGTCCGCCCCGAAGGCCGTGTCGGGTCGCACGGCGCGCACGTCCGCGACGAGCTTCAGCGCATCGGTGCGGCTGTGCCGGCGCTTCATCCGCTTCAGGATCATGTCGTCGCCGGCCTGCAGTGACAGGTGCAGGTAGGGCATCAGCCGGGGCTCGTCCTTCAGGCAACGCAGCAGGTCGGCGTCGATCTCGGCGGCGTCGATGGAGGAAAGCCGCAGCCGGGGCAGCTCCGGGACCAGCTTCAGGATCCGCGCCACCAGCTGGCCCAGGGTGGGCTGGCCGGGCAGGTCGGCGCCCCAACTGGTCACGTCGACCCCGGTGAGCACCACCTCGCGGTAGCCCTGGGCGGCCAGGCGGCGGACCTGCTCCACCACCTCGCCAGCCCCCGCCGAACGCGAGTTCCCGCGTCCATAGGGGATGATGCAGAAGGTGCAGCGGTGGTCGCAGCCGTTCTGGACCTCCACATAGGCCCGCGCCCGGTCCTTCAGCCCGTCGATGAGGTGCCCGGCGGTCTCGCGCACGCTCATGATGTCGTTGACGCGCACGCGCAGCGGTTCTGCGGTCGGCAGGTACGCGCCGGCCTGGCCCTTCTCCGCGTTGCCCAGCACCAGGTCGACCTCGGCCATGGCGGCGAAGGCGGCGGGGTCGATCTGGGCCGCGCAGCCGGTGACGATGAGCCTTGCGCCCGGCCGTTCGCGGCGCGCCTTGCGGATCGCCTGACGGGCCTGGCGCACCGCCTCGCCAGTGACGGCGCAGGTGTTGAACACCACCGCATCGCTGAGGCCGTCCTGCGCGGCGCGCGCACGGATGACCTCGCTCTCGTAGGCGTTCAGGCGGCAGCCGAACGTGACGATGTCGACGTCGGGGCGTTCAGGGCTTGGCGCCGACATGACTCTTGTCCCTGCTGGTGATGATGCGGAAGGCGACCCCGCAGAGGTTGCGCCGCTCTACGGGCCCGTGCACGCGGGAATCCACAGCGTTGTCGCGGTTGTCCCCGAGGACATACCAGCCATCGGCGGGCGCCTGGGTGGCGGCGACGTTGTCGGCCGGGCCGTCCGGCCCATCGTCGAGGGTCAGGTACCGAGCGCCGTTCGGCAGCGTCTCGCGCACCAAGACGGCCGCCGGCGCAAAGTCGCGCGGCTGTTCGCCGACGCCATGCTGCGCGACCGGCCTGCCGTCGATGTAGAGCTGGCCCCGGTTCATCGCCACGACCTGGCTCGGACCGGCGACGATCCGGTGCAGATAGGGGGCCGGCGACCCGTCGCGTCGGTAGAGCGCCACGTCGCCTGACCGTGGCTCGGCACGGGCGCAGAGGGCGCGAGCGCCCCGCACGGCCACGATGTCGCCGTCGTTCAGGGTAGGCGCCATCGAATCCGCAGCGAAGGCGTAGAAGGCGTGCGGCCAGTAGGCGCGGAAGAGCTGCAGGACTGTGAGCACGGCCAGGCTGGCGGCGGCATAGGTCAGCGCGTGACGCAGCCGCGACCCGCTCTTCGCCGGCGCATCCTCGGCCATCCATGCGGCATGCACGCCCAGCCCGACGGCCAGACATAGCGCGAGCACGATGACGCCGGGCAAGCCAAGCCGGTAGATGCCGGGAGGAAAGGCGACCGTCCATTCGGTCAGCGCGACGGCGGCGAGCAGCACGGCGGCAGCGAAGACGGTCGCCGCGCGCCACGCCCCCACATAGGCATACCCCGCCGGCGGGAAGATCGCATTCAGGGCCAGCGCCACCTGCCACATGCGCGGCCGCGGCATGGACGGGTGCGACGGGTCGGGCCGTTCGCTCAAGGCAGCTCGCCCACGTAATCCACGGCCGCAGGCCCGGTCATCACGACGTGGTCGTCGTCGCGCCACTCGATGAACAGCTCACCGCCGTCCAGCACCAGGGTCGCGGCGCGGTCGGTCAGGTCCCGGCGCGCCGCCGCCACCAGGGCCGCGCAGGCGCCTGTCCCGCAGGCCTTCGTCAGACCCGCGCCCCGCTCCCAGACCCGCAAGCGGATGCGGTCGCGGCCGACGATCTGGGCGAAGCCGGCGTTGACGTGTTGCGGGAACAGCGGGTGGCGTTCCACAACCGGCCCGATCCTGGCGATCGGGACCGACTCGGCGTCGGGTACGAAGAACACGACGTGCGGGTTGCCCATGGAGACGCACCCCGGCGGCGCCATCAGGTCGGCGTGGTCGTAGAGCACGACGCCCAGCGCCCGGGTGTCCTCTTCGCGGCTGAGCGGGATTTCGCGCCAGTCCAGCCCGGGCTCGCCCATGTCGACGCTGACCAGACGCTCGCCGGCGCGGGTGGCGATCAGGCGGCCGGCGGCGGTCTCGATCACCGCCTCGTCCTTGCCGGACGACTGCATCAGGAGCCAGCCGACGCAGCGCGTGCCATTGCCGCACGCGGAAACCTCGTCGCCATCGGCATTCCAGAATCGGGCGCGCGCGTCGACCCCAGGCGCGGCTTCGATGACGATGAGCTGGTCGCAGCCCACGCCGCTCGTGCGGTCGGCGATGGCGCGCACCTGTTCCGCCGTTGGGGCGAAGGGCGCGCTGCGGGTCTCGACGACGACGAAGTCGTTGCCGAGCCCGTTCATCTTCAGGAACGGACGGCTCATGGGGGCGGCTATATAGGGTAGAACCGCCCTGAAGGCACGCGGTGGCGCGGGAGCGCGGAGTGTCGCGGCTCAGGTCCGCTCGATCGCCGCGGCGGTGTCGCGTTCGATGGCGCCGGTGATCTCGGGACCGAGACCGAGGGCGTGCGCCAGCTGGGCGAGATAGATCCGCTCGGCGCCCGAGACGCCTTCATCGGCGCGCACGATCGCGAAGGCGAGCATGTAGAGATCGCGGCGCTCGGCGTCGGCGGTGACGCTGTCCACGATCTCGGCGAGCGGCCGCCGCACGGTCAGTTCGTCGTGCGCGATCGCCTCGACGCCGGCATCGCGGGCGTGCTGCAGGATGGCGCTGCGCTCGGTGTCGCTCATCGCGCCGTCGGCGTTGGCGGCCGACACGGCGAGGCGCACGATCCGCGTGACCTCGGGTGGCGCCGTCGCCGCCGCGGACTCCGCGCCGGGCACGGGCGGCGGCGCCGACGACGGCATTCCCCCCGTCATGGGCGGCACCGGAGGCGCGGCGCCGCCGGCGGGCGCGGCGGCAGCGCCGGTCTTCTGCGCCTGCATCGTCTCGTAGACGCCCCACGCCACACCGGCCGCGGCGAGCAGGGTGCTGGCCGAGAGCAGGCCGCTCTTGCCACCGACCACCTGCACGACGCGACGGGCGGATTTGCGGCCGGAGCGGCCGAGCGCGCCGCGCACGAACATCTCGAGAAGTTGATCGCCGTTCAGGGTGGGCACCCTCCTGCTCCAAGAATACTGCGGGCCGGCCGCAAAGGTTCCCGGACTGCTATGCTGTCGGCCACCATCGTGCGTCGTCCCCCACACTCTCGTGCCCGTGTGTGCGCGCTGCTCGTGATGCTCGCGACCGCCGCAGCCGCCGCCCAACCGCCATCAGCCACCGCCGGACGCCTGAAAGTCGCCACCGGCACCGTGTCGATCGTCCGCGGCGCCGACGTCCAGCCGGCGACGGCGGGCGCCGAGCTGCGCGAGTCCGACATCGTGCGCACCGGCGCCGACGGCCGGGCGGCGATCATGCTGAAGGACGAGTCGCGCCTGTCGCTCGGGCCCAACACCGAGCTGGCCCTCGCCCGCTTCGCCTTCGCCCCCCAAGACCAGCAGCTCGCCCTGACAGTGCGGCTCACGCGCGGCGTGCTGTCGTACGTCTCGGGGATCATCGCCAAACTCGCGCCCGAGGCCGTGCGGCTGCAGACGCCGACGTCGGTCATCGGCGTGCGTGGCACGCACGTGCTCGTGCGCGCGGAGGCGCCATGACGAGCGTCGAGCACTTGCGACGCGCGGTCGTCGCCGCCGCCCTCGCGGCCGGCGCGGCGTGTGGTCCCGTGCCGCCCCCCGTCCAGCCCGCGGCGCGGGATCTCATCGTGCTCGCGCCGCATCCCGAAGGCGACGCCCTCGGCGCCGCCGCCGTCACCGCCGGTCCGCAGACCGTCGACCTCACGCAGGTGAACGAGGGCGTGCGCTCAGTGGCCGGCCAGCCGCTGCCGCCGCCCGCCGTCCTGCCCGCCGCCGAGGTGACCCGCCTCTTCGGCGACGCGCTCGCCGTCATCCCGCCACCGGCCCGTCGCTTCCTGCTCTACTTCGCGCTCGGCTCGAACGACCTCACGCCCGAGTCGCGCGCGCTGCTGCCAGAGATCCTCGCCCTCGTGAAGGAACGGGGGCAACCCGACGTGTCGGTCGTCGGGCACACCGACACGACCGGCGCCGCCGCGGCCAACGTCGACCTCGGCCTCAGGCGGGCAACGCTCGTGCGCGACCTGCTGGTCGGCTCCGGGCTCGGCGCGGACCTCGTCGAGGTCGCCTCGCACGGCGAGACCAACCCGGTCGAGCCGACGCCCGACAACACCGAGAACGCGCGTAACCGGCGCGTCGAAGTGACGGTGCGGTGAGACTGCCGGGCCGTGCCGCAGCGGGGCGCGCCGTCCTGCCGGCCGCCGCGGCGGCCGTCGTCGCCGGCATCATCGTGCTCGCGGCGCCGGGCCTCCTGCGCGTTCTCGACCGCGCCGCGCTCGACACGTTCATCCGGCAGACGCCGCCGCCCGCCCCGTCGCGCGACATCGCCATCGTCGCCATCGACGAGCCGAGTCTCGCCGCGCATGGCCAGTGGCCGTGGCCGCGTGACCTCGTCGCCCGCCTCGTCACGGCACTCGCCGACCGCGGCGCCTCCGTCGTCGCCTTCGACGTCATCTTTCCCGAGCAAGACCGCCTGGGCGCGCCAGGCGTCCGTCCAGGCGACGCCACGAGCACCGACGCGGCCTTCGCTGCCGCGATGACGCGGGTGCCCGTCGTCACGGGCTTCGCCCTGACGTTCGAGACCACGGCATCGTCGGCCATCCCGTGCGCGTCGCGCACGCCGCCGATGATTCGACAGCGCACCGAGACGATGACGAGCCGCCTCTTCGCGGCCACCGGCGCCATCTGCGACATCCCGGAGATCGCGTCGGCCTCCGCCTCGGCCGGCACGATCAACGTGTCGCCCGACGAGGACGGAATGCTCCGCCGCCTTCCCGCCGTCACGGCGTCTGCCGGGCTCGTGC
>NZ_CADEGK010000206.1 GCF_902826855.1 uncultured Phenylobacterium sp. | reverse complement strand
AGGCCTTCCAGTTGCGGCTGCGGCTGGAACGCGAGGTGGATCAGCTCAACTTCACGGACTTCGTCGCCGACGGCGACGTGAACTCCGCTGGTGGGATCACCGCCGGCAACCCGGACCTGAACCCGGGTCAGGCCTGGGTGGCCGAGATCGCGGTGGAGCAGCGGTTCTGGGCGGCGGGCTCGGTGACGCTGACCTATCGACACTCCGAGCTCAGCGACGTCGTGGACCGTGGCCCGGTGACCGTGGGCGGCGCGACATTCGACCGGCCGGAAAATATCGGCGACGGGACCCTCGACGCCCTGATCGTGGACCTGACCCTCCCCTTCGACCGGTTGGGGATCAAGGGGGCCCTGCTGAAGGGCAATCTTACCAAGCGCTGGGCCAAGGTCACCGATCCCACCACCGGCGAGGCGCGGTTCCAGTCCGGCCTTCACCGGCTGGATTGGTCCGCCAACTTCTCCTGGGACTTGCCGCAGTACAGGATCACATGGGGCGTGGACGTCTTCGGCGGGTTCCGCGAAAGCTACTACCGCTTCAACCTGGTCGAGGAGTTCAAGCTCAACACCTACGTGCGGCCGTTCGTCGAGTACAAGCCGCGACCGGACCTCAACATCCGCCTCGAGCTGCCGAACGTCACGCGCCGCAACCTGCACGACACCTTCTATATCTACCCCGGCCTGCGCACGGCCGGCGGACAGCCGAGCTTCATCGACGACAAGCGCACGAACCAGACGCCGGGCAGCACCTTCCTGCGCATCCGCAAGACGTTCGGGTAGCGGCGGACGGCTAGGCGCCGCGGTCGGCGGGGACCGGCTCGGCGTGGGGGCCCTCGCCCGCCGGGGCGACCCCGTGCGCCCAGCCCTTGATGAAGAAGCTGATGGCGATGAAGACGACGCCGATCCCGATGCCCCACAGCCCCAGCTGACTGAACACCGCCAGCGACGACTCGAGCGAGGCGCGCGAATCCAGAACCTGGCCTCCGACGGTCTCGGTTCCGGCCGCACCCGCGATGAGCCCGCCCACGAACTGGGCGATGGAGGACGCCAGGAACCAGACCGCCATCATGAAGGACACCACAGCCGGGACGGACAGCTTGGTGATCTCCGACAGGCCCACCGGCGACAGGAAGAGTTCGCCGGTGGTGTGCAGCAAGTAGAGCATGCCCAAGAGGATCAGCGGCAGGCGGTAGCTGTCGTCGGCGAAGCCCGCACCCCAGACCACCACCATGAAGCCCAGGCCCACCTGAACGAGACCGAGGCCGAACTTCAGGGTCGGATTGGGATCCCGGCCACGCTGGGCCAGCCAGGCCCACATGGCCGCGAAGATCGGCGCGCCGATGAGGATGAAGCCGGCATTGAACGATTGGGTCTGCGCTGCGGCCATGCCCATGAGGTCCACGTTGCGCGCCGCGAACAGGTTCAGCGACGTGCCAGCCTGCTCGAACAGGGTGAAGAACACCACCGCCCCCAGGATCAACACCACCGCCAGCATCATCCGCTGGCGCTCGACCCAGGTCTTGCAGACGAAAGCGACGATGTAGGCGATGGCCAGCAGCGACATCACGATCGAGGCGATCAGGGCCACGCCGACGATGTCGTTGCGCTGAACCAACCACAGCACTGGGAACACGCCAAGCAGCCCGCCAGCATAGATCAGCCACTCGCGGCTGATCGGCCCGACGAGGGGCTTCTTGAGCAGCTCGGGGTTCGGCGGCTCGCCGTGGCCCTCGAGGTGCTTCTTGCCGAGCACGAAGACGATGAAGCCAGCCGCCATGCCGACCCCGGCCAACCCGAAGCCGGCCCACCAGCCGATGCTCTGGCCCAGGTAGCCACAGAGCAGCGACGCCCAGAACGCGCCCAGGTTGATGCCGTAGTAGTAGAGGGTAAAGCCGCTGTCCCGCCGGGGATCGCCCTGCGGATAGAGCTGGCCCACGATGGTGGAGATGTTCGGCTTGAGGAAGCCGACCCCCATGATGATCAGCGAGATCGCGACGAAGAAGGCGGTCCGGCCGAACGGGTCAGCCTTGGCTTCCATCTGATACGAACCTTCCGGCAGCACGGCCGGGAGCGGCGCGCCGGCGGGTAGGTCCTTGATCGCCAGTCCGCCGCCCTCGGCCGGACCGAACCCATAGGGCTGCCCGGCCACCATCAGGTTCACCGTGCGGCCTTCCATGCGGCCCTGGGACGCTACCTCATAGGTCTGGCCCGCATAGGTCAGCGTCTGGGTGGCGGGCTTGCCTTCCAGCCCCATGGTCAGGTGGCCGGCGACCAGGAGCAGCGCTCCGAACGCCACCGCCTTGCGAGTGCCGAGGTAGCGGTCGGCCAGGATGCCGCCCAAGAGGGGCAACAGGTAGACCAGCGAGGTGTAGGATCCGTACTGGGCGCCAGCGGTCTTGTCGTCGAACAGGAGGTGCTGGGTCAGATAGAAGATCAGGATGCCGCGCATCCCGTAGTAGGAGAACCGCTCCCACATCTCGGCGAAGAACAGGATGATCAGCCCGCGTGGGTGGTTCTTCAGCAGCTGCAGCAACACGGGGATGCCCGTGGCCAGCGTGACGACGATGCCGATAATCCAGATGAGCATGCGTGGAGGCTTCCGATTCCCTGGGACGCAGCGAGCCCGCGGGACAGCTTCGCCCCAGGCCGCGGATTTGCGGGGAGAAAATCACGCGTCCCCGCCAAGCACAAGGCAAGGCCTCCCGCACGACAGCGTGCAGGCCGTCATCGGGATCACGCCCTCGATCACGTCGGCGGGACCCCAAGCGCGCGCCAGCCGTTGATTGCTGGAAGGAGTTCCCGATGAAGACCCCCGGCACCGATCATCCCATCACCCTGACCCCTACGACGCGCCGCTGGCGGGCCAAGTACGGCGGCCATGTGATCGCCGACAGCGACCAGGCCATCGTCCTGCAGGAGGCCTCCTATCCACCCGTGGTGTACTTCCCGCGCCAGGACGTCTCGATGGAGTACCTGCACCGCACCGACCACGCGACCCATTGCCCCTACAAGGGCGACGCCAGCTACTACACGCTGCAGATGGACGGCCATTTCGCCGAGAACGGCGTGTGGACCTACGAGCGCCCGTTCCCGGCGGTGGCGGCGATCGAGGGCATGGTCGCCTTCTATCCCAACCACGTGGAGGTCTACGCCGTCGACGACGCGGCGGTGAACCCGCACCACAAGGACGCGCCGGCCCGGACCGATGTCGACGACGCGGTGCTGCATACGGATTCAGGCTCCGGCGCCTCGCAGCGCGAGCACTGGGCGCCCAATGTGGAGGGCCCGGAGGAGGGCGGGGTCCGCTAGGCCGGGACCGCCTGTTGCTGGGCCAGGCGCGAGCCGGTGTATTCGACGTCGTTGGTCACTTCGCGCACGCACCAGGTGGGCACGTCGAAGGCCATGGCGGCCATCCGGTTGGAGGCCTCGCACTCGGCAAGGACCAGACCCTTCAGCCCTCCCTCGAACACGTCCACGACGAACGCTCCCACCTTGTGCCGACGCTTGGAGAGCCGCGCGCCGGGCAGGACGTTGAAGACCTCGTACTCGTCGGCGTTGAGGTAGAGGTTGGTCATCGGTCCGATCAGCGGATTGTCGGGGGCGTACTTCTTGGCCAGCTTGAACTCGGTTGGCGCGCCGTCCGGCATGGTGATCCGACGCAGCCGCAACCGCCCGCCGTCGATGTACAGGTCCTCGATCAGCCGCGCGTCGGCCGCCTTGAGGTCGGGCATCTGGCGGGTGTCCACGACGAAGCGCCGCTCGGCCACCCAATGCGCGTACTTCGGAAGATCCGCCATCTCAGTCCTCGCGCAGGCCTCGTCTGACGAGCGGAAGCGGACCGCAGGCTCATCGTCAAGCCTCCGCCACGGCAGCAGGACCGGCGCCGCGAGGAAATTATCGGAGGGTCAGTACGCGAAGTCCTCGAACACCCGGCTGGCGTCGCGGCCCCAGCGCGTTTCGTAGAGTTCCAGCAGGCGTTCGGCGGGCGTGATCCCGCTGTCGGCGATCTGCTCCAGTTCGGAGAGGTAGTTGCTCTCGTCGACCATGCCGGCCGAGAGGCGGTTGCGGTTCTTCAGGCCTTGATGGGCGATGGCGAGGAGATCCTTGGCCACGTCCTGCACGGTGCGCCCATTGATCTCGGCCTTCAGGCCGCGGCGGGCCACGTCGGCGCGCAGCCGCTCATGGTCTTCGATCTTCCAGTCCTTGCAGAGGTCCCAGGCCGCGGCCAGCGCCGGGGCGTCGTAGAAGATCCCCATCCACAGAGCCGGAAGCGCGCACAGTCGGCTCCAGGGCCCGGCGTCGGCGCCGCGCATCTCCAGGTACTTCTTCAGCCGCACCTCGGGAAACAGGGTGGTGGTGTGGTCGGCCCAGTCCTTGATGCTGGGTCGCTGGCCGGGCATCTCGGCCAGCTTGCCCTCCATGAAGTCGGCGAACGAACGGCCCGCCAGATCGATGTAGCGGTCGCCACGTTTGGCGAAATACATGGGCACGTTCAGCGCATAGCGGGCGTAGGTCTCGAACCCGAAGCCGTCGGCGAAGACGAAGTCCAGCATCCCGGTGCGGTCTGGATCGGTGTCGGTCCAGACGTTGGCGCGGGCCGAAACGAAGCCGGAGGGCTTGCCCTCAATGAACGGCGAATTGGCGAACAGCGCGGTGACGATGGGCTGCAGGGCCAGCGAGGTGCGGAACTTCGCCACCATGTCCGCCTCGGACGAGAAGTCCAGGTTGGCCTGCACCGTGCAGGTGCGGAACATCATGTCGAGGCCGAGCCCGCCCACCTTGGGCATGTACTCGCGCATGATCTTGTAGCGGCCCTTGGGCATCACGGGGACCTGGTCGCGTCGCCAGGTGGGCGTGAAGCCGAGCCCCAGGAACCCCAGGCCCAGCTCGTCGGCGACCACCTTGACCTCGGAGAGGTGCTGGCCGGTCTCCTCGCAGATGTCGTGTACGGTCTCCAGCGGCGCGCCCGACAGCTCGAACTGGCCGCCGGGCTCCAGGCTGACATTCGCCTTGCCGCGCTCGAGGGCGATGACGTTGTCGCCCTCCATCACCGGCGCCCAGCCAAAACGGGTCAGGCCATCCAGCAGCGCCTTGATGCCGCCCGGCTGGTAGGGGACCGGGGAGTGATCGGAGAGGCGGAACACGAACTTCTCGTGCTCGGCGCCACAGCGCCACTCGCTGGCCGGCTTGGCGCCCTCGGCCATCCAGGCGACCAGGTCCTCGAACACCAGGGGTCGATCGTCGCAGGCGACCTCGGCCATACTCATCCTCCCGGCCTCGACGCCGTGGCGCCGCCCTGCCGGCGGCCCGCGTCCTTACGCTGTTCAGTTAGGTGGGCGCAAATCCGGCGAGCTCAAGTCCGACCTGTCATGCGCGGCCCGACGGGGGTAAGCGTGGGAAGAACCGCAACTCCGGAGCCCTGATGGCCGACAACGTCAAAGAGGCCGTGCCCTTCTTCCGGGTCGTCGACATGAAGGCTTCGCTGGCCTTCTATGTGGATGGGCTGGGCTTCGAGATCGACAAGCGTTGGGACGACCGGGGGGTTCTGCGCTGGTGCACGATGAAGCTTGGCGGCGCCACGCTGATGCTGCAGCAGTTCCGCCGCAAGGGGCAGGACGCCTGGGCGCCCGACGGCCGGGTCGGCGAAGGCGTGTCGATCTTCTTCCTGTGCGAGGACGCCATCGCCATCTGGCGCGATGCGGTGGCCAAGGGCCTCGACGCCTCCACGCCGGAGGTCGGCAACGGCATGTGGGTCACCGGCCTTGACGACCCGGACGGCTACCGCATCGAGTTCCAGAGCGCCACCGATGCGCCCGAGGACAGCGTGTACGGGGAGGACTGATCCGCGCATCCTCGCGACGGGAAGGCGGCGTGGATGCAGACGCTAACGCCAGTCCCCCACCGCCGCCTGCCAGAGAGTCAGGGCGCTGATGGCGGCGGTGTCGGCGCGGAGGATGCGAGGACCGAGGCCGGCCGGGGTCGCGTACGGCAGCGCCCGCAGCGTTTCGCGTTCGGTTGGGGAGAAGCCGCCCTCCGGACCGATCAGGATCGCCCAGGGGCCCTCCGCCAGCCCCGCGCGCAGCATCGGCGGCGCATCGCCCGACTCGTCGCAGAACAACAGGCGCCGGCCAGGCTCCCAGTCGGCCAACAGCGCCGCCAGTTTCATCGGCTCGGCGATTTGCGGGACGTCCAGCCGCCCGGTCTGCTCGGCGGCCTCTGTGGCGATGGCTCGCAGGCGGTCCACGCGGGTGTGGTCGGCGTTCGTCCGTTCTGTGATGGCCGGGCGCACGCGCCGCGCGCCGAGCTCAGCCGCCTTCTCGACGATGGTCTCAAGCCGAGCGCGCTTCACGAGGGCGACGATCAGGTCCAGGTCGGGCCCGGACGCCTGCGGCCGCGTCCGCGACAGGGCCGTCAGCCGCACGGCGCGCTTGCCGACCACGGCCACCGTCGCGCGCCATTCGCCGTCACGGCCGTTGAACACCGCAACCTCGTCGCCCACGACCAGGCGCATCACTGCGGCAAGGTAGTGGCTCTGGCCCCGGTCCAGGTCGAGGCCGGCGCCAGGCGCGAGGTCGTGGGGCACGCTGAGCCGGATCATGGCCCCTCTTAGCAATCCCACGCATTATGCGCCCATGGGCAAATCCAACGACGACGAACTCCGGGACCTTCAGGTCGGGCTGGTGCGCTACCAGGCGCACGCCATCGAGGCGGGCCTGCGCGACCTCGTGATCTTCGAGGGGCGCGACGCGGCCGGCAAGGACGGAGCCATCAAGCGGATTGTCGAACACCTGTCGGTGCGCCACACCCGCGTCCTGGCCCTGCCCAAGCCCGACGAGCGCGAGCGAAGCGAATGGTACTTCCAGCGCTATGTGAAGCACCTGCCGGCGGCCGGTGAGTTCGTGATCTTCAACCGCTCCTGGTACAACCGCGGCGGGGTCGAGCGCGTGATGGAGTTCGCCACGGCCGCCGAGATCGAGATGTTCCTGCGCGACGTGCCGGTGTTCGAGCGCATGCTGCTGGGTAGCGGCGTGCGGATCGTGAAGATGTGGCTCGACATCTCCCGGGACGAACAGGCCAAGCGGCTGAAGGCCCGGCGTGAGGATCCGCTGAAGGCCCTGAAGGTTTCCAACCTCGACGCCGTCGCCGAGCTGAAGTGGGACGCCTATTCCGACGCGCGCGATGAGATGCTGACCCGCACCCACAGTGACGAGGCGCCGTGGACCGTCATCCGCACCGACGACAAGCCTACCGCACGCAGCAACATCATCCGCCACCTGCTGAAGACCCTCGCACCCAAGGACATCACCCGTGACGTCTCCGCGCCGGACAAGGACGTGCTCTACGCCTTCGAGCCCGAGTCCGTGAAGGACGGGCGCCTCGAGCATTGAGCAACCGCGGCTGCCCCGAAACGCACGTCACGCTCCGCTGCGCGGCCTTGTCGCAGCGAGTCTCGGAATGTTCCACAACCTCAGGCGGTACGGTCAAGGCTGTTAACCATCCGTTGACTCTGTTTCGTTCCATCTTTGTTCGATGGTAGCGTCCAGCGACCGACTCACCGCTGGACCGCTTCCATGAAGGACACCCTCACCGTCGGCGAAGCGCGACGCATCGCGCTGGCGGCCCAGGGCTTCGGCGGAGACCGAGACGCCCCCGTGGGCCGCCGCCAGCTGACCAGGCTC
>NZ_CADEGK010000205.1 GCF_902826855.1 uncultured Phenylobacterium sp. | reverse complement strand
CTACGTCTTCCGAGCCAACTGCAGCCCTTGCAAGGTCTTCTCGCCGATCATGCGGGACTTCGCCAACCGCTACGCGCTCACCGTGAAGGGCGTCTCGGTCGATGGCTCCGAGAACGCCTACATCGGCAACTCCTTCGTGGATCACGGGCAGCTGCGCAGCTGGGGCATCGAAAACCCGGCGACGCCCTCGATCCTGTTGTTTCAGAGCTCGAGCGTGGACCCCGCCTCCGGCGCCGCGCGCTCCACCCGCGTGCGCCTGTCCGATGACCGCGTGGTGGAGGTCGCGCCCTGCCTCAAGCCGCAGGGCTGCCTGACCTACATCGGCGCGGGCGTGATGGCCCAGGATGACATCGTCGAGCGGATCTACGTGATGCTCGCGACGCGTCCTGGCGAAGACTACTAGCAGGAGAACCGACGATGTTCCGGAAGCTCGTCGCGGCCGTTCTTTCAGCAGCCATGTTCCTCACCTACGGCGTCACCCCGGCCGCGGCTGACGTCAGCGGGAACATGGATGCCTATTGGAGCAGTGGCCTCGCGGCCGCGAATGTCACCGGCCCCAGCGCCTACACCGGTCAGGCCGGCGGCTATTACACCGGCGGCAACATTTCGATGCGCGCGCCGCAGGACAACTATCAGCTCGCCTCCGTGACCTTGCCGTCCTTGCGAGGTGGGTGCGGCGGCATCGACCTCTTTGGCGGCGCCTTCTCCTTCATCGGCGCCGACCAGCTGATCGCGATGATGAAGAACATCGCCTCCAACGCCGCCCCCTACGCCTTCATGCTCGCGCTGACGCTGATCTCCTCGCCGATCTCCGACCAAATCAAAACCTTCGAAGACTGGGCGCAGAAGGTGAACGCCATGAACATCAGCTCGTGCGAGGCCGCCGAGAAGGTGGTGGACGGCGCCGCGCGGGCCATGATCGGCAAAAACGCGCTGTGCCAACGCCTCGGCCGCATGCACGGCACGTTCTCGGACGCCGCCGCGGCCCGCAACAAGTGCGAGGGCAGCAACGCGCTGACGGCCGCCAGTCCCGCCACGGCGGAAGAGCACGAGTGGGATCCGGTGAACCGGAACCTGGCCTGGGAGGCGATCAAGAAGCACCCGATGCTGCGGAGCGATCACGAGCTGGCCCAGCTCCTGATGACGGTGACCGGTTCCATCGTGATCGTCTGCGGCGCCGACGCCGGTGCGCTGGACGAATGCAAGCAGTCAGTGCTGCCGGCGAAGGGCGGGGACGAGGCGGTGCTCACCGCGCTCCTCGACGGCGGCGCCATCAAGGCCCACCAGTGTGACGACTACGACCTCTGCCTGAACCCCGCGGCGAACGGGCTCTCGATCACCGTCAACGCCACCTCCGGGCTCAAGAACCGGGTCAGGACGATGCTCACCAGCATCGTTGACGCGATCCGCACCCGCACCCCGCTCACGTCGGAGCAGATCGACTTCGTCAACATGACCAGCCTGCCGGTCTACAAGATGGCCTCGGTCTACGCCTCGCTGCACGGCGCCAGTTCGGAGGCAGTGATGGGCCAGTACGCCGAGGTGATCGCCCTCGACATCGCCTACACCTGGCTGATGAAGACCGTCCGCCAGGTGGAGGAGGGACGCAATCACCTGCAGGGGATCCCCAGCGAGGACCTGCTGGCCTGGACCGAGCAGACCCAGGCGCTGCGAATGGAGCTCCTGCAGCGCCAGGAGAAGGTCTCGACCAAGATGACGGCGCTCGAGGACATGATCGGGCGCACGCGGGAGATCGAGAAGGTGATGCAGGGCGAGACGGCCGGCCGCATCGCGGAAGCCATCTCCTACGCAAACGCTCTTCGCAGGTAGCGGCCATGTTCGAGGTCATCACGTTCGGCGGCGGCGAGAGCTACCGCGACATCTTCATCGGCGTCGCCCTGATGACCGGCACGGGCGGGATGGCCTCCCTTGTCCGCCTGGGCCTGATGCTCGGCTTGCTGCTGGGCATCTTGCGGATGATCGGCGACCTGAACCCCGGTCGGGTGGTGAAGTGGTTCATCGTGGCGGCCATCATCTACGGCGGCCTCTTCCTGCCGAAGGTGACCGTCAAGATCACCGATCGCTACAATCCCGCCCTGCCGGGCGCGACGATCGCCAACGTGCCGCTGGGCGTGGCGTTCGCGGAGGCGACGGCCTCGCAGATCGGCGCGCGCGTGATCGACATGACGGAGACGGCGTTCGGCAGCCCCACGGACGTGCAGTATTCGCAGACTGGGATGATCTACGGCGCCAAGTTCATGGAATCGGCCACCCGGCTGCAGTTTCAGGACCAGGTCTTCACCCAGAACCTCGACGCCTTCTTCAAGAACTGCGTCTGGTACGACCTGCAGGACAACCAGTATACGGCCGACGAGCTGGCCAAGGCCGACGACCTTTGGGCCTTCTTCGCGAGCCACCCGCCGAACCCGGCGCGCAGCAGCCCCTACGTGACGGGCTCCGGGGTGGCAGCGGTCCAGATCAAGACGTGCCCCGACATCTACAGCTCGCTCGCGGCGGCCGTCGACAATCAGACCCAGGCCTCCGCCAAGGCGATGGAGCGCCGCAACCGGCCGGGCCTGCCCGACGCGTCGCTGCTCCCCGCGGCGCTTAGCGAGATGGGGACCCTGGTGGGCCTGACGAACGCGGCGTCCACCGACGCCCTGCGCTCGCTGGCCCAGGTGGCCACCCTCAATCAGCTGAAGGCCAGCCTGAACGGCAGTTCCAGTGAGAGCGGCGCGTCCAACGCGCTCGCCCAGGCTCAGGCGCAGCTGCAGACCCACAACACCGGCAATCTGCTCGGCAAGGTGGGGGAGGGGGCCATCGTCGTCCTCAAGATCGTCGTCGACGCCCTGTTCATCGGCATGTTCCCGGTGCTGTTCCCATGCTTCCTCCTGCCGAGCATCGGCGTGCGGATGCTCCAGGGCTACCTCACGGGCTTCTTCTATCTTCAGCTCTGGGGCCCGATGTACGTGATCGTCCACCAGATCATGATGTCGGCGAGCTACGCCCAGACCGAGGCGGCGGCGATGCTTCCGGGTGTGAGCAACGGGTTCAACCTGCAAACCCTCGACGGCATCAACAGCGTGAACGCCAACATCCAGACCGTCGCGGGCATGATGGTGCTGATGATCCCGGTGCTCGCGGCCGCCCTGACGAAGGGCGCGATGGCGGTCGGCGGTCAGGGCGAAGCGCTCCTGCAGCCCTTCCGCAGCGGGGCGGAGGCCGCTGCTGGCGCCCAGACGACGGGCAATCTCAGCTACGCCAACACGAGCGTCGACACGCACGCGTTCAACAACGTCACGGGCAACCGCATCCAGAGCTCGAGCTACATCGACCAGGGCTTCATCACGTCGCGCAATCCGCGGGGTGACGAGTACACGACCGACCGCTCCGGGGCTCTGCTCGGCGTCAGGGCGGCCCCGGCGGATGCGGCCGTGAACATCGAACGGCTGCACGAGCGCAGCGCCGCGGCCGGCGAGCGGGCGCGGATCGCGACAGAGCGCTCGAACACCCTCGACCACGTTGCCGCCACCGCCGTGGCGGACACCAGCCAGCGGATCCACGAGGCGGCGTGGTCGCGGACCTCCGGCTCGGAAAGCCGAACCGGCGTGAGCAACGAGGCGCGCGACAGCGACAGCACCGGCGCGTCCTACGTGACGCAACTCCGTGACGAAGCGATGCGGCGTTACGGCGTTGGCTTCGACTTCGCGGCGCGGGCGACGGAGCAAGCGACGATAGGTACGCAGCAGGCCTTCGGAGTGAGCGGTGGCATCGGCCTCGGGCGGGGCGGCTACGGCGCAAACCTGTCGCACAACATGAGCGCAACGCAAGCCGAGTCGCGGTTCGCCCAACGTCAGAACGACGCCAAAGAGGACGCTGCGCTCGCTTGGATCCGTCAACAGACGCAGGCCTCGGAGTTCCGGAAGAACCTGGACCGCACGAACACGGAGGCGCTGAACAAGAGCTACGCCACCTACAGGGGGACTAGCCAGTCGGTCAGCGACAAGACCGCGTCCATCTGGTCGTCGACGAAGAGCTTCACGGATTCGGCGCGCCAGGCGAAATCCGATGCGGCCTCACTGGAGCATTCGGCTGAGGTCTCGACACGCACGGCGGAGGTGCTTCGGGGCGTGCACAATGCCGCCTTCCTGCAGTTCGCCGGCGACTACCTTCGGACGACGCCGGACAAGTTCACGCGCTCGGACGGTGAGATCGCGAACATCCTGCAGGGCCGCACGGGCGAAGATCGGGAGTTGCTCTACGAGGCCGCAGACGCCTTCGCGGCGCGCCACCTAGACCCTATCGGCGAGCCAGGCTTGATCGGAGAGAGCAGGAACACGTTGGGCGAACCGCGCGCCGCGGCGGAGTTGGGGGTGGTTCAAACGCCCGACAGGAGCCCCAGTGCGAGCGCAGGCCCACGGTCTGAAAGGCGCCCGGCTGCTGCGGCCTTCTCGGAGGAGGCGACGATCGACGGCGCGAAGCGGCTCGGGATCGGGGCGCCATCCTCCAATCGTGAACTCTCACCGGACCCAGAGCTCGGAGCGGTGCAGTCGGCCCTGGGCGACGAGGTGACTTCACAGCTTAGCAAAGAGGTGAAGAAGATCCCGAAGCGCTAAGGGCGCTTCCACAGATGCCACCAGGCGAGGTAGGCGCACACTGCGAGCAGCAGCGGAAACCAACCGAGGCGGATTAAGGCCGAGGTGTCGGAGTCCGTCGACAGAACGGCTCCGATGACTGGGGCGGCTAATAGCGCATTCGGCCACAGGGGCAGGCGGGCAGTCTCTCGCGTTGGGTACTCAATAGCCGTTGGCTCGTGCAACGACCGCATGGCGGGGTCGAACCACGCCGTCGAGCCGGGCGAGTGGGGATTCAGGTCGTCGCCATGCGTATCGAGGTGGTCGCCCTGGACCATGAGCTCATCCTCCAGAGGAACAAGCTCCACCCGCAGCTCGAGCGGGTCAAGAACATGCGGCAGACACGGCTATCGAGAGGCCGCCGGTCGCCGGGTGATCGCAGCCGAGGCCAGGGTCTCGGCCACGAAGTTGCCGGCGTTGATGGTCGCCTCGTTGGCGACGCTGTCCAGTTCGAGCGACTGGATCGATCGACCAGCGCCGAACAGGGGCGCCCGATCCGCCCTAGCCAAGGCCGCCGGCGCTCCAGCTAGGATCTGAGGAAAGCGATGAGCGGCCGAAAATCATTGCGATCGGCGGCTTGGAGCGCCGCGATGTAGGCGGCGCGCACCTCACCCGCGCTGCGCAGGGTGCTGTTGCCGAGTGTGAAACGTGGCTGGCCTGAACGAACGAGCAGAATGTCCGCCATCAAGCGCGACCAGCGTCCGTTGCCGTTCGGGAACGGATGAATGAACACCAGCCCGTGGTGGAAGCGGGCGGCGACTTCGTCGGCCGAGTAGGCGCCGTTCTTCGCCCAGTAGCCGATATTGTCGAAGAGCTCGTAGAGCCGCAGCTGGATGACGCCGCGCGGGACGCCGATGTTCTTGTCACTGAGCCGATAGGCGCCGGCCCAGCTCCACACCTTGCCGAACATCCGGCGATGAAGGCTCCGGCCAAACGCCTCGTCGATGGGATCGCGGCTGCGCTGGAACGCCCAGATATCGGCGTCGAGGATGTTCTCCTGTTCGAGTTCGTTGAGTTCCCGACGCAGCGCGATGTGGGTGGGGATCAGCCCTTCGCGTTCTTCGGCCGAGAGTGGCGTGGCGTCATCTGGCTCGATGAACAGGTCACTCACGGCGCATCCCATAGACGCGCCGGCTTGCGCCTCAGTTCACCGATCAGACGCTGCAGCGCTTCCTCGTGGCGCTTCCGGTCAGTGACCGTCTGGTTTTCGAGACGCATGGTCTGCTCAAGCGAGGCAAGCCGCTGACGAGCCAGCAACGCAGCCCGCTCCTCGATCATCTCCGTGAGCGGCGTGAGCGGCACGATCGCATAGACTAGGCGGCACCCCATCGCCTCGGCGGCGCGCTCAAGACTCTGGACGGTGATCTTGCCGCTCGCTTCACCGCGCTCCAGCTCGGAGATTCGAGGCTGCTTCACCCCCATGCGAACAGCGAGCTGCGCGGTCGTCATGCCGAGCGCATCGCGGATCGCACGAATCCAGCCGCGCTGAGGTCGCGCGAAGGAATCCGAGAGGCGGATGGGTTCGGCAAATCGCCGGTCAAGCTGTTCCGAAGCGGCGACCATGCGAGAAGAAATACCTTCTCAAGGCGGGATATGTCAAGAAGAATTATCTTCTTACATGTGCAAATGATATCGCAAATATCTTATAACAATGTAGCGCAGGCCCTGAGCCGCGCTTGAGGAAGAGCCAACCGGCGGTTTCAACCGTTTCGCGCCCGAACGGTTGGTCCAGTATTCGCCGCGTAGCTGGCCAGTGCTCGCGTGGTCGTTCAAACATGCCGGATGGGAAGCGTCGCTCACCGCCACCTTCCCATGGTCAGCCTGGTCGTAGAGATAGGTGACCTGCGGTCGTGCAGGCTTCAGCCATTGCGGGCGAACAAACATAGTGCGGCTGGTCCGCTCCGTCCCCGGAATCCGGATCACCGCGGCCAGCGCCGCCAGCGCAGCCAGCGCCGCCAGAGTGAAGTGACGCTTGGCTTACGCCTTGGGCGGCCTGGGTTCACGTGAGCTGCGCAGGGCTGAGACGATTGCGAGCTGCTGGCTGCTCGAGGCTCCGCCGGCGAACACCGCCAGGAAGCCCCACAGCAAGAGCATGAGAGCGGCGGCTTGGTGGCCCTCGATCGCAGCCTCCAGCCCGCGATAGACGGCGCCTGCGCCGGCGCAGGTGAATGCAAATGCGGCGACGCCGGTCACGACCTGGAGCGCCGAAAAGTAGGGGCCGACCGCGGCGCGGTTGAGGAGGATCTCCAGGTTCCGCGCGGCCTTGGGCGTGAGCTGCAGCGTGACCAACTCAGCTGTGTGTCCAGAGGGGCTCATGGCGGCAAGGTCGGCTCCTGGCTCAGAGTCCGGACGCGAACGTAGAGCCAGTTCCGGAACAATTCCGCTACGGGTTGCGGCTGGGACGTCCGACACGGCGCGCCCTCCTTTGAAAATGTGCATCACTCATGCGGCGAGGCTGCGCTTCGTCGGCGAAGCGGGCTGGGGGCCGATCGCGCGCTCGTCGACCAGCTCCCACGGCTGAGGGAGGTCGATGGTCACTGAGCCGTCGACCTCCAGTTGATAGGCCGCGGTGACGGAGACCGCGGCTTTTGTGGCGAGCTCGGGGATTCGGAGTTGAAGCGAGCGGCCGACTTTCTTCAGCACGTAACCGCCGGCATCGCAGGCGCCGAGCCGAACAGCCTGCGCCTTCTGCCGTGAGTCCCGCCCTAGGCAGACGTCCAGCTTCTGGTCCCGGGACAGCTTCAGATGATCGGCGAGCGGGGCCGGGATCAGGAGCAGGAGCTTGTCGCTATCCGCCTTCACGGTTGGGCGGCCGAGGGTGCTCAGAGGATGGACGGGAAAAAACTGAAGGCTCATGGCGGAGGTCCGGGGCTTAGGGGTTGGAGTTGAGGCCAGTGAGCGCGCCGACGATCGCGGGCGCCCAGAAGTCGAAGGCGACGTGAAGGGCCGTGACGACGAGAAACAGCGGCATCAGCCAGCGGCGGTTCTGAAGCCCAAGCGCCACGCCCGCCGTTGCCACCACATGCAGTCCCATCGACGGGGCGCG
>NZ_CADEGK010000204.1 GCF_902826855.1 uncultured Phenylobacterium sp. | reverse complement strand
CTTGTCCGGGCCACCCATGAACACTGCGATGCGGGTTGCATGCCGCGGCGCCGCCCGGCTTCATCCAGCCCCATGGAGATCATGGGTGGCCCGGACAAGCCGGGCCATGACGATCGCGGAGGGTGCGGAGGCGGCGGTGAATGCGGTCTACATCATGGCCAGTCGCAAGCACGGGACGCTGTATATCGGGGTCACCAGCGATCTCGTGGGGCGCGTCGGTCAGCATCGGGAAGGCGTCTACGAGGGGTTCACCAAGCAGCACAGTGTGAAACGCCTCGTCTGGTACGAATTGCATGACGGCATCGAGGCCGCGATCCATCGCGAGAAGCGGCTCAAGAAGTACAAGCGCGAGTGGAAGATCAACCTGATCGAGCGGGACAATCCCGACTGGGACGACCTCTTCCCGCAGTTCTTCGTAGAGGAGGGCCCGCTCTCGCACCTCCGACCCCGCGAGCCGTCCATGTGACCCCGGCGCTGTCAGTCGGCCACGCCCGCCAGGGCGTCGCGGGCCTCGGCCGCGATCTCCAGGGATCGGATGCGCTTGGCCTGGTCGAAGATCTGCGCCGAGATGATCACCTCGTCGGGCCTGTGCTCGGCGATGAACGCCTGCAGGCCCGCGCGCACCGTCTCGGGGCCGCCGACCACGGCCTTGGAGAGGGGCGACCCCGGCGCCGCGGTCGCGGCGGCCAGCGAACCGTCCGTGTCCTCGCGCGGTGGCGGCAGCAGGCCCGGCTGGCCCCGGTGCATGTTGAGGAAGGCCTGCTGCACGGAGCTGAACAGGAAATGGGCCTCCTCGTCGCTGTCGGCGGCGACCAGCCCCATCCCCAGCATGACCCGAGGGGCCTCGCCGAACTCCGACGGCTCGAACCGATCCCGGTAGATGGCGACCGCCTGGTCCAGCATCTGCGGCGCGAAGTGCGAGGCGAAGGCGAACGGCAGGCCGAGCGCCGCCGCCAGCTGGGCGCCATAGAGGCTGGAGCCCAGGATCCACACCGGCACGTTCGAGCCCGAACCCGGCACAGCGCGGATCTGCTGCCCCGGCTGCGGGTCCTTCAGGAAAGCCATCAGCTCCAGGACGTCCTGCGGGAAGTTGTCGACGCCGCCAGCCAGGTTGCGGCGCAGTGCCCGGGCGGTGAGCTGGTCGGTGCCGGGCGCGCGGCCGACGCCGAGGTCGATGCGGCCTGGGTAGATCGCCTCCAGGGTGCCGAACTGCTCGGCGATGATCAGCGGGGCGTGGTTGGGCAGCATCACCCCGCCCGAGCCCAGCCGGATGGTCGAGGTCCCCTCGCCCGCATAGGCCAGCGCCACCGCCGTGGCGGCGCTGGCGATGCCAGCCATGTTGTGGTGCTCGGCCAGCCAGTAGCGCCGATAGCCCAGCCGCTCGGCCGCATGGGCCAGCGCGCGGCTGGCCTGCAGCGACTGGGTGGCGTTGCCGCCCTGGACGACAGGCGACAGGTCGAGGACGGAGAGCGGAACCACGGCTAGCCCGCCAGCTCCGCCGAGCGGGCCCCGGCCAGGTAGTCCATCTTGCCCAGCGGCACGCCCTGGGCGCGCAGCACCGCGTAGGCGGTCACCACGTGGAAGAAGAAGTTCGGCTGGGAGAACTGGCTGAGGAAGTCGACGGCCGTGAAGGTCATCGTCCGCCCCGGCAACGGCAGCTCGATGGTGCGACCCTCGCCGCCATCCACCTGCTCGCGCTTGATCGACTCCACGAAGGCGATGGTCTTGGCGATGCGCGCCTTCACTTCCGACCAGGTGGTTTCCGTGTCGGGGTAGCTCGGCGGGGTCATGCCGGCCAGGCGCGCGGCGCCGCCCTTGGCCGCGTCGCTGGCCATCTGCACCTGCCGGGTCAGGGGATGCATGTCGGGTGCGAGGCGCGCTTCCAGGTAGCTGGCCGGATCGACGCCGCTCGCCTTGGCATGCGCCTCGGCCTTCTCCAGCACAGCCGCCAGGTTCTTCAGCATGTGCAGGTAGCCGGGGATCGAGACGTCGTAGAAGGACAGGGACATGAGCGCTCCAACGCAGGGTTAGGCGTCCACATAGGGCGCGCCGGGCGGCGGCCCAAGGCCTCAGGCGCTAAGCGCCCAGGAACCTTCCCACCTCAGCGACGAAGTCCTCCAGCCGGTCGTGATGAACCCAGTGGCCGGCGCGCTCGAACTCCACCACCCGGACGTCCTTGAAGTGGGCGGCGCGACCGTCCTTCTCCGGATTTGACGCCCAGCTCTCGGCGCCGTTCACCAGCAGGATCGGGCAGGCGATATTGCCCCACAGCGCGTGCAGTTCCTCGGGGCTGAAATCCACCGGCGAGAACGAGCGGATGTAGTTGTCGAACTTCCAGCTGTAGGTCCCGTCCTCGTTCTGGCTGACGCCGTGGAGGGTCAGATAGCGGGCCTGTTCGGGCGTCAGGTGCGAATTCTCGGCCTGCATCCGCGCGAACGCCTCCTCGATGGAGGCGTAGCGGCGTGGGACCCGGCCGGCCAGCGCGCGGGTCTCCTGCACCCAGTAACGCATGCGTTCCGCGGCGGTCCGCTTGCCGCGCTCGGCGATCATGGCGGGCGACGGCCCCATGCCCTCGATCGCCACCAGCTTGGCGACGGTGTCCGGGAAGGCGCCGGCGTAGCGCAGCGAGATGTTGCCGCCCAGCGAGTGGGCCACGATGCTGACCGGCGCCAGGCGCTGCTGGTGGATGAGCTGGGCCAAGTCGTAGACGAATGCGGCCATCGAATAGTCGCCGCTGGGCGAATAGGCGCTGTCGCCATGGCCGCGCAGGTCCGGGGCGATGACGTGGAAGTCGCGCCGCAGGTCCTGGGCCACCCAGTCCCAGTTGCGGCAATGGTCGCGCCCGCCGTGCAACAGGATCAGCGGCGGCGCCGTCGGGTTGCCCCAGTCCACGTAGTGCAGCCGCAGGCGCTGGGAGACAAAGCTCTGCGAAGTGGGGCCGGTCGGGTGCTCGATCACACGCACCGGATATAGAATGCCACCGGACAGCGCCAGAGCCAGACCCCCTCTCCATCGCACCCACCAATCGCGGGACGCGACGCACAGGCCTTGAGGCACGTTGCTCCCTGAGCCTATGTGAGGGGATGACGCTTCCCACCGATCCCGAGGCCGCCCGCGAGGCCGAACGCGTCCGCCGCTCCAAGCTGATCGGACGAATCGTGATCATCGGGTTCGGCCTGCTGCTGCTGGGCTACTTCGTGCCCTTGGCCTGGACCCAGCTTAACCCGGCCTAAGCCCTCGCGGTCTCGCGCGCTGCGGCCGCGATCGTCGCCGCCAGCAGGTCGGCGCCGCCCATCGTGCCGGTGTCGACGCCGCTGAGGGCGTACTCCGGCGGCACGGTCTCCGGCCCCTCGCCGGGCGGCAGCGGCGGGGTGAAGTAGCCCAGCGCGTAGTTGCCCATCGCATAGCCCAGCAGCGCCTGCAGCTCCGGCTCGAGCGTTCGGGCGATCTCCGGCGGGCAGGAGAGGTACTGGTTCTCCTCCTGGCGCAGCCAGCCCAGCGCAAAAGTGATGTTCAGCCCCCACCGGTCGCCGTCGGCCACGTTGGCGCCGCCGCCGTGGAACACCGAGCCGGTGTAGACCAGCACCGACCCCCGCCGCATCGTCGCCCGCGCGATCTCCTGCGGCTCGGCCTTTCGGTCGTTGGGCCAGTTGGTCGAGCCAGGAACCACCTGGGTGGCCCCGTTGGCCTCGGTAAACTCGGTGAGCGCCCAGATCGTGTTGAGCTGCGGCTCCACGCCGCCCAGCCCACGGCCCCAGGCCCAGCGATCGCGGTGGATCGGCTGCGCCGGCTGGCCCGGCATGATCCGGATCAGCTGGGTGAGGTGGAGCTGGTAGCGCAGGCAGTTAGGCGCCAACACCGCGTCGCAGAGCGCATGCAGGCGGGCGTCCATCACCAGCGGCCGGACCCGCGGGCAGCGGGCCACCAGCGCCCCGGTCCGGGTGGTCTTGTCGCCACTGAACGCGTCGCGCCCGACCGGAGTGGCCTCCACGTAGGGCTTGAGGTCCGCGACTACGGCGTCGACCTCGGCCGGCGCCAGCATATCGTCGAGGATCACCGCCCCATCGCGCTCCAGCACCGCCACGATGTCGGCGGCCGGCGTGTCGGCGGGCAGGTGGGTGAGAGCGGGCATCGGCGGCCTCCGCTGTGTGGGCCGCCCATCCTGCACCAAAACCGGCGAAGCGCACCATCTACCAAGACGGCGCGCGCCTCAGGGGCTGAGGAGAGCCAGCGCGGACTGAGGCCACCCGACCTGGGCGCCCCGTGGGGCGGCGATCACGGGAAGCCCGCCGGCGAAGCGGCGCACGTCGGCGAGCGTGTCGCCGAAGTCGGGCGCCTCGGCATCACCGCTCTGACTTATCACCACGACCGCCACGGTGACCCCGTGGGCGCGGGCGGCCTCGAGGGCGGTGAGCGTGTGGCTGATCCCGCCCAGGTAGGAGCCGCCGACCAGCAGGGCCGGAAGGCCGAGCGCCGTCATCAACTGCAGCCCGGTGGCGTCCTCGGCGATCGGCGACATCAGCCCGCCGACTCCCTCCACGAGGACGAGATCGGCGTTGGTCGCGGCCAGCCGCGCGCGGCAGAAGGCGGCGACCTCACCCAGCATCAGGGTGCGGCCTTCGCGGCGGGCCGCCATCGGCGGGGCGAGCGGAGCGGTGAAGCGCCAGGGGCTCATGGCCTCCAGCGCCGTCGCGTCCAGCGGGCATCCCAGGGCGGCGAGCAGCCGGCCAGGATCGCTGGCGCTCCAGTCGGCGTCGTCGAAGCCGCTGACCACGGGTTTGAGGGCCTCGACCGACCGGCCTTCGGCGCGCGCCGCCTCCAGCAGGGCGCAGGCCACGTGGGTCTTGCCGATGTCGGTGTGCGCTCCGGCGATGAAGACGGCGCGGCTCATGCGCCCGCCAGCCAGGGCCGGACGGCGGCGGCCAGCCGGTCCACGTCGGCGTCCGCATGGCCGGCCGTGAACGCGAGCCGCAGCCGAGCCGTACCGGCCGGCACCGTCGGAGGACGGATCGGAACCGCCAGCAACCCCTCCGCCTCCAGCGCCGCCGCGGCCTGCAAGGCGCGGTCCGCCGGGCCGATGACGATGGGGACGATGGCGCTGGTGGCCACCGGCAGCTCCAGCGCCCGGGTCAGGCGTCGCGCCTTGGCCAGCGGCGCGGCCACCCGCTCGGGCTCGGCCTCGATCACATCCAGCGCCGCCAGCGCTGCCGCAGCGTTCGCGGGCGGCAGGCCGGTGGTGTAGACCAGGGTCCGGGCGCGGGTCTTCAGGAGGGCGATCGCCGGCGCCGTGGCGCAGACATAGGCGCCGTAGCCGCCCAGCGCCTTCGACAGCGTGCCCATCTGCAGGTCGATCCGCGCCTCCGGAAACAGTGCGCGCACCCCCGCCCCGCCCTCGCCCAACACGCCGAAGCCATGCGCGTCGTCGACCAGCAGCCAGGCGTCGTGGGCGCGGCAGGCGCGGCTGATGGGGTCCAGCGGCGCCACGTCGCCGTCCATCGAGAACACCCCGTCGGTGGCGACCAGGGCATGGCGCGCGGCCGCCCGCCCGGCCGTGAGCTTCGCCTCCAAATCGGCGACATCGTTGTGGCGGAAGGTCACGACCTCCGCGCCCGAAAGCTTGGCGCCTGCCCAGATGCAGGCGTGGGCCAGCTCATCCGCCAGGATCAGGTCACCGGGCCCCGCAAACGTCGGGATGATCCCCAGGTTGGCCAGATAGCCGGAGCCGAAGACGCACGCGGCCTGCGCACCCTTCTTCGCCGCCAGCCGCCGCTCAAGCTCCGAGATCAGCGGCGTGTCGCCGGTGATCAGTCGCGAGGCCCCCGCCCCCGCGCCGTAAGCCTGTACGGCGGCCGCGGCGGCGGCCTTCACCGCCGGATGGTGGGTCAGCCCCAGGTAGTCGTTGCACGAGAACGAGATCAACCGGCGCCCCTCGCGCTCCACCCAGACCCCGTCGAGGCGGCGCGTGGGCTTCAATGTGCGCAGCAGGGACTGTTCATCGAGGCTGCGGATCTTGGCCTGGGCGAAGGCCGTCAGGGTGTCGCTCATGCGCGGGCCGTATGCCCCAGCGCAGTCGAGCGGACTAGCTCTCGCCGCGGAACCTCGTCTAGGGACGCGCCCATGAACAATCCGCCTGCCTGGTTCACCGCCGGCGCCCGCCATGTCTGGCGGCCCTATTGCCAGATGAAGACCGCCCCGCCGCCCCTGCCGGTGGCCCGCACCGACCGCGTGCGCCTGCTCCTCTCCGACGGCCGCGACCTCGCCGCCAGCTTGCGCATCCCGGCCAGCTTCTGCAACGTCGTCGGCATGCGCCCCTCCATCGGCCGCGTGCCGAGCTACCCGGCGAAGATCGCCTGGAACACCATGGGCGTGCCCGGCCCGATGGGACGTACGGTGCAAGACGTCGCGCTGCAACTGAGCGTCATGGCCGGCTTCGACTCGCGCGCGCCGACGTCGATTGCCCAAGGCGGCAGCCAATTCGCCGCGCCGCTGACGCGAGATTTCAAAGGCACACGGATCGCCTGGTCGATCGACCTCGGCGGCTTGCCGTTCGAAACGCAAGTCACCAATGCCGTCGCACCGCAACGCAAAACGCTGGAATCCATCGGCTGCATCGTCGACGACGCGACACCCGATTTCACCGACGCCGACGAAATCTTCAAAGTGTTTCGCGCGCTGGAATTCGAAGCCAAGCACGGCCGCACGCTCGATCAACACCGCGCGCTGATGAAAGACACCGTGGTATGGAACATCGAAGAAGGCCGCAAGTTGACCGGCGCGCAAATCGCCGCCGCCGAAGTCAAGCGCACCGCGCTATATCAGCGCCTACACCGCTTCATGGAAAAGTACGAATTCCTGCTGCTGCCAACCATGCAGGTTGCACCGTTCGACATCAAGAAACCCTACATCGACGAGATCAACGGCATCAAGCTGCCGACCTACATCGACTGGATGAAGTCCTGCTACTACATCACCGTCACCGGCTACCCGGCGATATCTGTCCCCTGCGGGTTTACGCCGAAGGGGTTGCCGGTGGGGTTGCAGATTGTGGGGCGGCATCAGGACGATTTCGGGGTGTTGCAGTTGGGGTATGCTTTTGAGCAGGCGACGGGGTTTGGGAAGCGGCGGGTGGCCCTTGCGTAGAGTCTAGGATCGGTTTGTGTAGGGTGGGCAAAGCGCAGCGTGCCCACGCGGATGATAGACGTGGGCACGCTGCGCTTTGCCCACCCTACCTCGCTGCCACCGAATAGCATCCATGCCAAAAATTCAAATTGCTCTTGAGCATTTCTCCTGCGCTTTAAGACTATACCTGCACGAGCGTTGCTACTACTCTGCATTGCATCTGGCCGGAGCGGCAGAGGAACATTTCAGCGGTTGCCTGAAGGATATTCCAAACTGCAATCTGCGAACGCATTTTGAGGAGATCAAAGCCTTCAGCGCGCATTTCGTCGAACCAGGTGACTCATTTGACGAAAGCGCGATTGGACGTTTAATGAACGATGCAAAGAACGCGGTAAAGCACCCGAACCTTGAATTCAAAGGTGATCCCGAGGAGGAAGCTGCTGACATGATCGACCGAGCGATCGGCGCGCGGACTAAGCTCTACCACTACGCACCTGAGTCTGCTGAACTAACGGGGTTTCCGAGTGCTCTCGTGAGTGAGTTCCTGGACACGAGAAGTTCGCAAAGGACGCACCGGACGATCTAACCGTAATCGCGATCAG
>NZ_CADEGK010000203.1 GCF_902826855.1 uncultured Phenylobacterium sp. | reverse complement strand
CGCCATCGCCGCGCCTCTCGGCGTGGCCACGGCCTCCAACAGCGAGCAGTCATTCCTCTTCGGCAAAAGCGCCGACGAGCCGATCCCATACTTGTGGATCGGGACGCTGCGCCCATCCTATTGGGTCGAAGGCTCGCGCGCTGGACTGAACCAGGCCCACATCGCTTTCATCGCTCCCAGCAAGGCGGCGGTCGATGCGTTCCATCGCGCCGCGCTTGGTGCGGGCGGCCGCGATAATGGCGGGCCGGGGCCCCGCGAGGGCGCCGGCGAGTACTACGGCGCCTTCGTGCTCGACCCGGACGGCAACAACATCGAGGCCTGCGTCCGCGGCCCAGCCGCGCGTTAGATGCCTCGGCCGCCGAACCGTCGGTTCAGCTTGCGCATGCCACCGATCCAGCGGCCGTAGTCGGCGGTCTTGTTGCGCATGTACTCCAGCACCTGAGGGTGCGGCAGGATGAGGAATTCTTCCTTCTCGATGGCGCGCACGCAGACCTCGGCCAGCTCCTCCGGCTCCATCATGCCGTCGATAGAGGCCACCCCGTCGGGATTGCTGGCCGTCATCTTCGTGCGCACCGCCTGCGGGCACAGGACAGAGACCTTGATGCCCTCGTCGCCGTGGGTGATGGCGAGCCACTCGGCCAGGCCGACCGCGGCGTGCTTGGTCACCGCATACGGCGCCGATCCGATCTGCGACAGCAGCCCCGCGGCCGAGGCGGTGTTCAGGAGATAGCCGCCGCCGCGCGCGGCCATCCGAGGCACCAGGTGGCGGGCGGCCCAGACGTGGGCCATGACGTTGATGTCCCAGATCCGCTGCCATTGGCTGTCGGGCGTCTCGGCGCCGCCGCCGACCCCGATGCCGGCGTTGGAGCAGAACAGGTCGATCGGGCCGTGATCGCGCTCGACGGTCTCGATCAGGTCCGCGATCTCGGCCTCCTTCGAGACGTCCACCGTGAACGCGACGCCGCCGATCCCCGCCGCCGTGGCCTTGACCCCAGCCTCATCGCGGTCGGCGCAGACGACCAGCTTGGCCCCCTCCTGGTGAAATCGTTGGGCCAGCGCGCGGCCGATGCCGCTGGCCGCCCCCGTGACGACGATGATGCGATCCTTCAGGTCCATGGCGCGTTCCCCGTCCTTATTTCCGCCCGCGAGGGCCTTGAGCATCCAAACACGAAGACCATGGAGACCACAAAGGGGCTTCGCTGGCCGGGGCTTCCCCTGCGCCTTCGTGGTCTTCGTGGTCGAGAGGCCTGCGGCGCTATTCGGCCGCTTTCTGGCCCACGTTGTCGAAGTCGCTGGCGTCGTGGCGTTCGGGCAGGTTGCCGTCGCCGGCGCGGTTGACGATGCTCCCGCGCTTCACCGCCGGGCGCTCGTTGATCTGAGCGGTCCAGCGCTGGACGTGCTTGTAGCTCTTCACGTCGAGGAACTCGCCGCTCTCATAGGCTAGGCCCTTGGCCAGGAACCCGTACCAGGGCCAGACTGCGATGTCGGCGATGCTGTAGTCGGCTCCGCCCAGGTACTCGCTCTCGGCCAGCCGGCGATCCAGCACGTCGAGCTGACGCTTCACCTCCATGGCGAAGCGATCGATGGCGTATTCGATCTTGAACGGCGCATAGGCGTAGAAGTGGCCGAAGCCGCCGCCCAGATAGGGCGCCGAGCCCATCTGCCACATCAGCCAGGACAGCACCTCGGCGCGCTTGGCAGGTTCCGTGGGCAGGAAGGCGCCGAACTTTTCGGCCAGGTGGAGCAGGATCGCGCCGGATTCGAAAATTCGAATCGGTTGGGGTCCGGAGCGGTCCATCAGCGCGGGGATCTTCGAGTTCGGGTTGATCTCCACGAAGCCGGAACTGAACTGATCGCCTGACCCGATGTTGATCAGCCACGCGTCGTACTCGGCGCCTTTGTGCCCGAGAGCCAGCAGCTCCTCGAACATTATGGTCACCTTCACCCCGTTGGGCGTGCCCAGCGAATACAGCTGGAAGGGGTGCTTTCCGACCGGCAGCACCTTCTCGGACGTGGGGCCGGCGATCGGGCGGTTGATGTTGGCGAAGCGACCGCCGTTCTCCTTGTTCCAGCTCCAGACTTTCGGCGGGACATAGTCAGCCGGGTGGTTCGGGGGTGGGGGCGCTTCGGACATCGGGGGCTCCTGGGGCGAGGCTGAGGTTTCGATGTGGGGCGCCGGCCCCGGTTTGGCGAGTCCTGACGCGAGGGCAGAGCTTGGGCTTGGCCGGATCCCGCGCTAACAACGCAGCCATGGCCCTCGACTTCTTCCAAAACACCTTCGCCGGCAACCCGCTCGACCGGGCCTCCGACCGCCGGACCAACACGGACTGGCTGGCCGAACAACTGGCGTCGCCAGACTCGCTCGGCGTGGCCATCTGGAACGGCAACCCATTCGTCGAGAAGACCGGAGGCAAAGACGGGGGGAACGGGGGGGTGCAGATCGCCTACCTGCCGGCCAAGCTGGTGGGCGAGATGGCGGGCGGCAAGGAGCGGCTGCTGTTCATGGGGCTGTGGAAGGGCACGGCTATCTTCGCAGTCGACATCGAGGGCGAGGCCGATCCCGCCCAGGGCCCGCTGGCCGGATTCGGCGAATTCAAGGACCTGCGGCAGGTGGCCCTGCAGCTGCCGCCGACCGACGCGGCGATCATGGCCACTGCCAAGCAGATGTTCGAATGGCGCCGCCGCCACCTGTTCTGCGCCAACTGCGGCCAGCCCTCGGAGGCGATGGACGGCGGCTGGAAGCGCCAGTGCCCGTCCTGCCGCGTCGAGCACTTCCCGCGCACCGATCCGGTGGTGATCATGCTGGCCTACCATGGCGAGCGCTGCATGCTGGGCCGCCAGGCGATCTGGCCGAAGGGCATGTTCTCGGCGTTGGCCGGCTTCCTGGAGCCCGGCGAGTCGATCGAGGAGGCCTGCGCCCGCGAGCTTAACGAGGAGGCCGGGCTGCACGCCCTGAGCGTCCGCTACCACTCCACCCAGCCCTGGCCCTACCCGTCATCGCTGATGATCGGCCTGCTGGCCGAGGTGGAGGACGAGGAGGGCGCGCCGGACCAAACCGAGCTGGACGAGATCCGCTGGTTTACCCGCGCCGAGGCAAAACAGCTGCTCGCCGGGCAGTTGCCCGACACCTTCTGCCCGCCGGCGATGGCCATCGCCCATCAGCTGATCCGCGCCTGGGCGGAGGAAGCCTAGCCGCCGCGCTGGTCCCGCGAGCGCGCCAGCACCGCTTCGCGCCGGGCGGCGATGTCCTCGCCGCGGTTCCTGCCGAAGCCGCCGTCGATGGCGTGACGGGTATGCACGCGCCTTCCCTCCGCCACGGGCACGTCGACGCTCTCATCCCAGTCGGCGCGCAGGGCGACCACCATGTCACGCGGCTGTTCGGCGATGGCCTGCGCGATCTTCATGGTCCTCGGCAGGAGTTCGTCGTGCGGGACCACGTCGTTCACCAGGCCGATGCGCAGGGCCGTCTGGGCGTCCACGAAGTCGCCGCTGAGCGACATCTGCCTGGCCCAGGCGCCCCCCACCCGCCGCGGCAGGTCCACCACCACCGGGCCGGGGTAAACACCCACGCGCAGATGGGTGTCGGCGAACACCGCCCGCTCGGAGGCGATCATGAAGTCGCACAGCAGGGCGACCTCGAACCCGCCCGTCACCGCCGGCCCATTGACCGCGGCGATCATCGGGATCTTCGAACCCACCTGGGCGGCGGTGTAGGACGGCAGCTGCGCCAGGGTCTCGACGCCCAGGTTGCGCAGGTCCAGGCCGGCGCAGAACGCCGGGTCCGCACCGGTGATGACGATGCATCCGGCGTCCTGGCTCGCCGCGATGGCGTCGCAGAGCGCGCCGGCCAGCGCAGCGTTCAGAGCATTGCGCGCCTGCGGCCGGTTTAGCGTGAGGAGAGCCACCTTGCCGTGGCGTTCGGAGCGGAGGACGGGATCGGTCATGCCCGCATGTTGACCGCGCTTGTCGCAGCGGGAGTCAACCGTCTCGACGCGTGGCTAGTCGGCCGCCTGCGGGGTTGCTGAGAGTGCGGTGAAAGCGGCGGCGGCGTCCGGGTGGATTTCGAACAGGCGGTCGTACTGCGAGATCTGGAAAATCTCCCGCAGGATTGGGGACAGCCCGCACACCGCGATCACGCCGCCGTGCGCCAGCTCCTGCCAGGCCAACGCCAGGGCGCGCAGGCCGCGCGAGGACAGACGCGTCACCCGGCGCAGGTCCAGGATGAGGGCGCCGTCGCCGCTGACGCAGCGCACCTCGTCCACCAGCCAGCGGGCGAAGGGCTCCCAGTTCTGTGAGTCCACCTCGGTCTCGCGGACGCTGACCATCAGGATGTGGCCAGCGCGCGCCTGATCGATCGTCCCGGCCGCGAAGGCCACGACCTGCGGCGGCGCGCCTCCGGATCGGCCGCGGCGCGGCGCAAAGCTCCGCTCGTCGTCGAGGGCGACCACCGCTTGGTCATGATCGCGCGCAACCCTGCGCGCAGTCTCGTCGGCTCTGGGGTGTTGCGAGATCGCCATGGAGTCCACTGTCGGCCGCTCGATTGAGGGCCTCAACGCAGCAGGCGGCGTTGCCGTTCCGACGCCCACGCCGTCAGCGGCTGCGGAACGGGTCCGCTGGGTAGACGCCGAGGATCTCGAACTTCTCGCAGAAGAACTTCAGCTCATCGAAGGCCAGCGCCAGGCCGCGGTCCTCCGGCCGCCCGTCGACCTCGGCGTAGAAGAAGGTGGCGGTGAAGGCGCCGTTCTCCATGTAGCTCTCGAGCTTGGTCATGTTGACGCCGTTGGTGGCGAAGCCGCCCAGGGCCTTGTAGAGCGCCGCCGGCAGGTTGCGCACCCGGAACACGAAGCTGGTCACGCAGGGGCTGGTGAAGGCTGGAGGCGCGGGCCTGGGGTCCGCGGTCATCACCAGAAACCGCGTGGTGTTGTGGTGCTCGTCCTCGATGTCGCGGGCCAGGATCTCCAGGCCATAGATCTCCGCCGCGAGGGCCGGCGCAATCGCCGCACGGGTAGGGTCGGGACGTTCGGACAGCATGCGGGCCGCGCCGGCCGTGTCGCCCACCGCCTCGCCCTTCAGCTTCAGCCGCTTCACCGTCTTGCGGCACTGGTGCAGTGCGATGGCCATCGTCTGGACCGTCTTCAGGTCCTCCAGTTTCACGCCCTTGTTCGCCATCAGCTGGAAGTGGATCGGCTTGAACCGCTCGCCGATGATCTTCAGGCCCGAGGCCGGCAGCAGGTGGTGCACGTCGGCCACACGGCCCGCGATGGAGTTTTCCACCGGGATCATCCCCAGCTGGCAGTCGCCTGTCTTGATCGCCTCGAAAGCCTCCTCGAACGTCGGGTGCGGTACGGGCTCCATCTCGGGGAAGGCCGCGGTGCAGGCCTCGTGGCTGTTGGCGCCGAGTTCGCCCTGGAAGGCGATGCGTCCCGCAGCTCCCCGTTCCGGCTGGGCCTTCGAGCTACTCATTATGCGTCCTTGCGTAGTCTCTGGCCCGTTGGAGGTCGGCGGGGTTGTCCACGGAAATCGGGGCCGCGTCGATCACCGCCGCCCAAATCGACATGCCCATCTCCAGCGCCCGCAGCTGTTCCAGGCGCTCGCGCAGCTCCAACGGCGAGGGCGGGGCGGCCGTGAACCGGATCAGCGCCTGACGACGGAAGCCGTAGACGCCGTGGTGCAGCCACACCGGCGCGTCCCCATACAGCACGGAGCGGGTGAAGTAGAGGGCCCGGCCGCTCCGCCCGTCCGGCTGCATCGCGGCCACCACCTTGGGGATATCGGGATTGGCGCGTTCGGCCGGATCGGTTTCCGCGACCATCACCGTGGCGATGTCGCAGGTGGGCTGGGCGCCCAGCAGGTTCACCGTCGCGCGCAGCACATCCGGCGACACGAAGGGGATGTCGCCCTGCAGGTTGACCACAACGTCGTGGTCCGCGCCCGGGTCGATCTCGTTCAGGGCCGCCAGGATGCGGTCGCTCCCGGATGGCAGGCCAGGATCGGTCAGCACCGCGCGACCGCCCGCCCTCTCGACCGCCTCGGCGATCTCCGCGTCTCCCGCAGCCACCGCGACGGACCCGATCCCGGCAGCCTGCGCCTGGCGCATCACGCGCACAATCATGGGTATACCGGCGATGTCGGCAAGGGGCTTCCCCGGCAGGCGGGTCGCGGCCATGCGCGCGGGGATCAGGACGACGGGGTTCATCGCGGGAGGAGGGCCAGGGAAACTAGGGCTTGGGCGGTTGCGCGAGCGCCGGTAGCGTGTAAGAGAGCCGCACGCAATAAGGGGCGGGATTCCCGCGCGTCCGCGGTGGCTGGGCCGTGGGGGTTGAGAGGCGTAACCGGGGGACCATGAGCGACCTCACGTTCAATAAGATCGCAGGCGCTGGTCTCGCGACCGGCCTCCTGATCGTCGGCCTTACGCAACTGACCGGAGGCGTGTTCGCGCAGCATCCGGCCAAGACGCCAGGCTATGCCGTCGCGGTGGCCGAAGGGGCCGGCGAAGGCGGCGCAGCCGAGGCCGACACCCTGCCCGACTGGGGCACGGTCCTGCCGACAGCGGACGTGGCCGCCGGGGCGGCGGTGTTCGCCAAGTGCCAGTCCTGCCACACGATCGCCGCAGGGGGCGCCAACGGCACCGGTCCGAACCTGCACGGCGCGCTCGGCCGCAAGCCCGGCGGCCACGCGGGCTTCGCCTACTCGGCCCCGATGGTCGAGCTCGGCGGCAAGCAGCCGGTATGGGATTACGATCACCTCTACGAGTACCTGAAGGCGCCGCAGAAGTATCTTCCGGGCACCAAGATGACCTTCGTCGGACTCAAGAAGTCGGAAGACCGCGTCAACATCATCGCCTACCTGAAGAGCGAGGGCGGGACCCTCCCGGTCCCGGCGCCGGATCCGTCCCGCGCCCCCGGCGCGGCGGCGCCAGCCGCAGACGCCCCGGCCGCGTCGCCCGCCGAAGGTCCGGCGACGGGCGAGAACAACCCCGCAGCCCCAAGCGCGGCCCCGCCCGCGGCGGCCACGCCAGCGGCCCCTGCGCCGAAGACCTAGGCTGGCCGCCACCCCACCGGCGACCAAGGCCTCGGCGAAGCCGCCGAACAACCTCGTCGGCCTCGCCGTACTGGGAGCCTTCCTCGCGGCGGGCGCTGCGCTGCAACTCACGCCGCCCGTCCGGACGCCGCTGACCTTCGCCTTCATCCTGCTCGGCTGGATTCTGGCGGTCATGGCGCACGAGTTCGCCCATGCGCTGACGGCGCACCTGGGCGGCGACAGCACCGTTCGGGCCAAGGGCTACCTCGCCTTCGATCCGCGCAGGTACGGCGATGTGGGCGTCAGCCTGGTGATCCCCCTGCTGGCGCTGGCGCTGGGCGGCATCGGCTTTCCGGGCGGGGCGGTCTACCTGCGCAACGACCTGATGCGGAGCCCCGCCTGGCGCGCCGCCGCGGCCCTCGCCGGACCGATGGCCACGCTCCTGGTGCTCATCGTACTGGCCTACGTCCTGAGCCTCTGGTCGCAGGCCGCCCTGCCCACCCCCCTGTTCGACGCCCTGGCCATGCTGGCCTTCCTGCAGGCCACCGCCCTCATCCTCAACCTGTTGCCGTTTCCGGGCCTGGACGGGTTCAACGCCATGCGGCCGTTCCTGCCCCGCGCCTGGGGACCGGTCCTCCACCGCTATGAGGGCCTGGGCCTCCTCTTGCTGCTGGCCGCGCTGTTCCTTCTGCCGGGGGCGAGCGCGGCGTTGTTCGGCGCCGCCGCGGGATTGAGCGCGGCGCTGGGCGTGCCGCGCGAAGCCATGCAGGCCGGCTGGAACGCGTTCCACTTCTGGCGCTAGAGCGGCCGCTCCCCGCCGCATGATGCGGGCTCTCGGCGGCGTTCTGCCACACCCTTGGTAACAGGCT
>NZ_CADEGK010000202.1 GCF_902826855.1 uncultured Phenylobacterium sp. | reverse complement strand
GCGCCCCGGACGTGAGCCAGGGGATCGAACGGGTGGAGGCTCAAGTCCGCGCGAAGATCGCTGGTCCCACGCGATAGCCCGGCGCCGGAAGCTACCAGCGGAGCCTTTCGGCCTGGCTGCGCGTTGGGCCATTAAAGCTCGGGCGTGGTCGTGGGCCATTGGGTAGACAGATGATCGACATCACTACGCTTTCCGAACTCACGATCGATGGAAAGTTATCCCTGGGGCCGGGCGCCTCGAGCAAAGACCTTTTCGAGTTCTATGGCGACGACCTCCGGACATGGTTCCACCAGCAGCGGGCGTCGCACAGCGCCATCATGGTGGGGGCGGGCACGGTCCGGAGCGACGACCCGGAACTGACCGTGCGCCACTTCAACGGCCCGAATCCCCTGAGGGTGGTCCCAACCTCGCTGGGTGACATTCCGCTGGCTTCGCGGCTTCTGAACGATGGCGGCGCGACCCTCGTGGCCGTCTCGAAGGCGGCGCCAGCGCAGGTGGTCGCGGCGCTGGCGGCGAAGCCGAACGTGCAGGTCGTCCACTGCGGTGACGCGCGGGTGGACCTGAATGAACTGATGGATGTCCTCTATGCGCTGGGCATACGAAGCATGATTGCAGAGGGCGGCTCGCGCCTGCTGCATAGTCTCTTCGAGGCCGACATGGTCTCCCGCATCATCATCAAGCACATACCGGTCATCTCCGGGGCCGTGGAAGCGCCCACCTATCTGCGACCGGTGAACGGAACCAGTCGCCTCAGCCTGTCGCGCTGGCGGCTGGACGACATGTTCGTGAAGAGCGGCGTCGGCGTTTCCATCTACACGCCGCTCGCCGTCGCGGCGTGATCGGAGCGGCCGACATCACGGCGGTCGGGCGCCGCCTCGCCGAACGTAGCGGCGCCGCGCCGCCGTCGGCATGGGATCTTCGGATCGAAACCGAGGGCGTCTGCGAAGTTCCCGCGGCGCTGCGCCACGCCAAGCACCTGGCGCTCATGCGGGCCTATCAGGCGCGCTATGTCCTGTTGCCGACCGGCGCTCTGTCGGGTTCGATCGTTGACTGTCTCAGGCGCCACTACGACCCGCAGGAGATGGCGGCGCTGGAGGCCCTCCGCCATGGTCTGGAGGCGGAACTCATCGCACCGGCGGTGGCCGCCGCCCGTGCAAACGCCCGCGGTCGTGACTGGCGTGCATACGCCGAGGCGCTCCAGACGGAGGTCGCCAGCCAGCCGGAAAACGCCTTCGTGGCGTACGTGCGCACCAGCTCGCATCGCGAGGCGCACTATCGCCAGTTCCTGCTGCAGTCGTCGGCCGATCTGCTCGCCGAGGCCTCCGCCTCCGCCCTCGGCGTGGTTGGCGAGTTCGGCGCGCCGCAGTCGGCCCTGTTCCGGATCCTGATCGACGAGTTCGGCTATGGCGTGCACGGCAAAAAGCACAGCGTGCTCTACCGAGCCGTCATGCGCGATTTCGGGCTGCCGGACGAATACAACGCGTGCTGGCCGCTGTTCGACACGGCGACGCTGGACCTGCACAACACAGTCCACCACCTGTTCCAGAACCCGGCGAATTTCTTCCTGCAGGTCGGGTTCCTGCTGTTCGCCGAGACCGCCTACCAGCGCTCAACTCAGGACCATTTCCGCTACCTGCGCGAATTCCACCCGCAGGCCGACGCCCGCTATTTCGGCGAGCACGCCCACATCGACTTGCACCATACAGCCATGGTGATCGAGGAGGTCGCCGCGCCCCTGGTGGCGAACTATGGCGCCGACGTCGGCGTGGAGATCGTCGCTGGCGCGGAACTGACCCGTCGGGCCTTTGACGACGCCGGGGCGCACATGCTGGCGACCGCACGAGCCTTCGACAATGCGGCCGCAGGCGGGCAGGCGACGCCGTCGGCCCCTGACATGGCGGGTCTCGGTCGTGGCGTCACTGCCACCGGCGCCGCGGCGCTGGCCGAGACTGAACGCCTCCAGGTCGGTGGCCTGGGCCAGGTGACGGCGGGCGTCTTCGCGGGCTTTCCGGCGGACGCCTATGCGCGGCGACTGGTGTCATGAGCGAGAGCTGGATCGCAAGTGATCTGCCGCCGATCTGGCGCGATGGCGTGGAATACTTCCTGCTGAGCCACAATGGCGGTCTGTACCTCGTGGCCAACGCCTGCCCGCACCGTGGCGGGCCGCTGAAGTCCGGGTTCATCAACGCGGACGGCGATCTTGTATGCCCCATGCACCGCGGCGTATTCGCCCTCGACCGCCTAATAGCCCGGCCAGGCACGATCCGGCTGGAGGTGGCGCGCGGCCTATGAACCAACCAGGCCTTCTCCCACGCCTGCTGACCGAGGGCGGCGCGTGGAAGCTCGCCAACCTGGTGACGCTCGCCAGAGGCGTGATGATCGTGCCGATCCTGGCCTTGCTGCTCGTCGGGTGGCGCTGGCCCGCGATAGCGCTGTACTGCCTCGCCGCCGCCACCGATCTGGTTGACGGCTGGCTCGCGCGTCGGAGCGGCCGCGGTTCGGAATTCGGCGCGCAACTCGACGCGGCGGTCGACAACCTGTTCTCACTCGGGATCCTGGCCTTCCTCCTTCTCGACCTGCCGGGCGTAATGGGTCGCCACCCGATCGCGCTCACCATCGTGTTTGCAGGTCCGCTGGTTTACCTCGCGGTGTCTTGGCTCCTCAGTCGCCGGCTGCTGATGTTCCACTTCTGGTCGGCCAAGGTGGGCGCTGTGCTCCTGTTCTGCCTCTGGCCGCTTGTTGCTGTCACGGAGTGGGAACTGTGGATCCCACTCGCCGCAGGGGTGATCGGGATTAGCCGGTTGGAACAGGTGGCCTTCCTACTGCGCGGCGGCCGAGACCTCGATGCGGCCCACGGCCTTGCGCGAGTCGACGCCCGCGGCTCCCGTCGCTGATCCCGGTTTCGGCCGGTGATCTCAAGTTCTCGAGTTGGCGCTTCGTCGGCCTGGCCGGGTAACGACGTACAGCACGAGGATCGCCGCGATCAGTACGCCGGCGATCGCAGGGCCGCGCCAGTCATCCTGCAGAACGCGGCCAACGATCATCACCAGGCAGATCGCCCCGCCGGCCGCGGGGACGAGGATCGGGGCGTTGAAGCATCCCTCGATCTTCCCCTCCCGACGCGTCAGGACGATGAGAGCGCCGTTCACGAGAACGAAGACGACCAGCAGCAGCAGGACCGTCGCGCTGGCTAGCTGCTCAATGCCGCCCGCAAACTGCAGGGCGACGACGATGGCCAACAGGGCGCCGATCGCCACGTGGGGCGTTCGCCGTGCGCCGTGTACACGGCCGAGGACGGCGGGGAGGAGGCCTTGGCGGGCCATGCCGTAGAGAAGGCGCGAGCCCATGACGTAGTTGACGAGGGCGGTGTTCGCGACGGCCGCGATGGTGATGACGGTGAAGCCGACAGCGGGAAACCAAGGCGCCGCACGCTCGATCACCAGCTTGAGCGGGCCGGGTGCGGCCGCCAGGTCCGGCCAGGGCACGACGGAGACGGCGGTGATCGAGACCGCCATGTAGATCAGGGAGGCGAGTATCATGGCGCCGATCAGCGCGACCGGGATCGTGCGTTCCGGGCGCTTTACCTCCTCGGCGACGTTCAGCATGTCCTCGAAGCCGAGGAACGAGAAGAAGGTCAGGATGGATCCCTGCAGCAGCAGCCCAACCGTGAGGGCGCCGGCGGGGTTCGCGGGTCCGGTCGGTACGGCGAGGAGATCGGCCTGACCCCAGAAGCGCATCCCAACGGCGATAACCAACAGCAGGCCCAGCGCCTCGACGATCGTGCAGATCGCATTGGCCCAGAGGGACTCGGTGATGCCTCGATAGACGATGCTCGCCACCAGCAGCAGGAAGCCGATCGCAAGGATCGTCACCTCGGCCGAGGGGCCGGCGATGGTCATTCCGAAGTCCAGGCCGATGAGGGTGTTGAGGTTCTCGGCCACCACCTTTGCCTGGGTGGCGATCGAGGCCAGTCCGGAGCAGACAATGGCCAAGCCGATGACATAGCTGAGCCAGGACGTCCGATAAGCCCGTTGCGCGACGTAGGCGGCGCCGCCGGCCTTCGGGTAGCGCGACGCGATGGAGGCGTAGCTCACGCCGGTCAGCAGGGCCGCGGCCATGGCCACCAGGAAGGCCATCCACACGGCGCCGCCCATCACGCCGGCGGCCTTGCCGACGAGACCGTAGATCCCGGCGCCCAGCATGGATCCCACGCCGTAGAGCATCAGCTGGGCCGTACCGATGGTGCGATTGAGCTGGGGCCCCACTTCGGAATCCGCCGAGGGCGGGGCGGCCCCGCTCATGGCTGGCGATCCAGACCGTCGAGGAGCGCCTTCGTCGGATCCTCAGCCAAGCCGCGACACTCTCCGCTGCCTCGCAATCGATCTCCGCCCTGCGAGATCAGGTGACTGGGGCCCGGCGTTTCGTCGGGCGGTGCGGCGCGCGCCGTTTCCTCTATGAGGGCGACGAAGGGTCCGGCAATCGCGCGCCACGTGATCGGCCGCGGGGCGTGAGAGATCGGCTTAGCCTGGTGCACGGGATCTCCCCCGCTTGGCTCGGGCGGGCGTTCGGGCCTCCTGCAGAAGTTCCGTGAGTCGCTCGACGGCCTGGGTGAGGGCCAGGACCTCGTTTTCCCGGAGGTGGTCGAGCTTCTCGTGGAGAAGCTCGACCTCGAGTTCAGCCTTCACATTGACGCGGTAGTCGGTCGCGGCCTGCTGGCGGTCGATGTCCTGGCGCCTGTTCTGACTCATCATGATGAAGGGCGCAGCGTAGGCCGCTTGAAACGATAGGGCGAGGTTCAGGAGGATGAAGGGGTAGGGGTCCCAGCGCTGGACGAAGGCTGTGATGTTCAGGCCGATCCAGATGGCCAGCATCACCGTCTGCGTGACGATGAACGGCCAGGATCCCATGGTCGCGGCCACGCGATCGGCGACGCGCTCGCCGAGGGTAAGGCGCGGAGCTGCGGCGCTCGGGCCCAGCTCGCGCTGATCCCGGCGTAGCGCCCTGAGCGCAAGCAGCTGCCGGGCTTCGTAGTCCTTCAATTCGTGCCGCAAGGCGCGGGCTTGGGTCATCCGGATGTCGGCGCGGTCGACGGCTGCGCCGGCCGCACCTGTCCTCGCGCTACCGGGTTGCCTTGTGCACGGCGTCGATCACCTTGCCCGCGGATTCCTTCGCCGAGCCAACGATCTTGTCGGCCACGCCTTCGACCTGCATCTGCTCGTTGCCGATCGCCTTGCCGACCGCTTCCTTTACGGCGCCCACGCCCTTCTGGGTCACGCCTTCGATACGTTCTTTGCTCATGGCCATTCTCCAGCTGAGTCCTGCGGCCACGGGGAATGCCGCGGCCGCCGCGCGGCCAATCGGGGCAAGCACATCAGACGAAGCCTCAAGCTGAGCCTTTGGTTGCATTCCCAAGGTCGGTTAGATGCCCAAGCCGCACAGCGCCGCCGATCAACCGAACGTTGATACCGATCAAGGCCGGGCTCGCGATCCTTATGCTTTCCTTACGCCTGGGTGCGGCCTTCCGAATGGAGCCCTTACGCCCCCGCTTGGTAGTCCCCTGGCTCCATCGACCTGAAGCGGGAGCGGACCATTGCTCGACATCATCTACATCGCGCTCGGCCTTGGGGCCTTTGCGCTGTTCGGGGCGTTCGCAGCGGCGCTGAGGCGGCTCTGATGCTCGAGATGTTGCTCTGGGGCGCGGGCGCCCTGGTCATCGGCGGCTACATGCTGGTCGCCCTCCTGCGGCCGGACCGCTTCTGACGGCTTCTGACGGACCCATTCCATGAACTGGCAAGGCTGGGCGGAAATCGCCCTCACTCTCGGACTCGCGATCGGCCTCGGCTGGCCGATCGGCGTCTACATGTCGCGCGTCTGGAACGGCGAGAAGACCTGGCTCGACCCCGTGCTGCGGCCCGTCGAGAAGCTGTTCTACGGCGCCTGCGGCGTCGATCCGAGCAAGAGCCAAGGGTGGTTCGGCTATGCGGCGGCGCTGCTCGCCTTCAACGCCGTGGGCTTCGGCCTGCTCTACGCGATGCTGCGGCTCCAGGGTGTCCTGCCGCTGAACCCTCAGGGCTTCGGCCCGCTGTCCGAGCCCCTGGCCTTCAACACCGCCGTCAGCTTCGTCACCAACACCAACTGGCAGTCGTACGGCGGCGAGACCACCATGTCGACGCTGAGCCAGATGACCGGCCTCACGGTGCAGAACTTCCTCTCCGCCGCCACCGGCGCGACCGTCGCGGCCGCCCTGGCGCGGGCGTTCCTCGCCAATCGCGGGGAGGGCCTGGGCAACTTCTGGGCCGACCTGACGCGCACGACGCTGTGGGTGCTGCTGCCCCTGTCGATCGTGGTCGCGATCGCGCTGCTGGCGCTGGGCGTGCCCCAGACGCTGGACGCTTCGGTCATGGCCACGACGCTGGAAGGCGGCCAGCAGAAGATCTCGCTCTACGCCACCGCCAGCCAGCTCGCGATCAAGCAGCTCGGCATCAACGGCGGCGGCATCTTCAACGTGAACTCGTCGCACCCGTTCGAGGGGCCGAACCCCCTCGCCAACTTCATCGCGGCCGTCTCGATCAATGTGCTCGGTTGGGCGGCGTTCTTCGCCTTCGGACGATCGGCCATGGCCAAGAAGGACGTGCGCGCGCTCGTAGTCGCCGCCGCCATCATCCTGTCGGCCGGCGCGGCCACGCTCTACTGGACCGAAACCCAGCCGGCGCCGTCCCTGGTCGCCGCGGGTGTCGACGCCAGCGTCAACATGGAAGGCAAGGAGGTCCGCTTCGGCGCGCCGGCATCGGCCGCCTGGGCCGCCGTGACGACCGGGGCCTCCAATGGCTCGGTCAACTCCATGCACGCCAGCTACATGCCGCTGGGCGGCGCGGTGCAGATGTTCTTCATGCAGCTGGGCGAGATCCTGCCCGGCGGCATCGGCACCGGCCTGGCGTCGATGGTCGTCATGGCCTTGCTGGCGGTGTTCGTCGCAGGCCTGATGGTGGGCCGCACGCCCGAGTACATGGGCAAGAAGATCGAGGCGCGCGAGATCAAGTTCGCGATGCTGGTGGTTCTCGTGCTGCCCCTGTCGATGCTGGGATTCTCCGCCGTCGCCGCGGTGCTGCCCGAGGCGCTGAAGGGTTTGCTGAACTCCGGTCCGCACGGCCTCTCGGAGATCCTCTACGCCTACACCTCGGCGACGGCGAACAACGGCTCGGCCTTCGCCGGCCTGACCGCCAACGCGCCCTGGTGGAACACCACCCTCGGCCTGGGCATGCTCCTGGGGCGGTTCCCCGGCATCGTGGCCGTGCTCGCTATCGCCGGAGCACTCGCGGCCAAGCCCAAGCTCGAGCCTAGCGCCGGCACGCTGCCCACCAACAGCGGCCAGTTCGTGGGCCTCCTGATCGGGGTGATCCTGATCCTGGGCGGCCTGCAGTTCTTCCCGGCGCTGGCTCTGGGCCCGATCGTCGAACACTTCCAGCTGCCGGCGGCCCTCGCCGTCGCCCGCTGAGCCTCAGGACCCGACCGTCATGACCTCCGCTCACGTTCCGCTTGGCGACAACCGCCGCAAGGCCTCGACGCTCGCCACCGGCCTCAATCCAGCGATCCTCAGCCGAGCCACGCGCGACTCGTTCGCGAAGCTCGATCCACGAAAGCTCTTGGGCAATCCCGTGATCTTCGCGACCTGGATCGTGGCGCTTCTCGCCACCGTCTCGGCCGTCATGGAGATCGCGGCCGGCGGCGACTGGGGCTTCGCGCTGCAGTTGGCGCTGTGGCTCTGGGCGACTGTGCTGTTCGCGAACTTCGCTGAGAGCATCGCCGAGGGCCGCGGCAAGGCCGCTGCCGACAGCCTGCGCGCCACCCGGGTCACCACCAAGGCCAAGCTGATCGTGGACGAACGCACCGGGACCATCGTGCCGACGCCCGCCCACGA
>NZ_CADEGK010000201.1:6039-7941 GCF_902826855.1 uncultured Phenylobacterium sp. | reverse complement strand
GGGAGGGGACCGCCTTCATCTTCCGGAGATAGCCCTGGGCGCTGCTCGGATCGCTCACGGCGGTGTGGGACTGTGTTTCCGGCAGTAGGCTCGACTTCCGCATAACCCCGAAGGCCGTACGCCACACCGAGGCTGTCCCTTTCCGGTTCATCGCGCCGTACGTGATGCTGGCCGCGCTGTCGGCGAGCTGCGCCTGGCTGGTCGGAGACCCTGGGACGGCGGCCGGCTTCTACATCTTCAACCTGGCGAACGCCGCCGGTTACGGCGGCCTCGTCATCCTGATCCTGACCTTACACGCGCGCGAGAACCGCCGGCCGGTGTTTCCGCTCAATCCCAGCGGCGTGACGAGCGCACTGTCGGTGCTCGGCGTGGCGTCCCTGATTGCGCTCGCGGCGTACGAGAACGGAGCCCATGGCCTGTCGGCCATGAACGCGGGCATCCGCGCCTTCACCGTCACGGAAGTCCGCGCCACGCCGGCCGGCGCTGGCCACCAGCGTCAGCTCACGTACCGGCTGCATTTCGAATGGTATGGGTTCGGACCCAACGCTCCAGCGGGCGACCTTCGCGACGAGCGGCGCTCCGAGGCCGGCCGGCCTCGCTGAGCGTAGGCGCGCCGGCGAGAGGTCCCGTCCCCTCAAGACGCTTTGCTCGATGGGTGTGACCGAGATCAATGAGCGAGCCCGCGTTCCGGGGCACCGACACTTCCGAACAAGAGGTGCGAGATTGTGGTCATGGGCGACGGGGCAAATGAGGTTTCGCGGCGAGTCCTTCTGCGCAGTTCCCTGAGTGCAGGCCTTGTCGCGCCGGCCCTGGTCGGGGCTCCGGCGCTGGCGCAGATCAGTGGCGCTGGGTCGGTCGTTCCCAAGGACAAGCGTCCGATCATCCACGGCGCCAGTCTGAAACTCGGGGCCTACGACCCCTACAGCGACTTCCAGGATGAGCGCGCCATCGCGACCGAGCACCTCTTCCTGCCCTGGGAAGACGTTGATCTGACACCCCTGCCGGACGCGGACGCCTACGCCTTGGCGCGGCGCCGCAACATTCTGGTGACGATCGAGCCTTGGACGTGGGCGCAGAACTGGAACACCACGCCGGCGCAGCTGCGCAACGCCGTTCTGTCCGGCCGGCGCGATATGAACATGCGCGCGATCCTCGACGTGTTGAAGACCTTCAGGAGCCCGGTGACGATCCGTTGGGCCCAGGAGATGGACAATCCCTACAGCCGCTTCACGTGGGCGGGGTGGCGTGGCCCCGACTTCGTCACCGCCTTCCGGCGAATGGCGGGTCTGATCCGCGAGGTGACTTCCAAGGCCAGGACATGTGGTCGCCCAGGGGCGAGAAGACCCTGGCCAACTACTATCCGGGTGCGGACTACGTCGATGTCGTGGGCCTGAGCGTCTTCGGCCTCGAGAAGTTCGACATGATCGAGTACGGCCGGCCGCGCACCTTCGCCGAGAGCGTCAGGCAGGGCTACGAGCTGACGGCTCCCTTTGGCAAGCCGATCACCGTCGCCGAGCTCGCGTACGACGGCAGCCCCGAATACGTGGGCCGCTGGATGGGGGACGTAACCGCGCCGCGACCCGAGTTTCCCCAGCTGAAGGAGGTCATCTACTTCAACGACAACGAAGTGTGGCCGTGGCCTCACGGCCTCGGCAGACCCCGCTGGCGCGTCGTGGAAGGCAAAGGCGTTCTGCCGCGTGGCCGGCCGTGAAACGGCCTGCGCGGGCAGCGGGCCGAGGCTGACCTGAATGAAGCCTCAGGAGCGCGAGACCGCCAATGTCCTCGTGACGGGCGGCGCGGGCTATATCGGCTCGCACACCTGCAAGGCCCTCGCGGCCGCGGGCTACAGGCCGATCGCTTACGACAACCTGGTGAATGGTCACGTCTCAGCTGTCCTCTGGG
>NZ_CADEGK010000201.1:0-6029 GCF_902826855.1 uncultured Phenylobacterium sp. | reverse complement strand
CCGTTCGAGCATGGGGACGTACTCGACCGGAGCCGCCTCGACGAGGTCGTGGCGGAATACCGGCCGGCCGCGCTGATCCATTTCGCCGCGTTCGCCTATGTCAGAGAGTCCATCGCACACCCCGCGAAGTACTACCGCAACAACGTGCAGGGCGGCTTGATCGTGCTCGAGGCGGCGAGGGACGCTGGGATCAGGAACATCGTCTACTCCAGCAGTTGCGCGATCTTCGGCGCCCCATCGCAGATCCCGATACCCGAGGACGCGGCCCCCGCGCCGATCAGCCCCTACGGCGCCTCGAAGCTCATGGTGGAGACCATGCTGCGGGACATGGGCCGCTCACACGGCCTGAAATGGGTGGTGCTGCGATACTTCAACGCGGCCGGCTGCGATCCGGATGGAGAGATCGGCGAGCTGCACGATCCCGAGACGCACATCATTCCGCTGGCGCTCGCCGTCGCCGCAGGAGAACGCGCCAGCTTCACGATCCTCGGCGCGGACTTCGACACCCCTGACGGGACCTGCGTCCGCGATTACGTCCACGTCTCGGACCTCGCCTCGGCCCATGTGCGCGCGCTGCAGGGGCTCGAGGCGGGAAACGTCTCGGGCGCATTCAATCTCGGGACGGGCCGAGGGTATTCGGTGCGCGAAGTGATCCAGGCTGTTCGCGAGGTCACGAACGCGGCCGTGCCGTGCTCGATCGGGGCGCGACAGGACGGCGATCCGCCGATCCTGATCAGCGATTCCACGCGCGCGGTCGAGGCGCTCGGATGGCGGCCCTTGATCCCGGATCTCTCCGACATCGTCCGCTCCGCCTGGCACTGGCGGACGCCCCAGACGCGAGCGCGGCAATGCACCACAAGATAAAATTGACGTTGTGCGCCCAAACTTCGGCGGGAGCAGCAGGGCTTGCTGCGCTGGAGGTTGAGCATGAAGGCTACGAGTGTGCGTTACTGGGCCATGGCGCTGGCCGTCGCTGCGATCGCGGCGTCGAACACCGCCGCGGCCGCCGAGGTGGTCGGGGTCTCCGGGGCCGTGGAGCCGCGGCGCGACTCTGGCGCGCTGCCGCAGGACCCGCAGGCCGGCGCGGCCTCATCGGCGGCGTCAGCGGGACCAAGACCCGCCGCCACTTCCCTCGGCCGAGCGCCGTGGGTTTGTTCCCCAAGCGGGTTTGGCGAGAGGTCGAAGTGCTTCCTCCGCTCAAGCCTGCCGTCCCAGCAACGGTAAGACGTACGACCATCAGGTTCTCCGGTTTTCCCCAGAGCCAGGCCCGTACGCCGGCACGCCGCGACGGGTTGTTCATCGAGGTTCTGGAAGTGGAGAAGTTGGTATGAAGTGCTCGTTTGCGCCCCATGTGGCGTTTGTCGCAGGGCTGGTCCTTGCCGGCGTCGCCCACGCGCAGGGAAGCGCGTCGTCCGCGAGCTCTTCGCCGACCCCCGCCGCTCCCGCGACTGAGGGGGCGCCGCCCTCAGGCTACGCGTGGGCGGGAGCCTGGGTCAGCAATGACTACGCGGGCGGCTATGCTGGAGCCCTGAGGACGTTCAACGCCGACAACAGCCTGTACGACAGCGGCTTTGCCGTACGCGGTGACATTTCCGGGGGCGAATACAGCTATAGTGCGCCGGGCTTTCTCGACCGGAACGTGAGCCTCGTCGACGCCGATGTCATGGTCGGGTATCGCAAGCGCGCCGGCGCCGGAACGCTGTCCGGATATGTCGGCCTGGCCTATATCGACCACGACAATCCGGACCCAGCGGCGCGCCCGCGTGGCTCGAAGACTGGCCTCGCGCTTCGCGGCGAGTACCAGATCACGCCGGACAGCAGGACGGAGATCCATCTCCAGGCGCGCTACGCGACGCCTTTCCAGACCTGGTCAGGGTCGGGGCGTGTGCTCTGGAAGGTGTCCGACAGGGTCTCCCTGGGTCCGGAGGTCTCGCTAACTCGCAACTCGAGGCACCGCGAGGTCTCTGTCGGCCCGCACATGAAGCTCCGGACCGGCGCCGGCGAGTTGGGTTTCTCCGCCGGCTACCGCCATCCCACGAAATCCGGGGCCGCCGACGGCTACTATGCGGCGGCGTACCTTGCCGCACCGTTCCGCTAGAGCGGGGTCCGCCCGTCAGGTGTGCGCGGACTTGCGGCGGCGGGCGCGACGCTTCTCCGTCGTAGGATCGTCCTGCGCACAGCGCAATTCGGGCCGGGCCGTCCGCAAGGTCACCGCGCTTGGGTTGCGTCCGGTCTTACGTTCCGCGGTCCAGGGCGCTTTCGGCCACGCCGCCTTGTTCGACCTTCACGCCGAGGAAGCGCATCACGCCGCCCGTGAAGCTTATGTCGGCCACCGGAAGGTCGCGGTCACGCTTCAGGGCGGTGACGTCGCTGAGCGTCAACCGCAGGGTCATATCGTTGCGATGCACGCCATCGGCCTCGGCGGCCTCGATCTCCTTGCGGAAGACGGCTGCGGGCGGGCCGCGGCGGGCGACGGTGGCGGGACGGGCCATGTGCTTCATGCCGCGTTGAAGAAGCCGTGCTCGCCGGTCACCCGAACGAGACAGGGCTTGCCGGCGTCCTGTGCAGCGCGGGCGCGCTTGTTGGCGGCTGCCTTGGCGACTTCCTTGTCCGGCGTGGCGTCCAGAACTTCACCGTCATGCTCCACCGCCCAGCCGGTCTCGTGGCGGACCACGGTGAAGACGGCTCTGTCGGGGGCGTTTCGCATGGTGGAACTCCTTCGGGCCCCAAGGCTCGCGCCGGGACCGGGTCGGATCATCGCTGGGACGTAAGCGCCCATCCTATAGTTAAACGCTTGCCGTGTCGTGATTTTCAGCACCTGCTTCAGGGTCGTCTTGCGCCATGTTTCAAATATCGTATGCTCTGAAGGTCGAATATCGCACTGGCTCGCGAGCTTTTCCGCGCGGACTTTTCGGAGTTCCGGCCCGCGGAATCTACCCACGACCCTCTCCGAGAATTTGATGCACGCGCCTATGGGCGACGCGGAATATTGGCGACCCGGAAAGGGAACAAGCATGGCAGTAGGTACTGTGAAGTGGTTCAACCCCACCAAGGGCTTCGGCTTCATCCAGCCCGATGAAGGTGGCGCGGACGTGTTCGTGCACATCTCGGCGGTGGAACGTGCGGGCCTCGGCTCTCTGAACGAAGGCCAGAAGGTCAGCTTCGAGCTCGAGCGCGACAAGCGCAGCGGCAAGATGTCGGCCGGCTCGCTCGCGGCAGCCTGAGCCTACTCAGCATTACGGAAGAGGGCCGGTGCGATGCGCCGGCCCTTTTTCTTTGGGTGTTAGAGCGGCAAGGGCTTGCCCAGCTCACCCGCCAGATCGCGGACGAACTGCCATGCGACACGGCCGGAGCGGGCGCCGCGCAACTGGGCCCACTGCAGGGCGCGCCGCTCCAGATCGGGGACCGCCAGACCGTAGCGTAGCGCATAGCCCGCGACCGCCGCGAGGTAGGTCGGCTGGTCCATGGGGGGGAAGCCGATCCACAGTCCGAAGCGGTCGGAGACACTGACCTCCTCCTCGGCGTCCTCGGCGGTGGCGATCAGGCCGCGGTCCTCGGCGTGGCCACGGGGCATCAGGTGGCGGCGGTTGGAGGTGGCGACGAACAGCACGTTCTCGGGCGGCCCCGAGACCCCGCCCTCCAGGGCCGACTTCAGCGCCTTGGCGGCGCTGGCGCCTTCCTCGAAGGAGAGATCGTCGCAGAGCACCACGAACCGCTCAGGCCGCGCGCGCAGGATATCGAACAGGGCGGGCAGGGCAGTGACCTCGTCGCGGTCCACCTCCACCAGCCGCAGGGACGGGGCTTCGTCCGCCACCGCCATGAACGCGGCCTTGGCCAGCGAGCTCTTCCCCGTGCCGCGCACGCCCCATAGCAGCGCGTGATTGGCCGGGAGTCCGGCGGCGAAACGCTTGAGGTTCTCGACGAAGCGACCCTTCTGCCGGTCGACGCCCACCAGGCTCGTCAACTCGAGCGGATAGTCGGGCGCCGGGTGGAAGGCGCCGTTCGCCGGATCGTGCCGAAACAGCCGCGCCGCGGAGAAGTCGGCAGCCGCCCGGGCTGGCGGCGCAAGGCGTTCCAGGGCCTCGGCGATGCGGGCAAGTAGGGGCGTCTGATCGCTGTTCATCGTTCCCTGGCTTAGACGGCCCTAGGTTCCATTGCAAAACCAGGGCGCTGCGCATAGCTTCCGCCGACTTTCGCGCACCCCCATATGGCGGGGGCGGGCGCACGCCACTCCGGAGAGACCATGTTCGACACCGCCTATGCCCAAGCCGCGGGCGCCACCGGTGGAGCCGAGGGCTTCATGCAAGGTCCGTTCGGGTCGCTGCTGTTCTTCCTGCCGCTGATCGTCCTGTTCTATTTCCTGATCTTTCGCCCGCAGCAGCAGCGGGCCAAGCAGCACGCCGCGATGATCGGCGGCTTGAAGCGTGGCGACACGATCGTCCTCAGTTCCGGCATCATCGGCAAGGTGGTCCGGGTGGAGGACAAGGAGGTCGGGCTGGAGGTGGCCAGCGGGGTCACCGTCAAGGTGGTCAAGGGCATGATCTCCGACGTCCGCTCCCGCGGCGAGCCCGCCGCCGCCAACGATTCCAAGGCCTAGAAGCTTAGCCTCGATGATCAACGTCGCCCGCTGGAAGGTCATCGTCGTCGTTCTGGCGACCCTCTTCGGCATCGTCTTCACCCTGCCGAACCTGCTGCCTCCCAGCGTGCGCGCCGGGCTGCCGGGCTGGGTCCCGAGCCGGGCGCTGAACCTCGGCCTGGACCTGCAAGGCGGCTCTTCGCTGCTCTACGAGGTCGATGCCAAGGCGCTGCGCGCTGAAAAGCTGACCAACCTCACGGAGGACACCCGCGCGGCGCTGACCAACGCGGGAATCCAGTTCACGGGCCTTGGCGTGGCGAACGGCGAGGTCAATGTCCGCATTACGGATCCGGCGAAGCTGGACCTGGCCGCCAAGACCCTGCGCGATGAGGTCGGCTCGCCCCTGGCCGGCGCGGGCGGCGGACGTGACGCCACGATCAGCCTGCTGCCGGACCAACGCCTCCGCGTCGCCTTCGTCAGCGCCGCGATGGAGGCCCAGGCCAACAAGGCTGTGGACCAGTCCATCGAGGTGATCCGCCGTCGGATCGACGAGCTCGGCACCAAGGAACCTGACATCCGCAAGCAGGGCACGGGGCGGATCGCCATCGCCGCTCCAGGCGAGAGCGACCCGCAGAAGCTGCGCGACATCATCGGCCAGACCGCCAAGCTGACATTCCACATGGTCGACGAGAACGCAGACCCCGTGGAGGCCCAGCAAGGTCGGGTGCCGCCAGGCTCGATGCTGATTCCGGGCGACGAATTTGCGCCGTACTACGTGATCCGCCGCCGCACCTTCACCACCGGCGAGCAGCTCCTCGACGCCCAGGGCACATTCGACCAGCAGAGTGCGCGCCCGGTCGTGAGCCTGCGGTTCAACGCCAAGGGCGCCAAGGCCTTCGGCGAGACCACCACCAACAACGTCGGCAAGCGCTTCGCCATCGTGCTGGACAACAAGGTGATCTCGGCGCCGACCATCAACGGCCCGATCCCCGGCGGGTCCGGCATCATCACCGGCAGCTTCACGGTCGAGACCGCCAACGACCTGGCGATCCTGCTGCGGGCCGGCGCGTTGCCGGCGCCGTTGAAGGTGCTGGAACAGCGAACTGTGGGCGCCGAACTGGGTGCGGACTCGATCCGTGCAGGCGTGGTCTCCCTCGCCATCGGGGCGGTGGCCATCATTGTCTTCATCATCCTGGCCTACGGACTGTTCGGCGTGTTTGCGGCCATCGCCCTGGTTGTGAACGTGCTTCTCATCGTCGGCATCATGTCGGCATTCCAGGCGACCCTGACATTCCCCGGCATCGCGGGTCTGATCCTCACGCTCGCGGTGGCGGTCGACGCCAACGTGCTGATCTACGAGCGGATTCGCGACGAAGCGCACGCCGGCAGGGCGCCGCTGATGGCGCTGGAGCATGGCTACAGTCGGGCCTTGGTCTCCATCCTTGACGCCAAC
>NZ_CADEGK010000200.1 GCF_902826855.1 uncultured Phenylobacterium sp. | reverse complement strand
CCGCCGAGGTATGTGTACTCGGGCTTCGAGTAGGCCCCGATGAGGTCGACGTTGTAGGCGGCGCCGTCGGCGAGGTCGGTGAGGAAGGCGGCGTTCGACTTGGCGTAGACGCCGAGATCGGCTTTCTCGGCCTCCACGAGCAGGAAGCCGACCACGGCGGCCTTGGTCCCGATGCCGTTCAGGCCATCGCCGCCATAGAGGGCGAAGTAGTCCGCCCGGCTGAGCGTCTGGCCGCTGATGACGAAGGTCGCATCCAGCAGCTGATCCACCTTGGCGTTGGTGGGCTCCGCGCCGAAGATCACCCCATAGGCCTTCTTGGTGGCCTGCTCGAGGGTGAGGCCTCCGTACGCCGAGACAAAGCCGTCCCTGCCCTCGCCCAGCTTGCCCAGGTTCACCGCGAAGTTGATGTAGCGGTTCTCGATGTTGAAGTCCTGGTAGTAGGCCGAGTTCAGGTTGTTCGGGTTCGGCCCGCTCGGCGACACCAGATAATCCAGACCTGCCGCCGTCGGGATCTTCCCCGTGAAGAACTGGTAGGCCAGCGTCGCCACCGAGGTGGTCGCGTCAGCGAGGCCATAGTCCGGCATGGTGGTTTCGGCGCCGTCGAGACCGCCCGCATCGCGCGGGCCAGCGACATAGGCCGTGTGGGCCAAGCTCCACGCCTCCAACGCGCTCGCATCGCCGACCGCGGCCTTGCCCACGATCACGTTGCCGCTCTGGACGACGTCGACATTGCGCGTGGAGCCGCCCGAAACGCTGATCGAAGTGACCTGGTTGTCCGTGACGCGCACATCATTGGAGTTCTGGACGAGGATCCAGGACGTCAGGTCGTCATAGGCCAGGACGAGGTTGTCGTGGATCTCCAGATCGGTGACCTTGGCCACGGTGATGCCATGGTACAGGCCGCCCACGATGGCGTTTCCCGCGATCACCATGTCTTCGTAGCCCAGGGTCGACGCGGTCATGAAGATCCCCTGGATCTTCTCGCCCTCGCCACGCACGATCACATTCTCGGTAATTGTAATATTGGTCGTGACGGACTGCGCGGTCTGCCAGAACTGGATCGCGTCCGCATGATCGGTCGCCAGCGGAAAGAAGTTCGTGAAGTGGTTGCCGGAGATGACCACATTGTCGGAGTCGTTGCCGGCGATGCCGTCCGCGCGGAGCAACCGGAAGTCGTTGTCGCTGATCGTCAGCCCGTTCGTGTTCTTGTGACCGACCCCGGACGTGATGTCGTGAAACCCGTTTCCCGTAATGCTGACATTGCTGCTGTCCTCCACCAGGACGCCGGTCCCGTCGTAGCTGGGATCACCGTCGAGCACCCCGTGGATATTCATCTCGTCCAGGCGGATGTTGGTCGAGCTGGTCACTCGTACCCCTTGGCCGCCGCCCGCCTCCATCCCGATCTCGATCCCGCTGAACGTCAACCCTGACGAGTTGCGGATGTTCAGGAATTCGATGACCGCCTGATCATTCCCATCCTGGGACGCAATCATGACCTGACCCGAGAAGTGCAGGTTTTGGAGCCAGACCTGACCATAGTGGCCCGGCGCAAGGAGGATGATGTCGCCCGACTGTGCGATCGCCAGGGTCTTGATCAACGATGCCGTCGTGGCGCATTCGAAATACACGAAACGATCCCCTCCGGGGCCGTGTCCCAACCTGCCCAGCACGGCCGCCGGACCGGGTCGCCACCGTAAGGGCGAACTGCACGCGCTATGGCGAAGCCAGACAGTAGGTTGGAGGCCGGAAACTGTCTAATGGTTTAGAGACTGCAATCCTGTCGAACAACGGCCCGATGAGAGAGGGAGATGTTGCTTATCACCGCCGCGCTTGCCCTTGTGGGTTACGGCGACATCTCAACCAATGTCGCCACTCAGCCTCGAGCCCTTCGCAAATCGTCCAGCGCGCTCGCTTCGAGCTCAAATGGCGCCAGGGGCCGCGACCCATGGCGCGGGCGGCGGCGAAGATCCGACGCTGTCCAGCGCCGCGTTCCACCGGAAGGAAGCGACCGCCGCGGGCACCCGGGTCGAGGAAGGCCTTCCAAGGCGACATCGCTCACCGCGTCTCGGACGCGGCGGCGCCCATGGGGGCGCGCGTAGCCCTCAGGCCGGTCCGCTGGCGCAATGCCCAATGTCGGAGCTCTCCCCGCGGATAGAAGGGCTTGCGGCGGATGTGCCTACAAGGCGGACCATTTGGCCCACCGACCAGATGCGGCCAGCGTCGCCGGCTTCATGCGGACATGGAAGCGGGCGAGGTAGGCCGAGCCTCAGCGCACGTCAGGAGGTCTTCATCGTCCTCGTCAGCCAAGGGCGAGGTGGAACCTAGAGATCGCTCACGGCTTGCTTTCCGGCAATCGCCGCGCGTCCGCACGGATCGCCCCGCTGCGAGGGTGAGGTAGCATCGACGACTGCGGTCACCGTAGGCCTGGTTTTCTGGGAAGTTCGGGACCCGTCCACACGGGCGGCGCGGTCGGGGCCGGCGTTGTAGCAGCCAGGGCCAGGCTGAGGTCACCGAAGCGCAGGATTTGGCGCGCCAGATAGTCCGGCCCGGGCGACAGGTTGGCCGAGGGGTTGAACCGATCGGTGACGCCCAGGTCCTTGGCGGTCGCTGGCATCAGCTGAGTGAGACCCGCGGCGCCCTCCGGTGAGAGGGCGTTCGTGCTGTAGGCGCTCTCCACCGTGACCAGGGCGTGTAGCAGCTTGGCGATAGCGGCTGGCGGCGGCCTCGTTGACGGCGGCGTCGAGCGGTTGGGTGCGCGGGGGAAGCTGGGCCGACGTCGCGGGTGCTTCGACAGCCCTCGGGCCGGCGGCAGCGTTGCCGCGAAGATGTCGCGCCGGCGCGCGCCCAATCGGGCTCCGCGCCTGAGGCCGGTCCGGTGAGGCGCGCAGCGATGGCGCACCACAGCCGCCAAGGTTCACCATCGCCAGATCTCCCCTGCAGGCGCCGTCGATCCCGGCAGGCCGAACCGGTCCAAAGGAGCAGCTGTCGAAGCTGTTGGGGGTGTCGCCCAGGACCAGGATCTCGTCGGCTTGCAGCGGCCGGCGGCCCTGGCAAGCGCGGGCCGCGTCGGTCGAGGGACAAGGCCGTCACCGCGCCGCTCGGCCAGGTCAGCTGCCGGCCTCGGCGGCAGACTGCCTCACCGCGCATGGCCGCCACCCGCTTCAGGAGCCGCGCGCCCGGCGGCGCACCCAGCCCCGTGAGACACCGACGCGCCGATGGCGGTGGGGTCACAGCGACGATCGCGCCCGCGACACCGGCGTGGCCGTCAGCAGGTAGAACCCGCGCGGCAGGCTGGCCGTCTCGTTGACCAACCAGGACGCGGGCTGCGCCCGCGAGCAGGCCGTACACGCGCCCGCCACGATCGCCGCCGCGAAGAGATGACGATGTGAGGGTCCGATCATGGGCGGTAACGCCAAGATCAGGTCTTTGGTGATGAAGACGAGCACCCTGGCGCCGGGACGCGGGCGAAGGGTGGGGCGGACGTCCAGCTCGCGGTCGATCAGCTTGCCGCCCACCTGCGCGGCCTCGATCGCGGCGGCGTCTCCGGCGTCGCCGGGCAGGCCGCCGGACGTGTCATCATGGTCGAGGGCGACCTGTCCTAGGTGTGGAGCCTCAATAGGTTGTCCGCGTCCATGCCGAGACGGCTGATGGGTGTCTGTGACTTTATCCCGCCGTGTGGGCGATGCCAGTTGTAGCGGTGCAGCCAGGTCGGCAGCTCGGCGGTTCGGTGGTCTGAGGTCTGGTAAGTCTGGGCGTAGGCCCACTCGCGCGGGGGCTGTCTGGATGAAGCACTCGGCCTTGCCGTTGGTCTTTGGCATGCAGGGCTTGGTGCGGATGTGCCTGAGGCCGAGGGCGGCGCAGGTGTCGCGGAAGCGTGGGAATCTGTAGCTGGAACCGTTGTCGGTCGTCACCCGGGTGACAGTGACGTCGAGGTTTGTGTAGCAGGCCACGGCCCCTTGAAAGCTGCGACGGCACTCTCCTTCTTCGTGGCCTGGACGTGCGGGCTTAAGCGCGGACGACCAGTTCGTCGCGCGGCGACTCGCCGCGTTGGACTTTACGGTTCCGGCGGCGGGATCGGCTTATAAGACGGTCATGATAGACAGCCGTACACAGCCGGAACGCAGGATCGAAGAGCGCGCGCCCATCCAGGCGTCTGCGCGAATCTTCTATGGTCCCGATCTCGCAATTTGGGCCGATTGCACCATCCGGGACCGGTCGGGCGTGGGGGCCAAGGTGGAGGTCGGGGCGTTGTACCAGTTGCCGGCGCGGCTGGTGTTGGTGGATACTGGCCGGGGTGTCGCCTGTGACGCTGTGGTCAGATGGCGGCGCGGCGACATGGCGGGCCTGAAGTTTGAAGCCCAACATGACCTTCGCCAGCCGGTGAAGGCCGAACTCGCAGGTGTTCAGATTGTCTGGAGTTCCCTGCGGCCCACCGAGCCCACCTCAACCTCAGATTGAGCGCGCAGGGCGGGTCAGCGGTGTGGGTGCATGAAACGTTCAGTTTGCTCAACCAACTTGGCGGGATGACTCGCGAAGATCTGAACTCGACCATCGGCAAGAGGCCGGCCTGCGGCGGCGCGAGCTTGGCTTGACGCTCGCACAGGTGGCGGACCGGTGCGGCGTCAGCCTTCAGCAGGGTGCACGAATACGAAACTGGCCAGACGCGTGTTTCGGCTGCGATGCTGGTGCAGCTCGCCAGGTCGGTCGCTTCCTTGAGGAACTTGAGGGCTGAGGAATCCGATCAACGGTACGCGACAACGCGCGGCGCGCTCGGCCAGGCGGCGCTGAAGCGGCTGGAGCACATCGAAGAGAGCGGGCCGAAGGCCCGCTCTGGCGGTGCAATGCCGGGCGGTGTAGCGGGCTTATGTGGCGGCCATCCAAGTGGGCTGTCATCTGCCAGGCGCTAAGCCAGTCGACCTGTCGAGGCTCGCAGCCGTATCCCACGAGGATTGACGCCCGGTCGCCGAAGGTCGGAGCCTCGGCGCTGAGCAATCCTCGCCACTCAACAATCGCCGTCGCATCGTCTGCGTAGAGAGCCACCCTCGAGCACATCGCCGGCCACCTGGCTGACCTCGACACCGCCGACCGCCAGGAGGGCGAAGCCGCCGAGGCGCGGGCCGGGAAGCTGAAAGGCAATCGAAACTCTGCGCGCCCAGATGCAGCCGCTGAAGGCGATGGAGGCCCATGTGGCGGCGTCGCCGGACGGCCTGGTCTCGCTCACCGATCCCGACGCATGGGCCATGCCGACCAGCGGCCGGGGCAGGAGGCGAAGGCCGCCATGGGCGCGGGCACCCTCAAGATGCTGGCCGACCGCGGCTACTTCTCCGGCAAGGAGATCCTGTTCTCCGGCAAGGAGATCCTGTTCTCCGGCAAGGAGATCCTGGCCTGCGATCAACCGCCGCCAATTCTCGCCCCGTCATCGCCCCAGCCTCCCCAAGCCAGGAGAGTCTGTCACGACTGAGTCGATATCGAGTCCGCGAACTTCTGAGTCAGGACACTAGACTGCTGCGGGCGCGAGGTCGGCCTCGCGGGTAAGCGCCTCGATGACGGTTCGCAAATCCTCGCGCCTAATGACGATGATTGGGAAGTCGCCACCTAGCGGATCGCTGGAGTCTTGCGCGACAACAACTTCACCAAGCCGGTTCGTATAGACGCGGATGGCGTGTTGGGGCGGATCGCCAACATCGTTCCCCTTGCCCCAGTCGATCTGGTCCGGCGGCTCCTCGGCCATGGCGAGCGACTCCTTGAACGGTCTACGCGGATTGGCCCCATCACTGGCCGCGCTCCAGCGCATGAAGCGCGGGCGATCTCGCAAAGATACGCCATGATCGGCGAGTCTTGCCAAGCCGCCGAGGGATTGGGGGCGGATCCCGCCACACGCTGCGCAAAGTCCGTCGTCCTCCCGCAGCCCTTGAAACTGGTCCGGCGCGGCTTCCCGACGCGGTCCATTCCGCGACCTCGACGTGGTGCAGGCCTGCCGCGCCGAGGGGCTGAGTCCGCGCGCTGGACGCGCCCACGCTGAAGCGCTCCAACCTTGGCTCGCTCTGAGACAAGACGTCCGAGAGCCTGATTGGCGCTAGTGCCAACGTCGCCGGTGAGCGAAACGTGGCCCTCTCGCGGAGGAGTCCAGATGAGGGTCTTTGGCGCCATCGCCGTCTTGGTAACTTTCCTTGCAGCTACGCCTGCGCTGGCCGAGAGCCCCCTTCCCTCATCCGCACCCACTGTGGCACAGACCTCCCGGCGCGCCGGCATCGCATCCGTCTTCCGCGTCATCTGCTCGGCGACCCAGTCGGAGGGTAGCGGCTTTCTGCATCGCAGCGGAAACGTCATCTCGTCCGAACATGTCGTGCGTGGCTGCCAACAGGTGACTTTGCGGCTGCCGAACAACAATGAAGTCGTCGGCGAAGTCCTGCGCGCCGATAGGGTGCGCGACCTCGCCCTGATCGCGCCCACGACCCGGATCCGCGCCCCGCTCTTTTCGATTTCAGCCGCCACTTCCGTGGAAGTCGGGTCTCAAATCGCTTTTTGGGGCTTCCCCGGCGGCTACAATGACGCGCCGCCGTTATTCGGGGCGGGGTATGTCGCTGGACTGACGTACACGGCGACTGCTGGCGGCCGCCGCCCCCAATGGGTGCTCAACGCCGCGATCAACCAAGGAAACTCCGGGGGGCCTGTGGTCCTCGTCGAAACCGGTGAAGTGATCGGCGTCGCCGTCAGCAAGATGGCGCCGCTCTCGCCCGCTTCAAAGGCCATGCTCGACGAGTTGGACGGACAGCCGATAGGGCTCCTTCTCAAGGAGCTTCGGGGACAGGTTCAGCTGGTCGTCGGGACCGCGGTCATGTTGGGTGATCTTCAAGGCTTCCTGAGCGAGAGCGGCATTGCTCCCTAGAGGGTTCCATCGTCTCACCAAGCCGAGATGGTGCTCCCCAGAACGCAGAACGCCTCCCGAGTGAGCCGAAGCCACCTCACCTATGACGCCCGGTCGACGATCGGCAGATCGTCGAAGGCCATGGCCTCGAGGGCGCCCGAGGCGGCCATCGAGGCCTGGAAGCGCAAGCGCGGCCCAGTTCTACCCCGCTCTGAGACAAGAGGCGACCGATCCGGACAAATCCTACAATCGACTTGTCGCCGAGATCGCCATACTACGTGACGGTCAGCAGCGGCGCGCTTACTGACGTCTCGGCAACCCGTTTGCCGCTATCGGCACGCCCGGGGCGTTGAACTTTACAACCGGCTCGGCGCCGCTTGGTCTCGTCGCTGCGAGCCCGTTCCGCCCCGGGGCTGCTTGAGGCCGTTGTAGTCCAGAGGCCAGGGACACCTGACGGGGCCGGAACAGAAGACCCACCTCTCATCAACGTAGCAGCAAGCGATCGTGCTTAGAGTCTGCGCCGAACTGGATCCTCGCGGGCGCGACGAACTACGCCTCGTCTGCCGGGTCCACCTGCCGTCCCTTGTACGAGGGCACGACGCGTCGCAAGGCCTCCGCGTCCATGGCGCAGACGCAGACGTTACTGCCCTTGGTGCTGTCCCTGAGGTACTCGGTCATATGGGCGGATAGGGGCGCGCTTTGGGGAAAGAAGCCAGGGGTGGACCCAAGGAATTCAACATGGACCAACCCCGCATGCTCCAAAATCTCCAGGAGCAACGAGCGGGGGTAGGGTCGCTCCAAAGTCTCAGTCTCAAGCATGACCTGAATGTACTCAGGCTTTATCGAGCCTTGTCGATTCTCGCCCTCGAGAATAAGCACCACTCCCACCGGTGACAGCCCTCCAGCAACGTGTTGCATGGCCGCGATAGGGTCGAAGAAGTGGTGAAGACAGCTCTCAAGGATGATAGCGTCGAACGTTCCTTGCAGCTCCTCGGGCAACGCGTCGCGCTCGAAATCGTGCACCAGATAGGCCCGCGCAGCGTCGTCTGCGGAACACTTCAAGTAGGGGTCGCTTGTAAGTCGCTCGCGAGCCAGGGCGATGAAGTCGGAGGACAGATCCATCCCCATGGCGTC
>NZ_CADEGK010000199.1 GCF_902826855.1 uncultured Phenylobacterium sp. | reverse complement strand
CCCTTGCAGGAGAAAGCGCCCGTCACAGGCATCGGATACGGGGTGGCGATCCGTCCAGGCAATGGGCGCGCACCGCAGGCGCGCCACTTTGGACCGCGCTCCGGCGCGCCGCGCCGCGTGTGCGGGTCCCTCATCCGTCAGGAGAGCAAGGTTCTCAGCCTTTCCTGTCGCCCTTCGCGGCCTCAGCCTGCTTCGTAACCGACGGGAAGAAGGTGTAGCTGAGGGTCACCTCGGGCTTGCCCTTGGTGTTGATGTCGGAGGCGTACTTCGGATCGATGAAGTAGAGGACCGGCACCTCGATGGTGGCGCCGGCGGCGATGGTCTGGTCGTCGAAACAGAAGCACTGCAGCTTCTGGAAATACACCCCGGCCTGCTCCGGCACCACGTTGTAGGTCGCCCGCGCGGTCACCGGGCGGTCGGAATTGTTGGTCACCTTGAAGAAGGCCAGCTTGGTCTCGCCGATCTTGGCGACCTGGGAGGTCTGCTGTGCGGTGAAGGTCCACGGCAGGTCGCGCACGTTGGCGTCGAAACGCACCGTGATGGTCTTGTCGAGCACGGTGTCGGAGGCCGCGTCGGCGCGGCGCGTGGTCCCGTCGAAGCCGGTCAGCTGGCAGAAGGCCCGGTACAGCGGCACCGCCGCAAAGGACGCCCCCGTCATCACCGCGATGCCGCCGGCGCAGATCAGCGCCACGCGCGCGTTGCGCTTCTGGGCCGGACCGGGCTTGGAGGGGTCAGAAGGGTCTGTTCGCAACACTGGCTCCCAGCTTCTCGATCGTGACCACAAAGACGAGGATCACGAAGACGATGAGACCCAGGGCGAGCGCGATATTGCGGCCTCGCCGGGCCTTGGCGAAATCATCGCCCTCATGTGAGGGATCGCTCATCGCAACAGCTCCAGAGGCCTGACGCCCGCCAGGTGCTCGCCCAGGAGGGTGGCGAACAACAGGCTGAGGTAGAGGATCGAGAAGGCGAACAGGTTGCGTGCGTCGCTCGCGCCTGCGCGCACGTCGTAGAGCCCGTCGTCGTTGCGCGGGTCGGCCGCATCGCCCGCGTGACTGAGGTAGAGCCGCCAGGCCAGCAGGAGGAACACCGCCCCGCCCACGCTCGCCACGCCCAGATAGACCGGCCCGCCGAGTCCGGTAGCGGCCGGCGCCAGGCAGATGGGGATGAGGAGCAGGCTGTAGACCAGAATCTGCAGGCGCGTGGAGGCCGCGCCCTTGACCACCGGCATCATCGGCACGCCAGCCTTGGCGTAGTCCTCGGAGGTGTACAGCGAGAGCGCCCAGAAGTGCGGCGGGGTCCACATGAAGATGATTGCGCAGAGGAGCCAGGCGTTCAGCGGCGTGGTCCCTGAAGCTGCGGCCCAGCCGATCACCGGCGGCAGCGCCCCGGCAAGGCCGCCGATGACGATGTTCTGCGCTGTCCAGCGCTTCAGCCACATGGTGTAGACCACCGCGTAGAAGACGATGGTGAAGGCCAGCAGGCCGGCCGCCAGCCAGTTCAGCGCCATCCCCATCAGCATCACGGAGAACAGCGACAGCACCACGCCCAAGGCGAGCGCATCAGCGCCCTGCACCTTGCCGGCGGGCACCGGTCGGCCGCGGGTACGGCGCATCTGACGGTCGATGTCGGCATCGTACCACATGTTGAGCGCGCCCGAAGCGCCCGCCCCCACTGCGATGCAGAGGATCGCCACGGACGCCAGGATCGGGTTCACCGGCTGGCCGGCGCAGACCAGGCCGGTGAGGGCCGTGAACACCACCAGCGACATGACGCGCGGCTTCAGCAGCAGGACGAAGTCTTGCCAGCGGGCCGGTGTGCGAGTTGCGGTCTGGGCCATCATGGCCATCGATCTATACTCTCAGAATGATCGAAGGGCGCGCCCCGCTTGGAACGCGCCCCCCGAATGTCCGGTCCGGCGGACCCCGCCCTAGTGGTGGGCGTCGGGCTTGATCACCGGAAGTTCGTTGAACTGGTGGAACGGCGGCGGTGACGGCAGCGTCCACTCCAGCGTCGTGGCGCCCTCGCCCCACGGATTGGCCTCGGCCTTCCGGCGGCGGATCATCGATTCCACCAGGACCAGCAGGAACACCAACACCCCGACGGCCGTGATCACGTAGCCGATCGAAGAAACCTTGTTCCAGTAGGAGAAGGCGACCTCGTAGTCGACGTAGCGGCGCGGCATCCCCTGCAGGCCCAGGAAGTGCTGGGGGAAGAACACCAGGTTCACGCCGACGAACATGATCCAGAAGTGCGCGGCGCCCAGGGCTTCGTTGTACTTCACGCCCCACATCTTCTCGAACCAGTAGTAGAAGCCGGCGAAGATCGCGAACACGGCGCCGAGGCTGAGCACGTAGTGGAAGTGGGCGACCACGTAGTAGGTGTCGTGCACCTGGTAGTCGACGGCGGCGTTGGCCAGGACCACGCCGGTCACCCCGCCCACGGTGAACAGGAAGATGAAGCCGATCGCCCACAGCATGGGCGTCTTGAAGTCGATCGACCCGCCCCACATCGTGGCGATCCAGCTGAACACCTTCACCCCCGTCGGCACCGCGATGACCATGGTGGCCGCCACGAAGTAGGCCCGCAGCTCGATGCCCATGCCGACCGTGTACATGTGGTGGGCCCACACCACGAAGCCGATGAAGCCGATGGCCACCATGGCATAGGCCATGGCCAGGTAGCCGAACACGGGCTTGCGGCTGAAGGTGGCGACGATGTGGGAGATCATGCCGAAGCCGGGCAGGATCAGGATGTACACCTCAGGGTGACCGAAGAACCAGAACAGGTGCTGGAACATCACCGGGTCGCCGCCGCCGGCGGCGTCGAAGAAGTGGGTGTTGAAGTTGCGGTCCGTGAGCAGCATCGTGATCGCGCCGGCCAGGACGGGCAGCGAGAGCAGCAGCAGGAACACGGTCACCAGGATCGACCAGACGAACAGCGGCATCCGGTGCAGCGTCATGCCCGGCGCGCGCATGTTGAAGATCGTGGTGATGAAGTTGATGGCGCCCAGGATGGAGCTGGCGCCGGCCAGGTGGACCGAGAGGATCGCGCAGTCCATCGCAGGGCCGGTATGGCCCAGGGTGGATAGCGGCGGATAGAGCGTCCAGCCGCCGCCGAAGCCGTTGCCGGGCCCGCCGGGCACGAACATCGAGACCACCAGCATCACCCAGGCCGCCACCAGCAGCCAGAAGGAGATGTTGTTCATCCGCGGGAAGGCCATGTCGGGCGCGCCGATCATCAGCGGCACGAACCAGTTCCCGAACCCGCCGATCATCGCGGGCATGACCATGAAGAAGATCATGATCAGCGCGTGGCCGGTGACCACCACGTTGTAGCCATGCTTGGACGCCTCGATGAGGCTGTGCCCGCCGATCTTGATCTGTGAGAGCAGCGACCCCTCGCGGAAGACCTGGATGCCCGGCTCAGCCAGCTCCCAGCGGATCAGTCCGGAAAGCGCCCCCCCGACCAGGCCCGCCATGATGGCGAACAGGATGTAGAGGGTGCCGATGTCCTTGTGGTTCGTGGACAGGAACCAGCGGGTGAAAAACCCCGGCATGTGGTCGTGATCATCGTGATGATCGTGGGCGGCGGCATGAGCCATGTTACGCAGGTCCCAGCTTAGTTCGTGGCCGGAGCCGCAGGCGCGGCGGGCGGGGTTGCGGCGGGCGCGGCCGGGGTGGCCGCGGCAGGCGCGGTTGCGGCGGCGGGGGTCGCGGCGGCCTCAGCGGCGGGCGCCGCCGCTGCCGCTGCCGGCGCAGGCTTCGGAGCCTTGCCGGCCACCCAGGCGTCGAACGCGGCCTGGCTCACCACATGCACCTCGATGGGCATGAAGGCGTGGTCGACGCCGCACAGTTCGCGGCAGCTGCCGTAGTAGATGCCCTCGCGGTTGGCCTTGAACCAGGTCTCGTTCAGACGGCCGGGGATCGCGTCGGTGATAACCCCGAAAGCCGGCACCGCCCAGGCGTGGATCACGTCGGCGCCGGTCACCTGGACACGGATCACCTTGTTGACCGGCACCACCATGGGCGCGGTTGCGGCCAGCAGGTAAGGCTTGCCTGCGGCCTCTGCCTTTTCCTTCGGCTCGATGTTGGAGATGTACTCGCCGATCTTCTGGTCCGGGTACTCATAACCCCAGTACCACTGGTAGCCGGTGGCCTTCACGGTCACGTCGGGCTTCGGCATGTCGTTGTAGTCGAACAGCAGCCGGAACGAAAACAACGCGATGACCATCAGGATCAAGACCGGCAAGACGGTCCAGGCGACCTCGATGGCGGTGTTGTGGCTCCACTTCGCCGGCACCGGGTTGGCTCGCTTGTTGAAGCGCACCACCACGATGACCAGCAGCAGCAGGACGAACAGCGTGATGATGGTGATGACCGGCATCAGGATCACGTTGTGGAACCAGATGGCGTCGTTGCGCAGCGGCGTGACGCCGCGCTGCATGTCGATCGCGCCGTTCGTCGGCTGGCCGATGAGCTCTTCGGCCCAGGCGGCTGCGCCCCAGAAGGCTGCGCCGGCGCCCGCGAGGGCCCCCGCCGCCCGCGTCCGCAATCCGTGGAATCTCGACTTCATGTCCCCTCGGTCTGCTGGGCCGCCGGCGCCCAGAAAAGGTGGTCACCGCCGGCTGCGAACAGGACGCGCGGACATGCTCTCCTGCATCGCCCGACCGGCCCCTTCGCGGGTCATTACGCGCATCCCTTGGGCTTGCCAAGGCGTTCACGGCCCTTACACCGCACCCTCCGGCCACACCTCGTTCTGCGAAAGCCCGCCAGATGCACCTGAGCCCCGATGAGGAGGCCGAAATCCGGCGTGAATTCCTGCGCCTGACCAACCTTTCACAGGCCGCTCTGCGGAGCTGGGTGGAGGGACCGGAAAGCCGCAAGGTGGGGATGATCCGCAAGGGCGAGACCGAATCGGTGGGGCGGCAGTCGGCGCGAAGGATCCTCGTTATCCGCGACACCGCGACCGCCGACCTTACCGAGGCCGACTATCGGCACATGCGACGCGTGATCGGCTACTGCCGCCGCCACCTGGCGCAGCGGCCGTGGGGCGATGTCACCGCCACCCGCTGGCGGTGGAGCCTGATGAACTGGGGGCACGACCCATGCCTGCCGTGTCGCGACGACGCGGACAGCCAAGGGTGACGGCCGCCGCCTGAGCCCCTATCTTCCCCGCATGAACGCTCCCGTCCCCGCCCCCTCGATCCTCGACGCCTCCGGCGTCGATCCCGCCCGCGCCGGCGATATCCTGAGCGATGCGCTGCAGGGCGCGGACGATGGGGAGTTGTTCGTCGAGCGCTCCGAGAGCGAATCGTTCCTGTTCGACGACGGGCGCCTGAAGTCGGCGGCCTACGACGCCACCGAGGGTTTCGGCCTGCGGGTGGTGGCGGGCGAGACGGCCGGCTACGCCCACGCCTCTGAGATCTCCGAGGCCGCGATCCGCCGAGCGGCCTCGTCGGCGCGCCTGGCCAAGCGCGGCTATGCCGGTACGGTCGCCGAGGCGCCTCGGGCCACCAACGCAAAGCTCTACGGCGAAGAAAACCCGCTCAGTTCGCCCGGCTTCTCCGACAAGGTCGCGCTGCTGGAGGAGATCGACGCCTGGGCGCGGGCCCGCGATCCGCGCATCGTGCAGGTGATGGCCTCGCTGCACGGCGAGCGGCGCACGGTGGAGATCCTGCGCGCCGACGGGCGGTTGATCCGCGACGTGCGTCCCCTCAGTCGGATCAACGTCCAGGTCACCGTCGAGCGCGATGGCAAGCGGGAGAACGGCTACACCGGCGCCGGCGGCCGCGTCGGCTTCGAGACCTGGATCACGCCGGACAAGTGGCAGGCCCAGGTGGACGAGGCGCTGCGCCAGGCGCTGACCAACCTGGACGCCATCCCCTGCCCGGCCGGCGAGATGGACGTGGTGCTGGGTCCCGGCTGGAACGGCGTGCTGCTGCACGAGGCGGTGGGCCACGGCCTGGAGGGCGACTTCAACCGCAAGGGCACCTCGGCGTTCTCCGGCCGCATCGGCGAGCGGGTCGCGGCGCCCGGCGTCACGGTGTTCGACGATGGGACCCTCCCGGGCCGCCGCGGCTCGCTCACGGTCGACGACGAGGGCACGCCGACCGAGCGCACCATCCTGATCGAGGACGGCATCCTGGTGGGCTATATGCACGACCGGATGAGCGCGCGGCTGATGGGCCTCCAGCCCACGGGCAACGCCAGGCGACAGTCTTACGCCCACATGCCGATGCCGCGGATGACCAACACCGCCATGCTGGCCGGGTCGCACAAGCAGGCGGAGATGATCGCCTCGACCAAGCGCGGCCTCTACTGCGCGAACTTCGGCGGCGGGCAGGTGGACATCACCAACGGCAAGTTCGTGTTCCAGTGCACCGAGGCCTACCTGATCGAAGATGGTAAGATCACCTCGCCGGTAAAGGGCGCGACCCTCATCGGCGACGGGCCTTCGGCGCTAACGCGGGTGACCATGATCGGCGACGACTTCGACTTCGACCCCGGCGTCGGCGTCTGCGGCAAGGGCGGCCAGAGCGTGCCGGTGGGCGTGGGCCAGCCATCGCTGAAGATCACCGGCCTGACGGTGGGCGGGACCAGCGTTTGACCGAGCCGGCGGGGCCCTTCGTCGCCACCGGCGGCTGCCTCTGCGGGGCGGTGCGGTTCGGCGTGAAGGAGAAGCTCGCCCCGGTCGGGTTCTGCCACTGCTCGCGGTGCTGAACATCCGCCGCGACCGATTCGAGTGGTTGGCGGGCGAGGACAATGTCCAAGTCTACGCCACGCCCACCGGCTGGAAGAGCCTGTTCTGCCGGACCTGCGGCTGTCCCACGCCTCATATCCTGCGCGATGGCCAGCGGGTGCTGATCCCGGCCGGCGCGCTGGACGGCGACCCGGACGTGGCCATCTCCGGGCACATCTTCGTGGGCTCCAAGGTGCGCTGGGAGGTCATCGCCGACGGCTCGCCACAGTTCGACGAGTGGCCCACCTAGGCTCAAAGCCGCTCGTTCGCCGGCCGCAGGCGCACGATCTCCGCCTTGGGTTCGCATTGGCGACATGGCCTGGGCGACCGCCTTGGATCGGACGCAGCGGTCCCGAAGCCGCTTCTCCTCCGCAGAGGCGGTGACGAGCGCCAAGCTCGCCGCGATCGCGCGCTGGCCTCCTCGATTCTTCACCGCACATACAGCCGCGCTTTGGGGGCGTAAGGCGAACGTATGGGTTACATCTGTCAATCTAATGGCGGCGCGGATCCGGAAATCCGATCCGCGTTACCGGCAATTAATTGGCCTGCGACAGGCGACCCGCGGCACTAAGCGTCCACTTGGGGAGAGTACGCCTATGCTGATCGCCAGCCTTCTGGCCCAGGCTGCCGCGGCGGCGGTCGTGGCCGCGCCGGCCGAACAAGGCGTGACCAGCTTCGGTCCGGAGTTCTTCGCCGCGCAGCAGCCCGCCACGGCCTTCGACATGCTGGCCCGCATCCCGGGCTTCTCAGTCGACAACGGCGCCGTGGTGCGCGGCTTCGAGGGCGCGGCGGGCAACGTGCTGATCGACGGCCAGCGCCCGGCCAGCAAGACCGACACCCTGCAGGAGATCCTGGTTCGCATACCGGCCGGGAAGGTCGCGCGCATCGAGGTCATCCGAGGCGGCGCGCCCGGCATCGACATGCAGGGCAAGACGGTGTTGGCCAACGTCGTCCAGCGGCAGGACGGCGGCCTGCGCGGCGTGCTGGCGGTGGCCAACAACCGCATGGACGACGGCCGCAACCAGGGCCAACTGCGCATCGAGGGATCCGGCTCCATCGGTGAGATCAAGTGGGAAGTGTCCGGCCGCGCGGCCCGCGGCTTCGACGACACGGCGGGCGCCGGCAGGGGCGTGCGCTTCACGCCCGGCGCCCCGCCAGTGCTGACCGGTTTCGACGGCGAGGGCGACGGCCTGTTCTGGAACGGCTCCGGTTCGGTGGAGGCGCCGCTGCTGGGCGGCTCGGCGCGGCTGAACGGGAAGATCGTCGACGACGGGTTCAAGGCCGAGGAATTCACGCGCGTCCT
>NZ_CADEGK010000198.1 GCF_902826855.1 uncultured Phenylobacterium sp. | reverse complement strand
GCGGAGGCCGGTGTCGACCCCTCACACGGCGAACTCCGCGGCGAGGTGTTCCTGTTCGGCAGCCACGAGGCGGGCGCCTGGCGCGTCGACGGGAACCTCGGGCTCGAGCAGGAGAGCCGTGAGGCGAGCCTCGTCTACGCGTGGCGCGTGCAGCGGACCCTCGGGTTGCGATGGGCGGCTGCGGTGGAGGGCGGAGGCGGCGGCGGTTTCGGCGGCGAGCGCGAGCACTTCGCCGGCGCGACCCTGAGCACCGAGTTGGAAAAGCCGGCCATCGAGCTGCGGTTGGGCTGCCTGTTCGACCTCAAGAGCGGCGCTCACCTCACCCGGGTCGGATTCGCCTTGCCCTTGTGGGACCCGCGCCGGAGCGCCGCACAGAGCTTGGCGCGGGAGCGTGATAGGGGGTAGTCAGGCGCGCCGCGGGTGGGCGGTTGTCACAGCGTTAGGGTAGTTTCAGGCGCATGAGCGCATCCCAGGCGGAGCTGATTGCCGGCGTGCGGCCGATCCTGAAACGGGTCGTGACCAATGCGGGCATGCTGCTGGGCGGCCGGCTCGTCAATGCGGTCTTGAGCCTGGGCTACATGGCGATCGCCGCGCGGGCGCTGGGCGTGCGCGAACTGGGCGTCCTGGTGCTGATTCAGGCCTTCGCGCAGTTCCTGGGCGACGTGGTGAAGTTCCAGTCCTGGCAGACGATCATCCACTACGGCTCCCAGCCGCTGGACGCCGGGCAGGTGCGACCCTTCCAGCAGGTGCTGCGCTTCACCCTGGTGCTGGACCTCGCATCGACGGTGCTGGGGATCGTCGTGGGAATTGCGGGCTGCTTCCTGTTCGCCGGTCATCTCGGTTGGACGGCCGAAGAGGCGCCCGGGGCGGCGCTGTTCATGCTGACCATCGCCTTCATGGTCTCGGCCACCCCGGTGGGCCTGCTGCGCATCTTCGACCGGTTCGACGTCATGGCCCGCCAGGCCGCCCTGATCGCCCTCCTGCGCATGGTGGCCAGCGTCGGGGCGTGGCTGTGGATGCCGAACCTCACAGGCTTCATGATCGCCTTCGCCGTCGGCACCGTCGGAAGCTGGCTCTATCTCGCCGGCGCGGCGCTGGGCGAGCTTCGCCGGCGCAAGCTGCTGGACGACTTCTCGTGGCGCGGTTCCCTGAGCGCAGGCATGCCCGGCGTCTGGCGCTTCGCCTGGAACACCAACCTGACAACCACCCTGGAGGTGGCCTTCACTCACGCCGCGACCCTGATCGTCGGGGCCCTGGTGGGGCCGGCGCAGGCTGCGTTCTGGCGCGTCGGGCGACAGGTGGCTGACGCCATCGCCAAGCCCGCCAAGCTGCTGACCCCCGCGCTGTATCCGGAACTGGCGCGGCTGCGCTCCGAACATCGTTATGCCGCCATGTGGCGCCTAGCGACTCAGGTGGGGCTCCTGGGCGGAGGTCTCGGCGCGGTCCTCCTGGCCGTCAGCATCTTCGCGGGCCCGCCGATCCTCGCCTCGGTCATGGGCGCGGGGTTCGCGCCGGCCGCGGTGGTGATGACCTGGCAGGTGGGCGCGGCGGTCATCGGCATCCTGGCCCTGCCGCTGGAGCCGATGCTGATCTCGCTGGGCAAGCCCGGCCTTGCGGTGCGGGTCAGATTGGCGGTGGGAGCCCTCTTCCTCGGCATACTGCCTTGGCTCGTGACCGCGTTCGGCCTTATAGGCGCGGGCGCGGGCCTGGTGGCCGCGGCCGGCGCCCTTGCCCTGGGCATGTTGTGGTTCATCCTGAAAGAGAACGGGAATCGGCCGGTGGCGCCCGCGCCGCCGCCCGCAACCGCTGAACGACTGGAAGGCGAAGTTTGACTCCGACACCAACCGCTCCTGACCGCCGCTACCATCCGGGCGGCTTTGCGACCCTTACCGAGGCGCTGGACTTCGCCGCCGCGGGGCCGACCGGCGTCAATCTCTACGGCCTGCGCGGCGAGCTCATCGAGGCCATGCCGTATGCGGAATTGCGCACGCGCGCCCGCGCCCTGGCCGCGCGCCTGCTGGCCAGCGGCCTGAAACCCCTCGACCGCGTAGGTCTGGTGGCCGAAACCGACGCCGACTTCGTCACCGCCTTCTTTGCCTGCCAGTACGCCAGGCTGATCCCCGCGCCCCTGCCCCTGCCGGCTCCTCTCGGCGGCCGCGACGCCTACGTCGAACAAGTCGGCCGCATGCTGGGCTCGGCCAAGGCCGCCGCCGTGTTCGGGCCAGAAAGCCTGTTGCCCTGGTTGCAGGCGGCCGCCGACGCCAATGGCGTGCGAATCTGCGGGCAGGTTGCGGACCTGCCGCAGGCCACCTCCGCCGAACTGCCCGCGCCGGCCCCGGACGACGCCTGCTACGTACAGTTCTCCTCGGGCAGCACCCGCAATCCGACCGGGGTGCTCTGCACCCACCGCGCCCTGATGGCCAACGCCCTGGCCTCCACCAGCGGCGGCCTATGCACGACGGCGGCTGACCGGGCGGTCTCGTGGCTGCCGCTCTACCATGACATGGGGCTGGTCGGATTCCTGCTGATGCCGCTGTCGGTGCAGATGTCCATCGACCTGATGCCGACCGGCGCCTTCGTGCGTCGCCCCCTGCTCTGGCTCGATCTCATCTCCAAGAACGGCGGCACCATCTCCTACAGCCCCAGCTTCGGCTACGAACTGTGCGCCCGCCGCGGGGACGGCTCCCGCGAGGGCCTGGACCTGTCGCAATGGCGCGTGGCCGGCTGCGGCGGCGACATGGTGCGCCCCGCCCCACTGCTCGCCTTTGCCGAGCGCTACGCCCAGGCCGGATTCAAGGCCACCGCCTTCGTGGCCAGCTACGGCATGGCCGAAGCGACGCTGGGGCTTTCGATGGCGCCACTTGGCAAGGGGCTCATCTTCGACACCATCGATGTCGACCGGCTGGAGAAGGATGGCGGTGTCGTCGAGGGCGCCGGCGTGCGGTCCCGGGCCTTCGTGCGTTGTGGAGCGGTATTGCCGGGCCATGAACTGGACGTGCGCGACGAGGCCGGCGCGGTGCTGCCGGAGCGGCGTGTCGGGCGCATCTTCGTGCGCGGGCCCAGCCTGATGCGCGAGTATTACGGCGATCCGCGGGCGACGGCGGCGGTGCTGGGTCGTGACGGATGGCTGGACACCGGGGACCTCGGCTACCTGGTCGACGGACAAGTCGTGCCCACCGGCCGGGCCAAGGACCTGATCCTCCTCAACGGTCGCAACGTCTGGCCGCAGGATCTTGAATGGTCGGCAGAATCCGAGATCGAGAAACTGCGCAGCGGTGACGTTGCGGCTTTCTCCGTCGACCGCGACGAGGGCGAGCAGCTGGTGGTGCTGGTGCAGTCCCGCTCCAGCGATCCGCAGGTGCGCCGCGGGCTCACGGAGGATGTCGCCGCCCTTCTCCGCGCCCGTCACGGCGTCGAAGCGCAGGTGGAGCTGGTGGGCCACAATGCCCTGCCGCAGACCTCATCCGGCAAGCTCAGCCGCTCCAAGGCCCGTGCGCTGTTCCTGGCCGGTGCCTTCAGGCAGGAGGAGCCGGCCTGAGCGGCGGCCCGACGGGCGCCCGCTTGGCGGCGGTCACCGGGGCGACCGGATTCCTGGGTCGCCAGGTGGTCCGCGCCCTTGCCGCAGACGGCTGGCGCGTACGAATCCTCGCCCGCCGCGACCCGATCGACCCCCTTTGGCGCGACGTGGCGCCCGAGGTGATACCCGGCGATGTCGCCGACGAGGTTGCCCTCGGTCGGCTTTGCGCGGGGGCGGACGTGGTCATCCACGGCGCCGGCCTCGTCAAGGCGAGAACCCGGGCGGAATTCGATTCGGTGAACGTGGAGGGCGCCCGCCGCGTCGCCGTGGCGGCTCGCGAGGCGCGGCATGTTGTCCTGATCTCCAGCCTGACCGCCCGCGAACCGGAACTCTCGCACTATTCCGCCAGCAAGCGGGCGGGCGAGGAGGCCATGCGGAGCGTCCTGGGGCCGCGACTCACCGTCGCCCGGCCGTGCGCGATCTACGGGCCCGGAGACCGCGAGCTGCTGCCCGTGTTCCAGGCGGCCGCGCGCAGTCCCATTCTTCCCCTGATGGGAGAATCGGCTCGGGTAGCGATGATCCACGTCGAGGACGCTGCGGCGCAGGTCGCGGCCCTTGCTGCGGCGCCGTCCCAAGGGGTGGTGCAGGCGCTCTGCGATGCACGCGCGGATGGCTACGCCTGGCGCGAGCTGATGGCCGAGGCGGCGCGGGCGTGCGGCCGGACGCCCCGGTTGGCGGCAGTTCCGAAGCTGCTGATCCACGCCATCGGAATCACAAATGATTTCACAGTGCTGCTGGGCGCCACGCCGATGCTGAGCTCAGCTAAGGCGCGCGAGTTGTTGCATCCGGATTGGGCCGTCTCGCCGGAGGAACAGCCGCAAGGTTTACCGGGCGCGCGCCATGACCTCCGCAGCGGTTTTTCCGCCACAGTTGCCTGGTACCGCAGTGCGGCATGGATGAAACAATAGCTGCGGTTTTGTGACCGGCGGGCGAACCCAAGGTAGAAAAACCGGCCGGACACGGTTAGTTACCCGATTTGGCGTGAGTGTAGCGAGCCGATGGGGGGCTCAAGCATGGTGGAACTGGCGACGGATTTGACCGTCCGTGAAGTCGCGCGAGCGGCTGAGACGGTCCTTGGCCGGAGCGTCCAGGTCACGCACGACACCGACATTGCACGCGACCTCGCTGTAGATTCGCTTGCACTCATGAACATCGTAATGGAGCTTGAGGATCGATTCGATCTCTCAATCCCCCTTGATCGTCTGGCGACGGTGCAGACGGTCGGCGATCTCTCCGATCTGATCAACAAGCTGCGGGTGAAGGCTTAACGATGGGGCTGCTCGACAAGCACCTGGGCTATCGCGCCCCGTTGGATGGCATCCGCGCTGCAGGCGCCGATCCCTCCAACGTCCGATTCGACGCCATCCTGTCCCCCACCGAGGGTACCCTGGACGGCAAGAAGGTCATCCTTCTTGGCACCAACAACTATCTGGGCCTGACCTTCGACCCTGATTGCATCGAGGCCTCGGCCGAGGCGGTGCGCAAGTGGGGCACCGGGACCACCGGGTCGCGATTCGCCAATGGCACCTTCGCCGGCCACGCGGCGCTGGAGACAGCCCTCGCCAAGTTCTACGGCCGCAAGCATGCGATGGTCTTCACCACCGGCTACCAGGCCAACCTGGGCGGCATCTCCGGCCTCGTCGGCCGCGGCGACCACCTGATCCTGGACGCCGACAGCCACGCCTCGATCTATGACGCCGCCAAGCTCTCCGGCGCCGAGGTCATCCGCTTCCGCCACAACGACCCCGAGGACCTCGCCAAGCGCCTGCGGCGTATGGGCGACGCCGCCAAAGGCAGCCTGATCGTCGTCGAGGGCATCTACTCGATGATGGGCGACGTCGCCCCGCTGAAGGAGTTCGTCGAGGTCAAGAAAGAGGCCGGCGCCTACCTCCTGGTGGACGAGGCGCACTCGATGGGCGTGCTCGGCGACAAGGGCCGCGGCCTTGCGGAGATGTGCGATGTCGAAGCCGACGTCGACTTCATCGTCGGGACCTTCTCCAAGAGCCTGGGCGCGGTCGGCGGCTTCCTGGTCTCCGATGAAGACCACTTCGACCTGCTGCGCATCGTCAGCCGGCCATACATGTTCACCGCCTCCCTGCCCCCGGCGGTGATCGCTTCGACGCTGACGGCGCTGACGCGGCTCGAGCAGGACTCCAGTCTGCGCACCAAGCTCGCGGCCAACGCGGACCAGCTCTACGAGGGCCTGCGCGATATGGGCTATGCGGTCGGCCCGCACGCCAGCCCGATCACGGCGGTGGTCATGCCCGACCAGGCGATGGCCGTGACCATGTGGAACGCGCTCCTGCAGAACGGCATCTACCTGAACCTGGCGATCCCGCCCGCCACGCCGGATAACCGGTCGCTGCTGCGCTCCAGCGTCAGCGCCGCGCATACGTCCGCGCAGATCGACACAGTGCTGCAGGCCTTCGAGCAGCTCGGTCAGGAATTCGGGCTGCTCAAGCGGCCTCGCCGCGCTTCCGCCTGACGTCGCTTCAGTTCCAGCCATGCGCCGGGCGCCGCCAGGAATGGATGGCGTTCGCGGAACGGTGTAACCGCGATGTCGACGCCGGTGTGCCGATGGATCTTGTACGCCGCATAGCGCGCCGCGCCGTCGAAGGTGAAGGCCGCCTTCAGGATACGCGCCACGTTCAGCGGCTTGCCCATCAGGTTCGGCGCCGTCCAGCCGGGCAGACCGCGCTTCACAGGCAGTAGGTTCCCCGCCGCTACCTCGAACGCCACCCCGCCCGCGCGCCAGGCCAATGGCAGCAATTCGGCATAGCGGCCGCCGTCGCCGGTCAGCAGCGTCTCGGCCCGGTCTGTCGTCTCCATCCGGAATTCGGCCGCGTAGGTCCTGCGGAACAGGGCGAGCCAGAAGGCGCTCGCGGGGCCTTCGTCCGGCCCGAGCCTCGCGGCATAGCGCGCAGCCGAGACCACCGCTGCGGCGCAGGCCGCCGCCGCCGCTCGCCCGGCCTCGGGGCCTGCGCTCCACACCAGCTGCGACGGCTGCACGAACCGCGCCCACACCGACACGTCGGGCGTCCGGCCCTCCGCTGCACGACGGAAGGTGGCCAACGGCAGGGTCGCCACCTTCGCCCGCAGCGTCGCACCCTCGACGGCGACCTCATGATAGCTGACCTCCGGCCATAGCAGCCGCTCAACGAGTCCCTGGAGGCCCGTACGATGCGGTCGAACGGTCAGGCGATAGAAGTCCAGCACGCCGGAGAGGTCGCCGGTCCTGAGCGTAGAGCCGTAGTAGAGTACAGCCACGTCCCGGGCGGGGTCGACCAGCGCGGCCGCCAGAGCCCGCACAGCGGCCGGCGCCGGAGCCGCGAGCTCGGCGGCGATACGGTCGGTCAGCGCCTCGCTCACGGGATAACGAACTCCAGTTCCGGGCCCTGGCGCAGGGACATGGTTCCGCCGTCGAAAATCTCGCCATCCAGAACGAAGTCGCCGGCGAAGGTCAGATCGAAGGCCGCCAGATCATCGCGCCGATAGCCGCAGCTCGCCAGCCACGGCGGCGCGCGCCCCTGCAGGATGGCGGGGACGGCCGCCACGAGCCGTCGCGGTGGGGCCTCGATGGAGAGCACCTTCAGACCCTCATGCGGCTCGCCGAACGGCTTCAGGCCAAGCGGGAACCGTTTCAGGGTCGAGGCCAGGACCAGGAACCAAGGTCGCGCCGCGCCTGCAAAGGAGAGCTCCGCGCCTTCCCCGCGCCGCCACGGCTCGTCGGCGCCGCCGAAGAGCGTTCGCGCGGCGGCGCCGGCCAGGGTCACGCCGATGGCGGCGTTGTCGAAGAAGCCGCGGGCGTGGTTCTTCTGGGCGAGCTCGGTGCCGCGCACGAACGCGCCTAGGCCGAAAAGGAAGCCCCGCCGCTCAGGCAGCGCCTGGCCCGGACGCACCACCTCCAGGCAATGACGTCCTTTCGGCCGCTTGCCGGCCCGCGCTGCGGCCAGGACCTGCTCCAGCGAGGATCCCAGGGGCACGCCGAGGTCCAGCGCCAGCGCGTTGGTCTTGCCGTTGGGCAGGATCGCCAAGCGCGGGAAGCGGCCGCCGTACGCCTCCGGCAACCGGGTCAGCACCTCGCGCACCGTACCGTCGCCGCCGTCGATCACCACAAGGTCCACGCCCTCTGCGGCCAGCCGGCGCAACCCCGCGAACAGCTCACTCTCCTGTTCCGGCACGATGCCCAGCACGTCATCCGGCAGGGGCGCGGGCCGGCCGCCCCGGTTGCGATGGCTGCGCTGGTTCCAGATGACGCCCGCGCGGATCACCGCGACAGCCAGGACACCATGCGAGCCCTGGGGGTCGCGAAGGCCTGCAGGAACTGGCCGGCGTGCACCGCCAGGCTGATCGCGGTCCACCAGGCCACGACGTAGAAGCCCATGTGAGGCAAGCCGATGATCCATGCCGGCGTGAGGATCAGAAGGTTCGGGTTGCGCCGGGCGGTGATCAGCCGGAACCAGCTGTCGAAGCGACGCCATGAGTGCACGTGGAAGCCGTAGCGGCGCATGAACACACCCTCGAAGATCCGCTGGACCACATAGCCCACGATGATCACCCACATGTAGAACTGCGGATGCGGCGGGCGCAGGCCCAGCTGCTGGCACCCCACCCACCAGGCGA
>NZ_CADEGK010000197.1 GCF_902826855.1 uncultured Phenylobacterium sp. | reverse complement strand
CTATTTCGGGACCGGGATCGGCGGATCGGGCAGGCGCGGCGTTTCGGGGAGCCGCGGACGCAAGTCCGGCACACCCACGGCGACGGCCTCTGCGGCGTTGCCAGCCTCGTCTCCACCCTGCCATGCCGTCCAGGCGAACAGCAGCACCAGAAGCCCCATGGCGCCCAGGGCGATCGTCAGCCAGGGTTTGGCGCGCGGTTGTTCCATAGCGCGAAAACGACGCTCGCCGCCGACCGTTCCGCCCTTAAGCGGGCGAACCTATGTGCTACATATGTTCCGATGTCCTCCGAGTCCTCCGACCTGCCCGCCACCCGGATCAGCGACCTTGCCCGCGTTGACGCCCCGCCGGCCGACTATCTCGAAGGCCTGAACCCCGAGCAGCGCGATGCCGTGCAGGCGACGGAGGGGCCGGTGCTGGTGCTGGCCGGCGCCGGCACCGGCAAGACCCGCGTGCTCACCACACGGCTGGCGCACATCCTGGCCACCGGCAAGGCGCGGCCGTGGGAGCTGCTGGTCGTCACCTTCACCAACAAGGCCGCCCGGGAGATGCGCGAGCGGATCACCCACATCATCGGCCCATCCGCAGAGGGTCTGCGGTGGCTGGGCACCTTCCACTCGGTGGCGGCCCAGATCCTGCGCCGCCACGCCGACCTGGTGGGGCTGAAGTCGAACTACACCATCCTCGACACCGACGATCAGGAGCGGCTGCTCAAGCAGGTGCTGGAGGCCGAGAACATCGACCTCAAACGCTGGCCGCCGAAGATGCTGGCCGGGCTGATCGACCAGTGGAAGAACCGCGGCTGGCGGCCCGACCAGCTGCCGCCGGCCGAGGCGCAGGCGTTCGCCAACGGCAAGGGCCAGGCGCTGTACCGGCTCTACCAGGAGCGGATGCGCATCCTGAACGCCTGCGACTTCGGCGACCTGCTGCTGCACAACCTGACCATCTTCACCAGCCAGCCGGACGTGCTGGCCGAATTCCACAACCGGTTCAAATACCTGCTGGTAGACGAGTACCAGGACACCAACGTCGCCCAGTACCTGTGGCTGCGCCTCCTGGCGCAGAAGAGCCAGAACCTGTGCTGCGTGGGCGACGACGACCAGTCCATCTACGGCTGGCGCGGCGCCGAGGTGGACAACATCCTGCGCTTCGAGCGCGACTTCCCGGGCGCGAAAGTCGTGCGGTTGGAGCGCAACTACCGCTCCACCAGCCACATCCTCGCCGCCGCCTCCGGCCTGATCGCCACCAACAAGTCCCGCCTCGGCAAGACCCTGTGGACCGAGAGCCAGGACGGCGAGAAGGTCGTCGTGCGCGGCATCTGGGACGGCGACGCCGAGAGCCGGCTGATCGCCGACGAGATCGAGCGCGCGAAGAAGGGCAGCACCGACAAGCCGGCTCGTCGCTACCGCGACATGGCCATCCTGGTGCGCGCGGCGTTCCAGATGCGCAGCTTCGAAGAGCGGTTCGTAATGCTGCAGATCCCCTACGTGGTGATCGGCGGTCCCCGGTTCTTCGAGCGCGCCGAGATCCGCGACGCCATCGCCTACCTGCGGCTGATCCAGTCGCCGGACGACGACCTGGCCTTCGAGCGCATCGTCAACGTGCCGAAGCGCGGCATCGGCGAGACCACGGTGCAGAAGCTGCTGCAGGTGGCGCGGACCAACGGCGTGCCCGGGACCCACGCGGCGCGGCAACTGGTGCTGACCGACGAACTGGCGGCGCGCACCCGCACGGCGCTTTCGAATTTCCTGCGCGACCTCGACCGCTGGCGCGGCCAGGCCGGGCAGATGGACCACGCGCGGCTGATGGAGTCGGTGCTGGAGGAGAGCGGGTACACCGACGCACTGAAGCTGGACAAGAGTCCCCAGGCGCAGGGCCGGCGGGAACACCTCAAGGAGCTGGTCCAGTCCATGGCCGGCTACGAGACCCTGGAAGCCTACCTGGAGCACGTGTCGCTGGTCATGGACCTGGATCGCGGCGCCGGCGCCGACAGCGTTCAGGTGATGACCCTGCACCAGGCCAAGGGACTGGAGTTCCCGCTGGTGTTCCTGCCCGGCTGGGAGGAAGGCGTCTTCCCCTCCCAGCGCTCCATGGACGAAAAGGGCGAGAAGGGGCTCGAGGAGGAGCGCAGGCTCGCCTACGTCGGCATCACCCGCGCCCGCGAGGAGGCGCGCATCTCCTTCGCCGCCAACCGCCAGGTCTACGGCCGCTGGACCAGCCAGCTCCCCAGCCGCTTCGTCGACGAACTGCCGCTGGCCAATGTCGAAGCCTCGTCGGAGACCGGCTACTACGGCGGCGGCCCCGGCATGCAACAGCACGGCAGCCGCTGGGACGAGGATCCGGCGTTCGGCGCCGGCTATTCCTCCCCCGGCTGGCGCCGCGCCCAGGCCAGCCAGTACCGGGGCAGCCATCCCGGCCGCCAGCAGGTGATCGAAGGCGACGGCCGCCTGGTCGCCACCTCCGACAGCTCCGCGGCCAGCGACTTCAAGCGCGGCGACCGCGTCTTCCACATCAAGTTCGGCTACGGCGCGGTGCTGGCCGTGGAGGGCAACAAGCTAACGGTGGCGTTCGAGAAGGCCGGCGAGAAGAAGGTGATCGACAGCTTTGTGGAGAAGCAGTGACAGCCTCCTCTCTCTCGGCGAAGCCGGGAGGGAGAGGAGAGCGTTGCGCAACGCGCCCCGTTGTCGTCTCATCCCGCCGCGAGCCAGGGGGACACGCGCCGCATGCCGATCGCCGCCGCCAGGGTCTATTCGGACGGTCACCGGCTGCGATCGCTGTGGCTGAACGATCCCGAGGACCGGCCGGTCCAGCCGCACCAGTTCACCTGGATCGGGCTGGTGGATCCTGACGTAGAGGAGCTGGAGAACCTGCGGGTCCGGTTTGGCCTGCACCCGCTGGCGATCGAGGACGCGCTCTGCGACCACCCGATCCCCAAGGTCAGCGTCTACGGCGACCAGATCTTCGTCGCCGCACGCACGGCCCGACTCGATGGCGAGGCGATCGTCTACGGCGAGGCCTGCGCCTTCCTGTGTGGGAACAACGTCATCACGGTGCGCAAGGGTTCGGAGCGCGGGTTCACGATGTTGCGGCGCAACCTCGAGGATTCGCCGACGATGCTCCGCCACGGCACGGCCTTCGTCCTCTATTCGCTGCTCGACTACATCGTCGACAGCTACCAGCCCATCGTCGAGGACATCGAGGAGGAGGTGCTGGCGGTGGAGCGGCGCGCGCTGGACGCCTTCCTCAGCCGCGAGGACGTCACGCACCTGTTCAATCTGCGCCAGGAGCTGATGCGGTTTCGGCGCATGCTGGGGCCGATGGAGGAGGTGTGCGCGCGACTGGAACACGTGCGCCTTCCCTTCATGAGCGAGCACATGCGGCCCTACTTCCGTGATGTCGGCGACCACGTGCGGCGGGTTGCAAGTTCGGCCGAGGGCCTGCGCGACGTGCTGGGCTCGGTGTTCGAGGTCTCCAACCTGTTCGAGCAGCAGCGCCAAAGCGACATCACGCGCCGCCTGGCGGCGGGCGCCGCCATCCTGGCGGTTCCGACCGCCATCGCCGGCCTCTACGGCATGAACTTCGAGATGATGCCGGAGCTGCGCTGGAAGTACGGCTATGGGTTCGCCATCGGACTGATCGCGGTGATCAGCGGGCTGGTGTTCTATCTGTTCCGCCGTTCGAAGTGGCTCTAGCCGGACGCCGCAACCAAAATCCGGGTCGCGCGCTTGATCCGAGCCATGCGGACCTGGATCAGCAACGAAGACCTGAAAACGCTCCTCCAAGGCGTCGCCGGCGTGACCGCCTGCGGCCTGATGCTGGGGGCCGCGATGCATCCGACGCTTGACGTGGGCGACCGTCCCGGCGGTCCGCAGATCCTGATGAGCGGCGGCGGGCCGCGTGGCTCGGCTGAGGTCGCCCACCCCCGCGTCGCCGCTGCGGGCCAGCCCCCGGAATATGTGATCGGCACCGACTGGACCCGCCCGCCGGCCGTTTCCGCCGACCCCCCACCCACTTATGAGGACCCGGCGCCGCCCGCGGAGCAGGGCGAGACTGTGGTTTTCACGTCCGAAGACGAACTGGTCCCGGTCGAGGCGACGCGCGCTGCCTGGCGCGACGAGCCGCACGAGGATCCTTACTATCCCTCCGCCCGCGGCGGCGCATACTACGACTCCGACCTGCCGGAGCCGCCGCCCGCACCCGACGAGATGGCGATCGACGAGGGCTGATCCCGCTCGCCTTTCCGGTCGACCCCGGCTACGCCTCGCGCCTATGAGCGACGAGGCCGTCCAGATCACCGCCCGCGGCCCTCGCGCCGAGGCCGAGGCCGCCGCAGCGGCCCTTGAGGCCGAGCCCGCCACCGAGGCGCTGACCTTCTCCATCCTGGAGGAGGACGAGGACCGCGACGTCTGGCGGATCGATGCGTTTCCCACCGAGACCTTCGAACAACTGGCGATCGACCGGGTGCTGGCGGGCTTCCCGAAGCTGCGGGTCGCCACCGAGGTGCTGGCCGACGCCGACTGGCTGGCCATGGCGCTGTCGGGCCTTCCGCCGGTGCGGGCCGGGCGGTTCTTCGTCTATGGCGCCCACGACAAGGGTCTGGCGCCTGCTTCCACCGTGAACCTCCGCATCGAGGCGGGCGCCGCCTTCGGCACCGGCCACCACGGCACCACCGTCGGCTGCCTGCAGGCGTTCAGCGATCTGCTCAAAGCCCGGCGGTTCGGCCGGGTGCTGGACGTGGGCTGCGGCACCGGGGTGCTGGCGATCGCCGCGGCGCGCACCGGCTCGTCGGTGGCGGTCGGCACCGACATTGACGGCCCTTCGGTGCGGATCGCCAACGAGAACGCGGCCCTGAACCACGCCCGCGCCCGGTTCGTCCACGCCGCCGGCCTCGACGATCCCCGGGTGCGGGGCGACGGCCCCTACGACCTGGTGTTCGCCAACATCCTGGCGCCGCCGCTGGTGGCGCTATCGACCGACATCCGGAGCGCGCTCAAACCGGGCGGCGTCGCCATCCTCTCAGGCCTGTTGCGAACCCAGGAACGCAGGGTCCTGGCGGCCTACACGTCCAAGGGCTTTCGGCTGGTCCGGCGCATCCATCGCGACGCCTGGGCGACCCTGGTGCTGGCCCGCCGATAGGAACCGCCACCGCAGCGCCACGTTCTTCCGCCGACGCAGAAGGACCTTGGCCATGGCCGAATTCGAGCGCGAGACCGTAACCCCGGAGCCGCACACCGTCGTGGTCCGCCGAGGCTCCAGCACGGGCTGGTGGGTGGCGGCCGTCGTGGCGATCGTCGCCATCTTCGGCGTGCTGCTCATGGTGGGTAACACCGGCGCGACCAGCGACGACATCCAGAACGCCCGCGACGAGGGCGCGGTCTCGGCAAACCTCGCCAACGCCGCCTCCGATGCCCAACTGGCCGCCGCCAGCGCCGCCGATGCCGCGCAGGACGCCGCAGGCGACGCGGCGCGCGCCACCGAGAGCGCCGCCCAGGCCGCCGCCAGCCGGACGGACGAAGCGGTGGACGCCACGACGGCAGCGGCCCAGGACGCCTCCCCCACCGAACCGGGTCCTAACTAGGCCGGTGAACTAGCCCAGGGGGCGGGAACGTCCTAAATCCTGGCCATGCGCCAGTCCTTCGACGAAACCACCGACCGCACCTTCGGGCCGCGCCACGTGCCCCTGATCCGCCAGGCGATGGCGCGCCAGGGCCTCGACGGGTTCCTCGTGCCACACGAGGACGAGCACCAGAACGAGTACCTGCCGGCCGCCAATGACCGCCTCGCGTGGGCCACCGGCTTCACCGGCTCGGCCGGAGCGGCGGTGATCCTCAAGGACCGGGCCGCGGTCTTTGTCGACGGCCGCTACACCCTGCAGGTCCGCGACCAGGTGGACGCCGAGTTGTTCGAGATCCGCGATCTGGTCGAGGGCGGCGTGCCCGCCTACCTGGAGACCGCGGCCGGCAGGGGCGCGAAGATCGGCTACGATCCGCGGCTGCACAGCCCCGACGCCTTAGCCCACCTGAAGGCCGCCGCCGCCAAGGCCGGCGCCGAACTCACCCCTGTCAACGACAACCCCCTGGACCAGGCCTGGGGCCGGGCCCGCCCCGCCCAGCCTGTGGCGCCCGTGGCGCCTCACCCTTTGGAGTTCGCCGGCGAAGAATCCAACGCCAAGCGCGCCCGTGTCGGCGCCGCGGTGGCCGGCCGCGGGGGCGATGCGGCGGTCCTCACCGCGCCGGCGTCCATCGCCTGGCTGTTCAACGTGCGCGGCGGCGACGTCATCCGCTCGCCCCTGCCGATCGGCCAGGCGATCCTGAAGGCCGATGGCACGGCGCGGCTGTTCCTCGACCCAGCCAAGGTCACGCCGGACCTCCCGGCCTGGCTCGGCAACCAGGTGACCCTGGAAACCCCGGCCGACCTGCCCGGCGCCTTGGCCGACCTGAAGGGCCAGAAGGTCGTCGTGGATCCGGGCCAGTCGTCAGCCTGGTATTTCAGCGAGCTGGAGGCCGCCGGCGCCACAGTGATCCGGGCGGAGGACCCCTGCGCCCTCCCCCGCGCCTGCAAGAATCCGGTCGAGATCGAGGGGACCAAGCGCGCCCACGTTCGCGACGGCGCGGCGTTAACCGGCTTCCTCCACTGGCTCGCCACCGAAGGCCAGGCGAGCCCGCCGGACGAGATCGAGGCGGTGCGCAAGCTGGAGGGCTTCCGCGAGGCCACAGGGGCGCTGAAAGACCTCTCCTTCGATACCATCGCCGGCGCCGCGGCCAACGGCGCCATCGTCCATTACCGGCCGATCCAGCGGCTCAACAGGCGCGCGGAGCCCGGTTCGCTGCTGCTGGTCGATTCCGGCGCCCAGTACCAGGACGGCACGACCGACGTGACCCGCACCGTGGCCATCGGCGAACCCACGGCCGAGATGCGCCAGCGTTTCACCCTGGTGCTGAAAGGGCACCTGGCCCTGGCCGCGGTCCGCTTCCCGGTCGGCACCACCGGCTCGGCCTTGGACGCGCTGGCCCGCCACGCCCTGTGGATGCACGGCCTCGACTACGACCACGGGACCGGCCACGGGGTGGGGTCCTACCTCGGCGTGCACGAGGGTCCGCAGCGGATCGCCAAGGCGCCCAACACGGTGGCGCTGCGCCCCGGCATGATCCTGTCCAACGAGCCCGGCTACTATAAGGAAGGCGGCTACGGCATCCGCATCGAGAACCTGCAGTTTGTCACCGAGCCGGCCATGATACCGGGCGGCGAGCGGCCGATGATGGGCTTCGAGACCCTGACGCTTGCGCCCATCGACCGCCACCTGATCGACCGCGAGCTGCTGACCACAGGCGAGCGCGCCCAGCTGGACGCCTACCACGCCCGCGTCCGCGAGGTGATCGCGCCGCTGGTGGAAGCCGACGTCCGCGCCTGGCTCATCGACGCAACGGGAGAGATTTGATGGGTGAGGATCCCAACGCCGCGCAGGTCGCCTACTGGAACGAGGCGACCGGCCCCACCTGGGCCGCGCTGCAGGTGCCGCTGGACCGCCAGCTCGCTCCGCTGGGGCGGCTTGCCATGGACGTCCTGGCCCCCGGGCCTGGAGAGCGGGTCCTCGACATCGGCTGCGGCGCCGGCGACGCCACCCTGCAGCTCGCTCGCGCAGTTGCGCCCGGCGGCGCGGTGACCGGGGCCGACATCTCGCGGCCGCTGCTGGAGGTCGCGCGGCGCCGCGCGGCGAGCCAGCCGGGCGTCGCATTCATCGAGGCAGACGCCCAGACCTACCCGTTCGAGCCCGGCGCCTTCGACGCCGTGTTCTCGCGCTTCGGCGTGATGTTCTTCGCCGATCCCGTGGCCGCCTTCGCCAACATCCGCGCAGCGATGAAGCCGGGCGGCCGCCTGGCCTTCGTCTGCTGGCGCCCGCCGGCGGAGAACCCGATCATGGTGCTTCCGGCGATGGCCGCCGCACCCCACCTGCCGCCCCCGCCGCCGCCGCCGGAACCCGGCGCGCCCGGCCCCTTCGCCTTCGCCGACCCCGACCGCGTGCGCGGGATCCTGGGCGATGCCGGCTTCGCCGACGTCGGGGTCACGCCTCGCGACCTGAAGGTCGGCGGCGGCGACCTGGAAACCGTCCTGGGCCTCGCCCTCAAGGTTGGGCCGCTCGGCGGCCAGGTCCGCGACAACCCGGATCGACGCGACGTGGTGATCGACGCCGTGCGCGCCGCCCTCAAGCCGCACGACGGGCCGGACGGGGTCAAGCTTGGCGCGGCGGTGTGGGTGGTCTCGGCGCGTTCAACCGG
>NZ_CADEGK010000196.1 GCF_902826855.1 uncultured Phenylobacterium sp. | reverse complement strand
GAAGAGCGCATTCAGGGCTCCGCCCGCCCGCGCCAGCGGGTGGTCCAGCGGCGCCAGCGTCGGATGCACCCGCACCAGCGCGCCGTGGATCGACCGCTCCGCCGAGGCCACCAGCTTGATCCGGTAGCCCAGGTCCTTGGCCATGCGGATGTCGAGCAACTCGACCCCCTCGATCCCCTCGATCTCGGCGGCGGCGAAGTTGGGCGCGCAGCCGAAGGCCAACGCCGCCAGGATGGTGATCTTGTGCGCCGCGTCGAACCCGCCCACGTCCATGGTCGGGTCGGCCTCGGCGTAGCCAAGCCGCTGGGCCTCGGCGAGCACGTCGGCGAAGGAGCGACCGGTCGCCTCCATCTCGGTCAGGATGTAGTTGCAGGTGCCGTTGAGGATGCCCGAGATCGAGTGGATGTCGTCGCCGACCAGGGCCTCGCGCACCACCTTCACGGCCGGCACGCCGCCCATCACCGCCGCCTCGAACTTCAGCGGGACGCCCATCTCCTCGGCCAGCGCCGCCAGTTCCGCGCCGTGTTCGGCGATCAGCGCCTTGTTGGCGGTGACCACGGGTTTGCCGGCCCTGAGCGCCGCCTCGACCGCCGCCTTGGCCGGCCCGTCGGACCCACCGATCAGCTCGACGAACAGGTCGGTCTCATCCGACTTGGCGAGTTCCACCGGATCGTCGAACCAAGGCAGGTTCGAGATGTCGAACGGCCGCGGCCGCGACCGTGACCGCGCCGACACTCCGCTGACCACAGCCATGCCGCCGGCCGGCGCGAACGCCGGGTTGTCGGCCAGGAAGGTGAGCAGCCCGGCGCCGACGGTCCCCAGGCCCGCAACCCCGATGCCCCAAGGCTTGCGATCGATCTCGTCCATCACTGCGCCGCCAGGGCGTTGTGGGCGCGGCCCAGGATCTCATCCGAGTTGGCCAGGAACTTCTTCACGTTGCGCGCCGCCTGCCGGATCCGATGTTCGTTCTCCACCAGCCCCACACGGACATAGCCCTCGCCGTACTCGCCGAAGCCAATGCCCGGCGCCACGGCCACGCCCGCTTCCTCGATCAGGAGCTTGGAGAACAGGAGCGACCCGGCCTCCTTGAACTGCTCGGGCACCGGGGCCCAGGCGAACATCGAGGCCGACGGCGAGGGGATGTCCCAGCCGGCGCGCTTCATGGTCTGCACCAGCACGTCGCGCCGGGACTTGTAGATGGCCCTGATCTCCTCGATGCAGTCCGCCGGGCCGTTGAGCGCCGCGGCGGCGGCCACCTGGATCGGGGTGTAGGCGCCATAGTCGAGGTACGACTTCACCCGCGCCAGCGCCGCGCAGATGCGGGCGTTGCCCACCACCATGCCGACCCGCCAGCCGGCCATGGCGAAGGTCTTCGAGAGCGAGTTGACCTCGACGGCGATATCCTTGGCCCCCTCGATCTGCAGAACCGACGGCGGTGGATTGTCGTCGAAGTAGATCTCCGAATAGGCGATGTCGGAGATCACCAGCATGTCGTGCTTGCGGGCCAGCTGAATGGCGTCGCGGTAGAACTCCAGGTCCACGCACTGCGCCGTCGGGTTCGAAGGATAGCTGAGGATCAGCACGGTGGGCGGCGGCGCCGAGTGCTTCACCGCCCGGCTTACGCCCGACAGGTATTCCTCAGGCGACAGCGCCGGCACGTGGCGGATCACCCCGCCGGCCATGATGAAGCCATAGGCGTGGATCGGGTACGCCGGGTTCGGGCAGACGATCACGTCGCCGGGCGCGGTCAACGCCTGGGCCAGGTTGGCGAAGCCCTCCTTCGACCCCAGGGTGGCGATCACCTCGGTGTCCGGGTCAAGCTTCACGCCGAAGCGGCGGTCGTAATAGCCGGCCATGGCGCGGCGCAGGCCGATGATGCCCTTCGAGGCCGAGTAGCGCCCGGCCTTGGGATCGCGGGCGGTCTCGATCAGCTTGTCGACGATATGCTTGGGCGTCGGCATGTCGGGGTTGCCCATGCCGAAGTCGATGATGTCGGTCCCCTGGGCGCGCAGGCGCGCCTTGATCTTGTTGACCTCCTCGAGGACGTAGGGCGGGAGGCGGCGGATGCGGTGGAATTCGGGTGTCATGGCTGAAGCTCTTTCGCCGCCATGGCTTGCGCGGCTGATCTGCGAGCTGACGTCTGGCCTGGATAGACTGATCGGGCGGAGTCCGCCAAGCCGGCTTTCAGGTTTTTTGCCTCGCGCGGCGCCTCTGGGCTCAGGGTCTGAGCTAGCGCGGCGGAGGCGGGGTAGCTCGCTCCCTCAGCTCCCGCGCATAGGCTTCGGCGTCGCCCGGCCGGGCTGGATCGATTGCCGGGCCGGCGTCGCGGCGCGCGGCTTCGGCGAAAGCGTCGGTGGCCTGCAGGGTCCAGGTCCCGGGCTCGGTCGCGCGGATCAGCGCGTCGCCCGCGGCGGCCACGCGGTCGGCGGACATCCCGTACTGCGCGGCGGGGCGCATGTCGGTCGGCGTCTTGGGAATGCTGGCGAAGGTGGGGAACTTGCCCTCCTGCCGGCTCAGCTGGGCCACGTCGGCCGCCACGGGCGAGGACGGGTCGATCGGCGTGGCGCCAAATGGGTTGCCGACGCACCCGCCCAGCAGCGCGCTGCCGCAAAGCGCGGCAAGAATCGGAAAAGGCGGGCGCGGAACGTACATTTCCGCCAAGGTCTTATGCGATGATGGCGAAGGACGGAAGAGCGCGGCCGATGACCGCGCCATTTCGGAGGACCAGATGAGCGAGCAGAGCGCGGCCCCATCCAAAGCCAAGGCAAAGGCCAAGGCGAAGAAGCCCAACGGCAAGAAGGCCGCCGCCAAGCCGGCTGCGGCGGAAACCAAGACCTTCACGGCCGATCCCCCGCCGGCCTCTGCGTCCGCCAAGGACCCCGGGCCCAGCGGCCCCGCGTTCGGAGCGGCTTCGTTCTCCGCAGAGCAACGCGCCCAGGTCGAACAGCTGAGCATGAACCTGGCCCGCGCGGCTTTGACGGCCCAGGGGACCATCGCCGAGATGGCGCTGCGCCAGGCCGATCGCCCCGCGGCGCTGTCGGCCGACCCGTTCCACGTGGCCCCGGCGCTGACCCAGGTGATGGGCCGCCTCGCCGCCCAGCCCGACCGGATGATGCGGGCGCAGGCGGACCTGTTCTCACGCTACCTCGAACTCTGGCAGACGACTGCGCGGCGCGCCACCGGCGCGGCGCCCGACCCCGTCGTGGCCCCCGCCAAGGGCGACAAGCGCTTCGCCGACCCCGACTGGAGCGACAATCCCGTCTTCGACACGATCAAGCAGTCCTACCTGCTTACCGCCAACTGGCTGAACGGCCTGGTCGCCGAAGTCGACGGCGTCGATCCGCTCGAGAAGCGCCGCGTCGAGTTCTTCATGAAGATGCTCACCGACGCCTTCTCGCCGTCGAACTTCCTGGCCTCCAACCCCACGGCGCTGAGGGAGGTGCTGGCTACGGGCGGCGAGAGCCTGGTCCGCGGCATGCAGAACTTCCAGGCCGACCTGCAGCGCGGCGGCGGATCGCTGTCCATCGCCCAGACCGACTACGAGATGTTCAAGATCGGCGAGAACGTCGCCACCGCCCCCGGCAAGGTGGTGTTCCGCAACGAGCTCATCGAACTGCTGCAGTTCTCACCCTCGACCGAGACGGTCTGCGAGATCCCGCTGCTGATCTTCCCGCCGTGGATCAACAAGTTCTACATCATGGACCTGCGCCCCGAGAACTCGCTTATCCGCTGGCTGGCCAGCCAGGGCTTAACCGTGTTTGTGGCCTCTTGGGTGAACCCTGACGCCTCGCTGGCCACCAAGACCTTCGAAGACTACATGCGCCAGGGCATCTACGAAGGCGTCGCGGCCGTGAAGAAGCAGGCCGGCGTCGATCACGTGAACACTGTCGGCTACTGCATCGGCGGCACCCTGCTCTCGGCCACCCTGGCGCACATGGCGGCCAAGGGGGATGAGTCGATCGGCTCAGCCACCTTCTTCGCCGCCCAGCAGGACTTCTCCGAAGCCGGCGACCTGCTCCTCTTCACCAACGAGGAGTGGATCAAGACCCTCGAGGACAAGATGGATGCCGGCGGCGGCGTCCTCGACGGCAAGACCATGGCCGACACGTTCAACGCGCTGCGCGGCAACGACTTGATCTGGTCGTTCTTCGTGAACAACTACCTCTTGGGCAAGGAGCCCAAGCCCTTCGACCTGCTGTTCTGGAACTCCGACCAGACGCGGATGCCCAAGACCCTGCACACCGACTACCTGCGCAAGTTCTACGGCCAGAACGCCATGGCCAAGGGCGAGCTGGTCGTCGACGGCGTGCAGATCGACCTGGGCAAGGTGAAGGTGCCGATCTATGCCCAGTCCTCCAAGGAGGACCACATTGCCCCCGCCCGTTCGGTCTACAAGGGCGCGCGGCTGTTCGGCGGCCCCACCACCTTCACCATGGCGGGCTCCGGCCACATCGCCGGCGTCATCAACGCCCCGGTGGCGAACAAGTACCAGCACTGGACCAACGACGCCCTGCCCGCCACCCTCGACGAGTGGCAGGCCGGCGCGGTCGAGCACCCCGGCTCCTGGTGGCCCCACTGGGCGGCCTGGCTGAAGGCCCGCTCCGGCAAGCAGATCCCCGCCCGCGACCCGGCTGCGGGCCCCCTGAAGCCGCTGGGCGACGCGCCAGGCGAATACGTGCTGGTGCGGAGCTAGCGTCCGACCCATTCGGACGTCAGTCGGCGGGCAGTTCGCAGAACGGGATCGGCTCGCCGCGAGGCGGGCCGCTGGCGATGAGACGACCCCACCAGCCCACATCGCGCCAGGCGCCGAACTTGAAGCCGGCGTCTGCGAAGGCGCCGATGTGGCGAAAGCCCATCGCCTCGTGCAGGCCGACGCTCTTCTCGTTGGGAAGCGTGATGCCCGCAAAGGCGGCGTGGAAGCCTTGGCGCAGCAGGATCTCGAATAGGCGGGTGTAGAGGGCGCGCCCCACGCCGCGGCGATGGACCTCCGGCGCGGCGTAGGCCGTGACATCCACAGACCAGCGATAGGCCGCCCTCTCCTTGTGCGGCGTGGCGTAGGCGTAGGCGGCGACCCAGCCCTCATCTTCAAAGACGAGGAAGGGATGGGTCGTAAGGGTCTTGCGCATGCGCCCGCGCATTTCCTCTGCGGACGGCGGAACCTCTTCGAACGAAATGACCGTGTCGCGCACATAGGGGGCGTAGATGCCCGCGACCGCGGCGGCGTCCTCCTCGGTGGCGGTTCTCACGCGGGCCATTGCGCTCCCCTCCTGACGGACCTAAGACATCCCCTATCGAGGATGAGATGTCAAATATAGTGGATTCGGAAACCTCCCTGTCCCTTCGGATCGCGCGCGAGCGGACAGACCGGGGCTGGTCGCTGGCCCAGTTGGCGGAGCGTTCGGGCGTCTCACGCTCCATGCTCAGCAAGATCGAGCGGCAGGAATCCAGTCCGACGGCCACGGTGCTGCTGCGGATCGCTGCGGCCTTCGGGGTGACGCTTGCCGAACTGCTGACCGAGCCCGCGAGCGCCGGCTCCCGGGTGTTGCGCGCGGCCGACCAGCCGGCCTGGATCGACCCTGCGACCGGCTATCGGCGTCGCCAGGTCTATCTGAGCGCGGGCCTACCGTTGGAACTGGTGGATGTGGAGCTGCCCCCGGGCGCAAGAGTCGCCGCGCCGGCGGCCTCATACGCCCTCATCCGGCAGGTGCTCTGGGTGCTGGAAGGCGCCCTCGTCGTCCAGGAGGGCGAGCTGCCAACGACGCTTGGGGCCGGGGACCGTCTGGAGTTCGGCCCGCCGTCCGACGTGGTTTTCCGCAATGAGAGCGGCAGGCCATGTCGCTACTTGGTCGCCGTCCTACGCTGGTGATCGCGGCCGATTCGCCCGCGGTCCGGGTTACTAACGTTTAATGCCAGCTACCTTGCACCACTCACTACCTTGCCGTACCTCATGGGTACACAAGGAGGCGCTTCCCCGTGCCCGAGGCCATCGAGATCCAGCTGAAGAAGGGCGCGCTTGAGCTTTGCGTCCTCGCCCTGCTCTCGCAGCACGACAGCTACGCCTACGAGATCGCCAGCAAGCTCGCCGATGCCATCGGCATGGGTGAAGGCACCATCTATCCGCTGATGCGCCGGCTGCAGGCCGACGGCCTGGTGGAGACCTACCTCGTCGAGAGCAAGGAAGGCCCACCGCGCAAGTACTACCGGCTGAGCGAGGCCGGGAAACAGAACTTCATCTCGCAGCAGGCGGCCTGGAAGTCGTTCTCCGGCGCCGTCGAGACCATCCTTGGAGGGGCCCAATGACACGCCAAGCGTTTCTGGCCCGGCTGCGGGAAGGCCTGCGCGGCCTGCCTGCGCAGACCGTGGCCGATGTGATTTCCGACTATGAGGCCCACTTCGCCGACGGCGCCGCCGAAGGCCGCAGCGAAGCCGAAGTGGCCGCCGCGCTGGGCAACCCGGACCGCCTCGCCCGCGAACTGCGCGCCGAGTCCAGCCTCAACCGCTGGCGCGACGAACGCAGTCCGTCCTCCGCCGCTGCGGCCGTGTTCGCCGTCCTGGGCCTGGGCGCGCTCGATATCCTGATCCTGCTGCCGATCCTGATGAGCGTGGCGGCGACCATCTTCGCCTTCTTCGTGGTGGCCGTGGTGATGTTCTTCGTGGGCGCCTTCGCGCTCGCCGCCGGGCCCTTCACGGACCCGCCAGGCGGGCCCGGCGCCGCGATCCTGGTCGGTATCGGCGTCATGTCGGGATCCGCCTCCGCCGGAGCGATCCTGACGATCATCACCATCGGCCTGATCAACGCCTTGGTCTGGTACGGCCGCCTGCACTACCGGCTCCTGAAGCCGGCCCTCGAAGCCTGATCGGGAGGTCCAGATGATCCGCGTCCTCGCAATGATCGCCATCGCCGGCTTCCTGCTGAGCGTCGGCTCCATCGCCGCCGCCGTCGCCATCGCCGGTCCAGACGCCCTGGCGCGCGGCAGTTGGCGCTTCGCCGACGGCCGGGACTGGAGCCGCCACTGGGGCTGGGACTGGCGCGACGACGTGGAACGCCGCGATCACACCCGCTGGTCGGGCGGCGACGAGGGCGAGACCACCACCCGTAGCCTGGCCTGGAGCGGCGCCGAACGCCTCGACCTCGAGGTCGCCGCCGAGGTCCGTTACATCCAGACGCCGGGGAGCCCGGGGACGGTGGAGGTCACCGGCCCCGCCCGGGCGGTCAGTGACCTGGAGATCACGGGCGATACGATTCGCTACGCGCACGGCCGCGCTCACTGGCGTCCCGAACTGACCATCGTCGTGCGGGCCCCCAACATCGCGGCCTTTGACGTGTCCGGCGCCAACAGGCTCGAGGTGGAGAGCTACAGGCAGCCGCGTCTCAGTCTGGACGTCTCGGGGGACGCCGACGTCACGGTCGTGGGCGAGACCGACGACCTGAACCTCAACATCTCCGGCAATGGCGACGCCGATCTCGGGAAGCTGAAGACCCAGCGCGCCGACGTCGACGCCGCAGGCGCCTCGGACGCAACCATCGCGCCGTCGGACTGGGCGCGGCTCGACGCGTCCGGCATGGCCGACATCCGCCTGCTCACTCGCCCGCGCCAACTGGAGACCGACGTTTCGGGCGCCGGCAGGATTCACCAGGACGGCGGCGACTCCTCGCCCTCCCCGCCGTCTTCGAACGCCCCGCCCGCCGTCGCTCCTAAGGGCGCGAAGACGTGACGCCCTAGGCGGACACGAACTTCAGGCCCAGGCCGTTGTTGCAGTAGCGCAGGCCCGTCGGCTTCGGCCCGTCGTCGAAGACGTGGCCCTGGTGACCCAGGCATCGCGCGCAGTGATACTCCTTGCGCGGCACGCCGATCTTGAAGTCGGTCTTGGTGGCGACCGCACCGGGGATCGCCCGGTAGAAGCTGGGCCAGCCGGTGTTGCTCTCGTACTTCGTCTCCGACTTGAACAGCGGCAGGTCGCAGCCGGCGCATGAGAAGATGCCGGCGCGTTTTTCCTGGTCCAGGGGGCTGTAGCCCGGCGGCTCGGTATCGCCCTGCCGCATGACCATATAGGCGTCTTCAGACAGGATTTTTCGCCACTCAGCCGTGGTGTGTCTGACCTCAAAGGGCACCTGAGCGAGCGCCGTGCCGCCGAAGGCGCAAACAACGCCCAGCGCCGATGACGTGATCAGGAAGGTGCGGCGCGAAATCATGATGTCGCCTTTCGCATTACAATCCAGAGGCTCGTTTTATACCCATCTCGTCGCAGACTGCAGCAACCGTTCGCAGATCATCCCACGCCTTCGCCTTGTCTTCGGGGCGGCGCAGCAGATAGGCGGGGTGCAGCAGGGGTACGCATTTCAC
>NZ_CADEGK010000195.1 GCF_902826855.1 uncultured Phenylobacterium sp. | reverse complement strand
CTGGGGCGCTTCAGGGCCGACCAAGCCGGAACCGGACCGGAACTCAGCGTGCTCACCCGCCCCCCTCAGATCCACGCCCACATCGCGCAAGTTCTCTTCGCTGGCCTCGAAGATGCTGACCTCCAGGAGGACCTGGTTAGGTGGGACGTCCAGCATCGAGATGACCTCTCCTGGCGCTGCTCGCTCAGCGAGGTCGAGGGCAACGGCGGCCGCCAGAGGCGTAGAAACGGCGCCCATCAGGATGAGGCTGGAGCTCAGCGCGACCACTTTAATGGTCTCACCCGGTAGTGCCAGGCGGAGGTCGTCCTGAAGTTGGCGGCCGTCTGGGCCGACATTGACGTCGATCACCTGCAGAAGCTGGGGGCCGGGGCCATAGACTAAGAGATTCGTGGACCCGGCTTGGCGGCCGGTGACGTAGATGCTGTCGTCTCCGCCGATGCTCACCTGCGCCGTCTCCGGCTGCGAAACAACGATTTGCTCGATGTCGCCCGTCACGGTCAGCGCCTCGGCCTTGGCGACCGCAACTTGCAGAGTGGCAACGGGGACCCTTTCGGGAGGCAGGATCTGTGCCTGCGCGAGCGGCGCAAGCACCAGCCAGCACAGCACTACGAGCCATAGGCGGCGACATGACGCGAACCTAGGCTTGCCGAGCCCCGCAAGCGGGGCCTCCGAGAGAGGGCGGAAGATTCGCATCGACGGCGCTAGCGCTTGGGTCCCTGCCAGAGCGGAGACATTTCGAGGGTACCCGCTAAGTTATGATGAATATCTGAATGGAAATCGGCAGCTTATATGTTCATTAGAAGTAGATTATCATCCCAACTACGAGGTAATAGATCCGAATTGGTCTTACTAAGTCTGTCCGCACCGGGGTTTTCCGAGCACTACCTGGTATGCTTCCAGGGTAGCACCTCGTGTCCGGCACGCCGCGCGAACAGTTCTTCTGAAACGTGAAGCGTCGACCGCTCACACCGGCCAGTTCTCCAGCGGCCCTTCGGCCGCTACACCTCCTCGAACCCGGCGATGGGAGTCACTTACAACGCGACATCCTCATTCGCTTGGTCGGGACGCCTGTGCTGTCCGCACCTTGAGTACTGGTACCTCGGCGGCGCTACGGAGGCCGCCCCCCATGTCGGGCAAAGGATGGGCCGCCCTTCGCGGACAGCTACGACGTCCGGTGGCGAAACGACCGGTAACCGCCCGACGAGAGTTCGTCGGCCTGGTCACGCGGGCAGCATCGCCGCCGCCCCCCCGCCTGCATCAAGCAACCGTCGCCCGCCGGGAGGCAATGTTTGCGCGCGTAGGCCGAGGCGTTGCCTTGGCAGCCGGCATTCGGGTCTCCGGCTCGTCGCGCGTGTCCTCAACGTCGCCAGCGGTAGCGCGGCCAGCCCGTGCCGCACGGCGAAGCGGCTCTTTCCGCGCAACCCTCAGGCCCCGGACTCCAACCTCCCAAGCAGTCGGTCCGCGGCCTTGATCCCATCCTCTAAGGCAATGATGCTCTCCGGAGAGGCCCCGTACTGCCGGGCTTTTTCCAGCCCGAAAACCAGCGTGTCCCGCTCCGCTTGGAGCTGAGCGCGCTGCTCTGCCTTGGTGTCCTCGTTCATGGCTTCACCATAGCGCCGACCGCACACCCATGCGAGAATGGTAAGCTGGAACTGTTTCGCGCGTGAGACGCGTCGGGTTTCTCCAATTGGACGGCTGGAGGAGGCGCCAGCTGAGCTGGTCAGTGAACCCTCGACGTCCGTGCGGTCATCCGGCTACGACGCCGCACGATTGTCAAACCTGCAGGTGAGATGGGTTCGCCGAGTCAGCGGACCCGCTTCAGCCCCGATCGCAGTAGTCGACCTCCCAGATCAGAGGTCGCCGCGAGCCGCGAGCAATCCAACGTGATGTTGCCGCGGGAATCGATCGCCATCGTGACGTCGCCAAAAGCGCTGCCCCGCTTGAAGAGCGGCCCGGGTGCGGCCTCACCGGGCAGGGCAAAGCGATTGCCCTGCGATGATCATCCGAACAGGGGCAGCGATCGCCTGATGCTTGGAAAACGAACGCGAGCGCGCTCGGTGGTTGCGGCGCCAGCGCAAGCGACCGTCTGTTGTTCAAGCAAATCTTCGCTTACGCGCGATGCTGGCAAGGCGCCGTCACAGTTGGGTGTGCCGGATTGCACTCAAGCTTGGCATGCGCAGCGGGTCCCGACGTTTTCCCCGAGGGGCCGGTTCAGTCAAACCCTGAGGCTCTTGCGCCTGCTCGTCGGGACACGACCTGCTCCCAGGCCCCGTTGGCGCCGTTGATCTCGGTGCTGATCTTCGAGAACGCGCCGCCGCTTCGGAATATCAGGTTCAGAATGGTGACGTGCGATCAGTCTCTGCGAGCCACCTCGAAGGGCAATTGAGGATCCGGTGCGGGCGAAAATTGAGAAATGAGTTCGCCCGCACGCCAGAGTTCGAACGGAGCACCTTCTGTTGCGTCCGCTGCTCGCGCGGCAGCGACCAGATCATCAGGAGCGCGGAACTCCTCGCACACCAGGCGATCGTGCCCGTCACGCTCGCAAAGAGCATATTCCAACCGCTTCTCCATTCCCGCAGGCTTGGCACCGACACGCGCCATAGCTGCGGTAGGAGAACCATCGCGGGAGTCAGAGGTAAAAGCGGCAGATCATCGCACATGAAGGTGGGAACAGAGCGGTCCGTTACACGGCGTTTCCGGCCACTTCTGTCATGCGTGGAGATCGACCGGGAGGAGTTCGATGCGTTCACCGGCGACGGCTGCCGTCCGAACGGGTGGTAAGCGCCTCGAGTACCAGCCGGCGCGCCACCTCGATGACTTGCACGTGGCGATAGACCAACTCCGTCACGAGTTCGGGCTTGAGAGGCGCGACAGGAACGCGTCCTGGATGCGCACCGCAGGCGGCTAGTTAGTCTCTGAAATGCGGTCGCGCGGCGCCATCTCGGGCGACGACTGATGTCCGAGCCAGCGATGACGATCGCCAATTGCAAGGATCTCGGACGACTCGTTCGCCGACGCGCGAACGTCCCGAAGAGCTCGGTAGAGCAATGGTCAGCCGAACTAATCAATCACCCGACAGCATCAGCGCCGCGACGGCACGGTCGACGGCGAGCACCTCTCCGCACGAAATGTGGCGCCAGCGGTCAAAACTTCGCCCAAATCAAGGCGGACGGGGATGAGGTTGCTGCTTGCTACGCTGCGTCACCTTTGGGGAAGCCCGGACGACCGATGACCTACAAGTTCTCCGGCCTCGCGAAGTTCATGCACGAGCACGCCAGCATGAAGCCCGACGTGATCTTCGCCGAGGCCGAGGATCGCTGGCCGGCGGCGACCCGCGAGCATCTGCTGCAAGCGATGATCGTTGCGATCGACATCATGAGGATGGACGCCGCAGTCGAACACGCCGAGGGCGAGGGGATTCTCGCCGGGCCCCAGGCCGAGGGCAAACTTCCGTAAACGGTTCGGTATCGGGTGCGGGTGCTTGGCGCTATCCCGGCGTTCCAGCCCGCTGCCGCCCCGGGGCCGAGAAGGTGATTTGCGCGATCCTGGTGGGCGCGATCCTCTTCTTCGCGCGTTAGCATGAGCGCACCGTTGCAGAGCCTGCTGGTCGCCAAGGACGCGGCCGAGTACGTTCGGCTGCCCGTGGCCGAACTGGAACGTCTGGGATGGGTCGCGTCTACCTGGGATAGAGGTCCGATACGGCGGCGTCGCCATCGACAGGCACGTTGGCGCGCTGTCCGGGCTAACACCGACGTCGCCAGCGCTCACGCCCGACAACAATGACCCCGAGACTGCCTTTGAATGGTCTTGTCCAGATCTCCGCCTTGCTGCCCGGCGTTCAGAGGTCCGGAAGCGCCTCGCTGGCGGCCGTGTGGCTGAGTGCGGGTGTGCGTGGCGGGGCGGCCCCCAGGTGCTGGTCGTCACCGCGAACAACCCCGCCGCACCGGGCTCGCGCGGTCGCTGAAGCTGCCGGACTCCTCGCAAGTTCGACGAGACGCGCGTCGACGGCGCCCGACACCGTGTCGTTCTACGGCTTGGTCACCAGCATGCTTCCGGGGCAAAAAAGGGGGGTCTGAAGATCAGGCCCTTGGCCGCTCTCGAGGCGGCCTGAGCACCAAGATCCACCTGGCCGTAAGGGGACTGGGCTGCCCGGTCCGCTTCCATCTCACCGCCGGCCAGATGGGCGATGCGCCCCAGGCCCTCCCCTTGATCGAGGGCTTGCCGGCCGCGGTGGTCATGGCCGACACCGCCTACGACAGCGACCCGATCCGCCAGGCCATCGCCGACAAGGGCGCGCTGGCCGTGATCCCCAACAATCCATCACGCGCCATCAAGCACCCGCTCGACGCCGACCTCTACGCCCAGCGCCAGCAGGTCGAATGCTGCATCGGAAAACTCAAACAGTTCCGCCGCGTCGCCACCCGCTATGAGAAGACCGCCAGGAACTTCCTCGCCGTCGTCACCCTCGCCGCCATCATCATTTGGCTTCGCTAGTGTCCACAGCCCCTAGTCTCCCGCCCGAGAGCCCCGGAAACGCTGCATGATCGCCGCCCTGTTCGCAGGAGTAGCCGTGCGGCTCGGTGATCAGGCGATGTGAACTCGGCACGAACGCCGCACGCAACGGAACGTGGCATGATCGCCTCGTGAGGCGTTCGCGCGCGTGCGGGCGATGCCATGGCCCGCGGGGCGTGGTGAGGTATAGTCACGCTGCGCTTGGCTTCCGTGCAAGGGACCAAGAGCACCGCCCCCCTCCGGCGCCCCCCCGGGACCGGGAGGGGGGCGACCTTGCTAGGGACAGTCGATGTGCCTGCTAACACGGCGAGCGTGAGCGGATGGCTGGTGTCGGTTGTGAAACCGCGAGCGTCCGAAGCTCGGGCGGTCGCAGTATGGATGCCTGACAGGATAGACGCGGTCGAGGCTGTAGAGCACGCCCGCGCAGGCCTGAACGCGGTTGTACGCGCGCTCATATTCGAATGGACTCGCTGAAACGAGAGCTGCGGTCCCCCCAAAGGGGGCGGGTAGCCGATATAAGGTAGCGGTTTGTGGCTAGGGGCCGAGTGAAGGGCGTCTGTGTGGGGCGTGTGAAGTGCGAGTGGAGGCTCGTTCGGCGGGTGTCGATATGGTCCGAGCGATGGGCTGGATGTGTCGCGAGGGCGGGCCGAAGCTCTCGACGACATGGCGATTGGCAGCAAACAGGGGTCACTGCGTCAGCCAATCCTGCATTGGCGAGCGGATCCTTGGCGAACAGCGCGGGTGTATACGCATGTCCGCCCATGTGGCTTACGATGGGTCACCGATATCTCCGAAGCTGATGTCGGAGGCCTCCCTGCAGCGCTGATCGCGTTGCCCGGGGTAGTGCGGGGGAAGCCGGCCCCAGGCATTGAAACGGAGAGAGGCGCATGCGCCCTGCAGAGGGCGGCCAGCCCGGTTGGGACAGGCCGGCCGCCCTCTGCGCAGGAGTTTCTATAGCCGCACGCACGGCTTTCCTGCACGTCTCAGACCGGTCTACGACGGTCTGGACATGATGCAGCCTGAAAGCTGCGGGCCAAATGCGTTTGATCTGCGCCAGGCACAGCGGCGGTGGGCGCTTCGAGTTCAGCAACTCCGGGCAGTCGCGGGGGATCGCGCATCCCGTGACACTACGGTGCTGTGTGGGAACCCGACCAGGCTGAGGCGGTCGCGACTGTCGAGCGGCCTTGCGTAGGCATGGGCGCGGTTGCACCGGCGCTGAGGCCGACAGACGCCAAGGTGCTTGCATTCCACGGCGTGCCCCGAGGCGGTATGCAGGTGTGGTGGGCCAGCGCGTCGGAGTGCAATTCCGCCCATTGACGGGTTCCCAGGGCGAACGCGTGGAGGCTTTTAGCGATCTTGAGGGCCTTAACCTTGCAGAAGGGTCGTCCCCTTCTACTACCTCGATCATGTCGGGCAAAAGGGGCGCCCAGTGCTTTCTTCACCCCACTCGCGTCGCGCCCGCCGGCGCGCGCGCCGAGTCGAGCTTACACTCCTCGCGGCCTACCCGGTGGGCGCGACCCTGTTGACGATCGCGCTAGTGCGGGCGTTCGGACGCGTGCTGGCGATGACATGACGCGCCGGGCGCCTTCGGTAGACGCCCAGACAAGGCCCCGGCTCTCTCGCTGGCGCCGCTCAAATCGTCAAATCAGCGGCTCGCTAGGTCAGGCAGCACGCCTGCGGCGGGTCATAGAGCCCGCAGCCCCGAAGCCAATGATCACCATCGCCCAGGTCGACGGCTCAGGAAGCGCACCGACCCTCAGGCGGAAGTTGTCGAGCAGCGGACCGACGTTGTCGTTGCTGGCCGTCGTGACGAAGGCGCGCGAGATCGACAGAGAAGAACTGACCGTAGGGCGTGACGATCCCGTAGTCGGGGTCCTTCACGAGGTCGACGTTGCCATCAGTTTCAACCACCAGCTGGTCGAACAGGGGTTGCGGCGCCTTCCCTAAATTCAGAATGGAGGCGTTGCCATAGCCTTCAAAGCCGTCATAGACGACAATGCCAGCTTGAGCGCTCGTTGCTAAGAGGGCGCCGGACGCAAGGCCAGCAAGCGCGGCCGAGTTGAACGGCTTGACCATCTTTGAGTCCCCTAAGGCAGCTGCAGAGCGCTCCGACGTAGGTCGTCAACGTGCCGTTGCGCGGGTCTTTCCCCCTCGCCGTCCAACGACTGCCCGCAGTTCCTCCACAAGGCTAAACGGCTCGCGCTCGCGGCCGGTCAGGGCCGTGAATACCTCCCGCTCCTTATTGGTCACGGCCTCGCCCATGCTGGCGATGCAGCGTCCGCTATGCCAGCCACGACGGGCCCGGGAGCGCCCAGCAAGCGGCTGTCTGTGAGGGCCTCATGCATGCTGACGAGCGGATCGTGGCGTTGCCGCCCGACCCGACCACAGCCTCTATCAAGTCCCGGGCGACTCGTGGTCGCCCTGCCTCCTCGCCCGGAATGCGGTCTGCCAAAGAGGCCGCCCTGTGGTCTGTCCGTTGCGTGGCTCGCGACGGGGGAGGCTGGGAAAGCGGCATAGCGGGCGTCTATCTTTGCCGATGTCAGAGTTCTGACAAATCTGACGTGCTGTGGGCAACCAGTTCCTCGGCGACCTCATGCGCCGCGTCGGCGGCCAAGAAGGAGGGAATGGCCGATGACCAAGGTGACCCGCATCGTCTGCCGCAAAGCGTTCCCACCTCTAGGCGGGACGCAGAGCTCAACTGGCCCGTGGCTTGCAGCCAGGGTCCTGTCCGGACCGCCGCAGATCGGTCTGGCACGTGCAGGAAGCCGAGCTTGCGGCTACCGAAACTCCTGCGCAGAGGGCGGCCAGCCTGTCCCAACTGGGCTGGCCGCCCGTCGCGAAGGGCAGGCCGACGATGGCAGTGTCGGCATGAGTGACCCAGGCCTTCAATGCCGTCATCGTCGACCAGACCGTGATGGCCAGGGCGCTGCGAAGGTCGAGTTCCGCAAGCTGAAGCATGCCGAGATCGCAGCCTTGTTCGAATCCAGGGCGAGATCGCAACCAGCATCGACCAGGAGGCCATCGCGGCAGCCATGGCGGCCGAGGCGTTGGACCCTGACGCCCTGTCAGATGTGGCGGTGGAGGCGTCTGCCTGGCTGAAGAGGATCGGGAGCGGATCAGCTTGGTCGAGGTCCGCCAGCTGTTCGAGGTGGCGGCCTGCGGTCATGGCCGCAGTGGATCGTGCTCCGGGCCGCCGGCAAGCCGGTCCCGGAGCACTGCAACCGCCGGCGCATCGGACTTGGGACACGCTGGACGTCGTGAACAAGACAGATCCGGAGCCCCAGCAGCGAGCGGAGCCCCACGCAGAAGCCTCCACGGAGCGCCGTCACGACCGCAAGCTCGACTACCGAACAGCTACATTACGCGCGATGGCGTCCCCGCCTATGAGTGTGCTGCTGACCCGGCGGCCGATGCAGGACAAGTGACCCGGCTACCAATTGCGGAGGTGGAGCACCTCTGCGATCTCTTGCAGAATAGCACCGAGCCGCCGTTGCGGCTGATCCAGCAGTGCCCCGATGGGAGTAGAGGATGACCGCACCTGCGCAAGTCTTGGTGACCCACCTTCAAGGGACAGGCGATGCCAACGATGGAGCCTTCGTGACCGTGACGATGACGGATAATCGGGACCGGCCGTTCGTTTTGGTTTTACCGCTGACCCAGGTCCGTGCCCTGATTGCGCCCCTGACGTGGGCCGTCGGCTCAGCTCACAGTCGCCAGCGCGCGCGGCTTGGGAGCGACCAAGCGGTCATCGACCACCTTGGCTTGGCCGCCCTTCGGCCGGATGGGATCGAGGTAGGCCACGCCTCCAAGGCTGGGGCGGAGCCGGAGGTTCTCATACGTCTGCTCCAGA
>NZ_CADEGK010000194.1 GCF_902826855.1 uncultured Phenylobacterium sp. | reverse complement strand
CTGCCGTGGCCGACCTCGCCGTGCGACCGCACGCGCCCGAGCCCGAGGAACGCATTGTCGAACGGATCGTCGAGCGCGAGCGGACCCGTCAGAAGCTGCCCGACCGGCGCAAGGGCTACATCCAGAAGGCGGCGGTCGGCGGCCACAAGGTCTACCTGCACACGGGCGAGTACGACGACGGCCAGCTCGGCGAGATCTTCATCGACATGCACAAGGAAGGCGCGGCCTTCCGCTCGCTGATGAACAACTTCGCCATCGCGATCTCCATCGGCCTGCAATACGGCGTGCCCCTGGACGAGTTCGTCGACGCCTTCGTCTTCACCCGCTTCGAGCCGGCCGGACCGGTGACCGGCAACGACACCGTCAGGTCCGCCACCTCGATCCTCGACTACATCTTCCGCGAGCTGGGGATCAGCTACCTGGGACGCGACGACCTGGGCAGCGCCGACGCCGGCGAGCTGAACGCCGACGGCCTGGGCCGCGGCAAGGCCGACGCCGTGGCCGCGGAGGAGCCCGGGCCCCAACCGGTTTCACGGTTCATCTCCCGCGGCTTCGCCCGCGGCGCTGCGCCCGACAACCTGGTCTTCCTGCCGTCGGCGGGGCGTCCCGGTGGGCCCGCGGCGCTGAGCGCCGCAGAGGTCTGCGCCGCCTGCGGCGATATAGCCGTGGTCCGCAAGGGTCAGGCGCTGATCTGCGAGACATGCGGCGCGCGGGCCGCGCGGATTCCGGACGGACAGGCTGGTTAACCCCTTCAGAATTACCGCGATTTAAGTGGCGCCCAAGCGGCCGAGGGGCCAGATGTGGCCGCAAGACTGCAAGGAACTGCCCCACAGATGAGCCGCCCGAACCACCTCCTGGCCGCCGCGGTCGCCGTCGTCGCGATCGCGTCGACCGCCGGCGCCACGCAGGCTGGCGAGAAGGAAATTCCGCGGCAGGTCTCGTTCGGCGGCTCCTGCGTGAAGTGCGAACTCTCGGGCCGCAACCTCTCCGGCGCACGGATCATTGGCGCCAATTTCTCCGGCGCGGTGATGATCGGCGCGGTCCTGCGCGAGGCCAAGATGCACGCCTCGGTTTTCGTCGGCGCGGACCTCAGCAGGGCGGACCTTTCGGACTCCGCCATGACCGGCTCGAACTTCTCCAACGCCAACCTCAGCGGCGCGCGGATGCGCTCCACCGAGGCCAACGGGGTGGTGTTCAACTCCGCCAACCTCACCCGCGCGGACCTCACCGAGGCCGAGGCGACCGGATCGGTGTTCTCCCGCGCGACCATGACCAACGCCATCCTGAGGTCCGCCAACCTTCGCGGCGTGGGCTTCGAGTCCGCCACCCTCGACCGCGCCCAGATGAACGATATTGAGGCCACGGGCGCGAATTTTTCCCGGGCACGGCTGAACGGCACGATCTTCAAGTCCGCAGAACTGAAGGGCGCCCGGTTCGAGCGGGTCGAGGCCAGCGGCGCAAACTTCGCGGATTCCGATCTGACCGGCGCCAGCCTCGCGGGCGGCGACTTCAGCCACGCCTCCTTCCGCTCGGCGGACCTGACGGGGACCCGGCTGGCGGGCGCCAATTTCGACGGAGCCGACTTCAGGGATACCGACATCTCGCGCGCCATGCTGGTCGGGGTCGACCTGTCGGGGGTGCGCGGCCTGACGCAGGACCAGGTCGACGAGGCCTGCGCCGATCACCGCACCAGGCTGCCCCGGGGGCTCATCGCGCGCGGTTGCGTGGCTTCTGCCCGCTGGGTGGGCCGCCACGACGCCACGCCGCCGACGCGTATCCGCATCGTGCCGGCTATTCCCGCGCCACCGGCGCCGCCAGCGCCGCCGGCCTCACCACGCTACGTGATCGCCATCCAGCCCTAGGAAGCGGACGCCTTCGCTGGAATCGCCAGTCGGATATGCAGCTCTTTCAGCTGCTTGTCCGCAACTTCTGAGGGCGCGTTCATCATCAGATCCTGCCCCTGCTGGTTCAGCGGGAAGGCAATCACCTCACGGATGTTCTGCTGGCCGGCCAGCAGCATGACGATCCGGTCGATGCCGGGCGCGAGGCCGCCGTGCGGCGGGGCCCCATAGCGGAATGCGTTGATCATGCCGGCGAAGTCATGCTCGACCGTCTCGGCCGAGTAGCCGGCGATCTCGAAGGCCCGCAGCATGATCTCCGGCTTGTGGTTCCGGACCGCCCCGGAGCACAGTTCCACGCCGTTGACGACGATGTCGTACTGGTAGGCCAGGATATCCAGCGGGTCCTGGGTGTTCAGCGCCTCCAGCTCGCCCTGCGGCATGGAGAACGGGTTGTGCGAGAAGTCGACGTGGTTGGCTTCCTCGTTGAACTCGTACATCGGAAAATCGACGATCCAGACGAAGTCGAAACGGTCCTCGTCGATCAGCTTCAGGTCCGTCCCCACCTTGGTCCGCGCCGTGCCGGCGAACTTGGCGAAGACCTTCGGATCGCCCGCCACGAAGAAGGCGGCGTCGCCCTGCCCCATGCCGATCTGGCCCATGACGGCGGCGGTGCGCTCATCTCCGACGTTCTTGGCGATGGGCCCGCCCCAGCCACCCTGGTCCTCGCTCCAGAAGATGTAACCCAAGCCCGGCTGGCCCTCGCCCTGCGCCCAGCTGTTCATGCGGTCGCAGAACGCGCGTGAACCGCCCTTCGGTGCGGGGATCGCCCACACGGCGTTCTTCCTGTCCTCGAGGATGCGCGCGAAAAGACCGAAGCCGCCGCCGCGGAAGTGCTCGGAGACATCCTGCATGACCAGCGGGTTGCGCAGGTCAGGCTTGTCCGTGCCGTACTTCGACATGCTCTCGCGATAGGGCAGCCGCGGGAACGGGTACGGCGTGACCGGCTTGCCCTGGCTGAATTCCTCGAACACGCCGTGCAGCACCGGTTCGATCGAGGCGAACACGTCCTCCTGCGTGACGAAGCTCATCTCGACGTCGAGCTGGTAGAACTCGCCGGGCGAGCGGTCGGCCCGCGCATCCTCGTCTCGGAAGCACGGCGCGATCTGGAAGTAGCGGTCGAAGCCCGCGACCATCAGCAGCTGCTTGAACTGCTGCGGCGCCTGCGGAAGCGCGTAGAACTTGCCCGGATGCACCCGCGACGGCACCAGGAAGTCGCGCGCGCCCTCGGGACTCGAGGCGGTCAGGATCGGCGTCTGGAACTCGTTGAAGCCCTGCTCGATCATCCGGCGGCGGATCGAGTTGATCACCTGGCCCCGCAGCAGGACGTTGCGGTGGATCGTCTCGCGCCGAAGGTCCAGATAGCGGTGCTTCAGGCGGATGTCCTCTGGGTAGTCGGGCTCGCCGAACACCGGCAGCGGCAGCTCGGCGGCTTCCGACAGGACCTCCACCTCGCGCACGCGGATCTCGACCTCGCCGGTGGGCAGGTTCGGGTTGATCGTCTCGGCGCTGCGGGCCACCACCTCGCCGTCGATGCGGATCACGCTCTCGGCGCGCAGCTTTTCGACCCGCCCGAACCCCGGCGTCTCGGGGCTCAGCACCAGCTGGGTCAGGCCGTAATTGTCCCGCAGGTCCACGAACATGAGACCGCCATGGTCCCGCTTGCGATGGATCCAGCCGGAGAGCCGGACCGTCTGGCCGGTGTCGGCGGCGCGGAGCGCGCCGCAGGTGTGGGAGCGGTAGGCGTGCATATTCTCAAGGGAAAACGGGGGTTTTACGAGGCGCGGAAGGGCGCATGGGGGGGCCTGAAAGTCAAGGCGCGCCGAAGCTCACGACCGATTGCGGACACGCCCGGCGCCGTCCGCCACAGCGTCGGTTCAACGCCGTGGCGGACGGTCCCAGCGCTTACCTCTCCGGCTGCACGAGCGCCTGGTAGGTCAGCGTGCGGGCCATCGTGCCCAGGTCGTCGCCGCCGGAACCGCCCATGCGCTGGATCATGCCCACGAAGATCAGGTCGTTGGCCGGGTCGACCCAGAACCAGGTGCCGGCCGCGCCGCCCCAGCTGATCGTGCCCTTGCCCTCCAGCGTACCGGCCCTGCGGGGCTCCTTCACCACCTGGAAATCCAATCCGAAGCCCACGGCCTCATTGAAGCCGAACCCGACCGTGCCGTTCGAGTTGACCAGCACGTTCTCGGGGATGGCGTTCGTGCCCATCAGCTCCACCGTGGCCGGGGCCAGGACCCGCACGCCCTCCAGCACTCCGCCGTTCGCCAGCATCTGGGCGAAGCGGGCGTAGTCCATGGTGGTGGAGACGAGGCCGCCGCCGCCCGACTCCATCGCCGGCGGTTCGAGATAGGTCGGCAGCTGGAAGTCGAAGATCTTGGCCGCCTCCTCGATCCGGTTGGTGTCGCGGTTGAGCGCGTAGACGGCGGACAGGCGGCTGGCCTTGGCGGGTGCGACGTAGAAGGCGGTGTCGTTCATTTTCAACGGCTTGAAGATGCGCGCGTCCATGAACTGGCCCAGCGTCTGGCCGGAGAGCTTCTCTACGATGTAGCCCTGGATATCGACCGCCGAAGAATAATACCAAGAGGTCCCCGGCTGGTACATCAGCGGGATCGTCGCGGTGCGATCGATCATCTGCTTCAGGCCCTTCGAGCCGAGGATCTCCTTCTCGCGGTAGAGCTTGTCGACCGGATGTTCGTCGCCCAGGCCATAACCGAAGCCGGCCGTGTGGCTCATGATCTCGCGCATCGTCGGCGGGCGCTTCATGTCCGCCAGGATGGGCTTGCCGGCGCTGTCGGTCCCGGTCATCACCCGCAGGTTCTTGAACTCGGGCACAAAACGGGTGACCGGGTCGTCGAGGCGCCACTTGCCCTCCTCGAACAGGATCATCATCGCCACGCCGGTGACCGGCTTACTCATGGAATAGATCCGGAAGATGGTGTCCTCGGTCATCGGCGCACCGCTGGCGAGGCTCCGCTTCCCATAGGTCTTGAACTGCACAACCTTCCCGTGGCGGGCCAGGAACGTGGTCATGCCGGCCACGCGCCCCTCGGCCACCACGCCGCGCATGTAGTCGTCGAGCTTCGCGAGGCGTCTGCTGTCGAAGCCCACCGCCTCGGGGCTCGCGGCCGGCGTGAAGGCCGACATTGCGGCCGCCGCGGCGGGACCTTTGCGGGCCTCGGCGAAGCCGGTCGTGGGCGCCAGCGCCAGTGAAACGGCGGTCAGCGCCGCGGCGAGCCGCAGGTTGCGTAGCATTGGTCGTCCCCTCCAAACACTTGTTGGACCGAACTTGGAGCGGCATCCGGTTGCGGGCAAGCCAAGTCGCGTTTCAGGTCGGCAACGTCGCCAGCGCCCGCTAGCGTGGCGCCATGAAGCGGCTCCTCATCGTCTGGCATTCGCGCACGGGCGCCGCGCGCGACATGGCCGAGGCGGCAGCGCGCGGGGCCGCGGGCGAACCCGGCGTCGAGACGCGCCTGCTCGCGGTCGACGAGGCGGGCCCCGAGAACCTGCTGGAGGCTGACGGGTATCTCTTCGTCGGGCCCGAGAACCTGGCCGCGCTCTCCGGGGAGATGAAGGCCTTCCTCGACCGCTGCTACTATCCGGTCCTGGAGCGCCTGAACGGTCGCCCCTATGCCCACATGGTCGCCGCCGGCAGCGATGGGACCGGCGCGGCCCGTCAGCTGGCGCGCATCGCCACAGGCTGGCGGCTGAAGCCCATCGCCGAGCCGCTCATCGTGATCACCCACGCCCAGACACCGGAGGCCATCCTCGCCGCCAAGTCCCTGGACGGCGCGGCTCTCGCGGCCTGCGAGGAGTTGGGCGCCGCACTGGCCGCCGGGCTCGCAATGGGCGTATTCTGAAAACGACACGCCGGAGCGAGCCCATGGCCTTGACGACCGCCTTTGATGTGGACCCCCTGCCGGCCACCTTCGGCGCCGTTGTAACCGGCGTACGCTTTGCGGACCTGTCTGCGCCGGACTTCGAGGCCCTATACGCAACCTGGCTCACCTATGGCCTGCTGATCCTGCCCGGCCAGCATCTCTCCAATGACGAGCAGGTCGCCGTCGCCCGCCGCTTCGGCCCCCTGGAGATCGAGCTTTCCCCGATCAGCAACGTCCGCGCGGACGGTTCGGTGCGGCCGGCGGACAGCGATGACGACATCGTCAAGGTGCTCAAGGGCAACATGGGCTGGCACTGCGATTCCACCTACATGCCGGTGCAGGCCAAGGGCGCCGTCTTCACCGCCCACGTTGTGCCTGAGGCGGGCGGCGAGACCGAGTGGGCCGATATGGCCGCCGCGTACGAGGATCTGTCACCTAAGCTGAAGGCGCGCATAGCCGGGCGCTCCGCGCGCCATTCGCTGCGCTACAGCCAGGGCAAGGTGGGACACGTCCACAAGGGTGGAAGCGCCTATTCCGGCTATGGCATGACGGTGGAGGATCCGCCGCTGCGGCCGCTGGTCAAGCGCCACCCTGAGACCGGGCGCGACTGCCTGATGGTGGGCCGCCATGCCTTCGGGGTCACGGGCCTCGATGCGGCGGAGTCCGAGGCGCTGCTGGAAGAACTGACCACCTTGGCCTGTCGGCCGCCGCGCACCTGGCGACACAGCTGGACGCCGGGCGACGCGGTGATCTGGGACAACCGGCGGCTGATGCACCGCGCCTGTCCGTGGGACATGGCGCTCCCGCGGGTCATGTACCATTCCCGCATCGCCGGCGACCCTGTCAGCGAGTTCGCCGCGGCCAGCTAGCCCAAAAGGGCACAGAATTCGCCTCCCAGGTGTATTCGCGGCGCTTTCACCCCACTGGCATGCGTCTTGAAGACAAGCGTCACCGTATGGGTTAACGAAACGTTGATACGTCGGGGGAAGTTCCAAAGTGCCCAGTCTGGTTGACGGACTCGGGGGCGTTGCTGGTTTCGGGGAAGCATCCCTGCAGCCCAGCGATGACCTGTCGTCCGTCGCGATCGACATCACGTCAGTCTTCGGAAGTGATGGCCTGTATTTCAACGGGGCGCACTACACGACGCTCTACGTCAACAACAACGGCAACATCTCCTTCGGGGCCCCCAACCAGTCCTTCGCGCCGACCCCGTTCGGCGCGAGCGGGCCGCTGATGATCGCGCCGTTCTGGGTGGATCTCGACACGCAGGGACCGGACCGGGTTTCGCCCGGTGGGACCTCGCAAGGCACCAATACGGTCTACTATGACCTGGATGCCGTGGCGAAGGTGTTCACGGCGACCTGGGACGACGTCGGCTACAAGGCCTCCAGCAACAACAACCCCGCGGCTTTCCAAGTCCAACTGATCGACATGGGGGACGGCGATTTCGACATCGCCTTCATCTACGAGCGGATCGGGCCGCCGGCGACGGACGCCGGCGCACCCTCCGCCGGTTGGGCGCTGGGCGCGGCCGACGGGACCACCGTCCATCAGATGGTTGGCTCCGGCGACCGGTTCCAAATGGCGGCCCTGGACACCAATCCGGGCAACACCGGAGAAGCCGGCCGATGGCTTTGGCGGATTCGCGACGGAGTCCTCGAAGGCACCGGCCCGCCGGAACCCGAACCTGAGCCGGAACCAGAGCCCCAACCCGATCCGGTCGACCCCACGCCCGCGATGCCGGTGTCGTTCGGGCTGAGCACCAGCGGCTTGGTGCGAGAAGGCGACAGCGGGACGACGGAGATCAACTTCACCATCACCCGCAGCGGCGACCTCGGCAGCCCTTCGCTGGTCGATTGGCGCATCGAGATCGACGACCCGAGTGACTTCGCGCCCGGCCAGGCCCTTTCGGGCGTCGCCTTCTTCGGCGTGGGCGAGACCCAAGTGGTCGTCTCCGCCAGCGTGCAGGGCGACAAGGTCTTCGAAGCCGACGACATGTTCGCGTTCAGGCTGAGCAACGCCGTCCACGGCCTCGTGGTGTTCGACCCGAACGTCGCGGCCCTCGGCGCCATCGTGAACGACGACTCGCCTGTGATGTTCGCCTTCTCCGGGCCGCAGATGCACGCCGAGGGTCAGGCGGGACCGGCGCCATTTGACTTCGTGGTGGTCCGCTCGGGCGACCTGACACAGGGCTCGACGGTGGAATGGGAGCTGCTGTCCGGCAAGGCCTCCGCCGACGACTTCGCACCCGGCCAGCCGCTCTCCGGCACGGTGACCTTCGCCCCCGGCGCCGCGCAGGCGATCATCCGGATCCAGGTCGCAGGCGATCTGGCGCCGGAACCGGACGAGACCTTCACGGTGCGCCTGACCCAGGCCACCACTGGCGGGGCGATCTCTAACCCGGAGGTATCGGCCGAGGGCACCATCGTCGACGACGACCTGCGTCACGCACTGCTGGTCGCCGCGCCGACGGCGCTGGTCTCGCCCGAAGGCGACGCGGGCGCGACGGCTTTCGCCTATACCCTATTGCGCACGGGCGATGTGTCGCTGGGGGTCACCATACCCTACGCCATCGCCCTGCT
>NZ_CADEGK010000193.1 GCF_902826855.1 uncultured Phenylobacterium sp. | reverse complement strand
CGCATCGGCGAGGTTCAGGGGGCGTCCTGCCCGCATGATCTCGCCCACCAGGCCCTCGCCGGGCTTCATGCGGGTGACGTGGACCGCGGAAACGTCCAGGCCCTCGGTGGCGAACAGCTCCATCTCGCCGTTCGCGCGGCGCAGGTAGATCGAGCAAACCTCGGCCACCATGCTGAGCGCGATGATGCGCACCACCATGTCCAGGCGCGCCTGGGCCGGCCCGCCCCCGGCGAGCGGCTCGCGGATCTGCCGAAGCAGGCTCCGCGGTCCACGTATGGCGGCTGGTGCGGCCATCGTAAGCGCAATGTCCTCCCTGTCCGTTGGGCGCTGACTAGCAGTTTTGTCTTACAGAACCGAGACTCAAAGCGCGTCTGTACCCTTCACGACATAGGCGCCCAAAGCGTGGGCAAGGGTGCGGCTGGCGACGGCCATGACGCTCTGCCGCGCAGATGGATGGCTTGAGCCAACGTAGCGGAAGTCGGCTATGTCCCTCGCCAAACGGGAGGGCGCGCGAGATGACCGACGAACCTATGCTGGTGGCCGAGGCGCTCGAGGGCGGCCTGGAACGCCTGACGATGAACCGCCCCGCGCGGTTGAATGCGCTCAACCATCCCATGGCCGAGGCGCTCCTGGCCCACTTCGAGTCGCGCCGGCGGGACGAGGATACCCGCGTGATCCTGCTGTGCGGCGCGGGCCGCGCCTTTTGCTCCGGCGCGGACCTGAAGGCCAGCGGCCAGCCGGACGCTCTGCGGGACGGTCCGAAGGGCGATTGGGTGCTGCGCGACCTGATGAAGGCCATGCGCGCCTGTCCGCAGCCGGTGATCAGTCTGGTTCGCGGGGCGGCGGCCGGCGGCGGCCTCGCGCTCGCGCTGGCGTCGGACATCATCGTCGCCTCGGAAACCGCAGCCTTCCACACCGCCTTCATCAACGTCGGCCTCTCCGGCGCCGAACTGGGCGCGAGCTGGAAGCTGCAGCGGATGATCGGCGTCTCCCGCGCCCGCGAGATGCTCTACACTGGCCGGCCGCTGAAGGCGGCGGACGCTCTCACCCAGGGTCTGGTCTCCGCGGTCGTGCCCGATGCCGAACTTGAAGCTTACGGCGAGGCGCTCGCCAGGGACATGCTGCGGGCGCAGCCCGACGCGCTTCGCCTTTCCAAGCGCAGCTTTGACGCCACCCTCGACGCCATCAGCCTGGAAGCCGCACTGGAACTGGAGGAGCGCGCCCAGATGCTGATGATCGCGCGCCGCGGCCAAGCCTAGGCGGCGAATACGCCCGTTCCGGCTCCGCCCGTCTAGGCATCGTCCGGTCATCCGAGCTATCGACGTCTTGCATGACCGAAGCTCTCAAAGGCCAGGCTGCTGAAGCCACCGGCTGGGCCGACCTGTTCGCTGAGGGCCGGCTGCCGCGGTTCGCGCTGATCATGCTGGGCGTGTGGCTGAACGCCGCCGACAGCTTGGTCACCGCCACCATCATGCCCAGCGTGGGCGCCGACCTCGGTGGCTACGCCTATTTCAGTTGGGCCACGGCCGGCTACTTCGTCGGCGCGATCATGGCCGGCGCCAGTTCCGGGCGGCTGTCGGAGATGTTCGGCCTGCGCTCGGCGACCGCGGTCGCGGGCCTGGTGATGGTCGCCGGCTGCATCCTCTCGGCCGCGGCGCCCAACGTCGCTCTGTTCCTCACCGGTCGCCTGATCCAGGGGCTCGGCTCGGGCTGGATCTCCGGCTTCGCCATGGTCGCCATCGCGCTTCTGTTCCCCGCGCGCCATCTGGCCCGCGTCTTCGCAGCGGTGACCTTCGTGTGGGGCGTCGCCACCGTGGCCGGACCGCTGTTCGGCGGCGTGGTGCTGGAGGCCGGCCACTGGCGCGACGTGTTCTGGCTGTTTGCGGCCCAGGCCGCGCTGTTCAGCCTTGCCGTCCCCTTCCTCCTCGGCGGAGCGGGGAAGGCCGGTGGCGGGCCGGGCGTTCCGTGGGCGCAACTGGGCCTCCTCGGCCTGGGCGTGAGCGCGATTGCGATCGCCAACATCCTCACGAACGCCCCCGTCGCCATCGGGTTGGTGGTCCTCGGACTTGTTGTCCTGGCGCTGGTGGCGATCCTCGACGACAGGATGCGCGTGCGCTTGCTGCCGCACCGGGCGGGGGATCTGCGCACCGTGGTAGGGGCGGGCTACCTGTCGATGTTCGCCCTCACCGCCGCCTCCATGGGCTTCTCCATCTACGGTCCCCCGATCCTGCAGCAAACGCGCGGCTTCTCCCCGCTGTGGGCGGGCTACGCCGTCGGCGCGGAGTCCATGGCGTGGACCGTGGCGGCGATGGCCGTCGCGGGCGCAGGGGCAGTCTGGGACCGGCGCTGGATCCGCATCGGCTCACTCCTGCTGATCGTCAGCCTCGTCATGCTGCCCTTCACGCTAGCGGCGGGGCCGCTCGTGTGGGTGCTCGTCGCTGGCGGTCTGATGGGCGCGGCCTTCGGCTTCTCCTGGGCGTTCATGAGCACCCGGGTGCTGGCCGCGCTGCGCGACGAGGACCGAGCCATCGGTTCCTCAGGCATCACCGCCGTGCGCCAGAGCGGGGCCGCGGCCGGCGCCGCCATCTCCGGCGTGGCCGCAAACATCACTGGCTTCTCGGGCGGTCTCAGCGATGTGAGCGCGCGCGCTGCGGGGGTCTGGGTCTTCGTCGCGGTGATCCCCTTGGCCCTTGCGGGGACGTGGGCGGCGTTCCGGCTGACCGGCTCGGCGGAGCGGGCCTAGCCGCGGCCCTTGAAGAAGCAGCGTCCCAGGGCTTTGATCAGCCAGTGAATCCAGTCGCAGCGTCCTCAGCCGAATTCCCCGCCGGTCCGCACCACACGCTTGCGCGTCTCAGCTTCGGGTTCCTGCTGGACGAGATCACCACCGGCCTTGCCGCGCTGGAGCCGTTGGACGCGCTGCTCGTGCTGGCGATCAACCAGGCCAACATCGTCCCGCTGACCCGGGACGCGGACGCCCGCGCCCGCTATGGCCAACTCGACGCGCCGGCGCCGGACGATGAGCGGTGCCCCGTCAGCATCAACGCCGTCGCCGGCTCGCTGGGCTTGCCGTTCGAGACCACGCGGCGTCGGATCCGACGCTTGGCGGGCGGCGGGACCTGCATCGTGTCGCCGGAGGGCGTCGTGGTGCCGGCCAGCTTCCTGGCCTCGCCCGCCTATTTCGCCTCGGTGCTGGCGGGGCATGAACGCCTACACCGGTTCTACCTGGACCTGCGGACCGCCGGTCTTGTCGAGGAGATGCCGCCGCCCGCCTATGGCCTGGAGGGCAGGGTGCCCGTGCGGGCCGCCGCGCGGCTGCTCGCCGATTACATGTTGCGGATGTCCGATGGGCTGATGCGCGAGGCCGGCAGCGTGGTCTCGGCCCTGCTCCTGGCGGCCCTGCTCGACGCGGCCTTGCAGGCTCCGGAGGCCGCGCCGCGGTCCATGAGCGCCCTGCGCGCCCGTCTGAGGCTGCCGGGCGAGACGGTGCGCCGCCACGTCGCGCGCCTGGCGGACGACGGGCTCGTGACGCGCACCACTGCCGGGGCGGTGTTGCTGCCGGAGAGCTTCGCGCGGCCTGGCCTGCAGCGGCTGTTCGACGACAATGCCGCCAACGTCCAGCGCCTGTTGGCCGGCCTGGCCGAGCGCGGCGTGATCCTGGCGTGGGAGACGGGCGGCTCGATGGAGGGCCGCGCTAGCGCCTAGACTAAAGCCGCTTGGCCATCAGGATGTCGGGCTTGCCGAAGCCGTTGGCGTGCGGAACCAGGCCGGTGATCTCGTATCCGAGCTTCCGGTAGAACGCGAAAGGATGGCCGTTGGTCTCCACCACGCCGGCGATCTTGCCCGCCACGTCGGGGAACAGCTCCTGGCCAAACAGGTTCGTGCCGTCGAACTCGTCGTCCGTGCCAAGGTACACTGTCAACATGCCGGCCGCTCGCGCCCGCTCCTCCAGCAGAGCCACCAGCGCCGAGCCGACGCCGCGCCGCTGGGCCGCCGGGTGGACCGCCAGCGGATGCAATTCCCAAGCGTACTCGTAACCCTCGATCCTCCCAACCCAGCCGACCACCGCGTCGCCGTCCAGCGCCGCCCACGCCGCCCGCCCCAGCTCCGTGAAGAAGGTCTGGACCTCTTCGGCGAACGCGCCGTCGAAGGCCGCTGGCAGGTGCGCGAACGCCGCCTCCAGCACGTGGGCGGCCTGCACCCGCTGCGCCGCGGTCAACTGCGAGAAGTCGACGATGCGGAGCCCCATGGTCCGCCCGCCTAGAGCTGGTCCAGCCCGTAAGCCGCGTGCAGGGCGCGCACGGCCAGTTCGGTATAGGCCGCGTCGATCAGCACGCTGATCTTGATCTCCGAGGTGGAAATGACCTGGATGTTCACGCCCTTGTCGGCCAGCGCCTGGAACATCGACTTGGCGACGCCGGTGTGGCTGCGCATGCCGACGCCGATCACCGAGACCTTGGCCACGTCGTCGTTGACCTGCACGTCCTCGAAGCCCACGTCGGGCTGGACGGAACGGACGATCTCCACGGCGCGCGCCGCGTCGCGCTTGCCGACGGTGAACTCCATGTTGGCGGTGTCGGCAGTGCGGGCCTTCGACTGGACGATCATGTCCACGTTGACGTTCGCATCGGCCAGAGCGCCGAAGATGGTGGACGACACGCCGGGATGGTCCGGCAGGCCGAAGAGGCTGATCTTCGCCTCGTCGCGGCTGTAGGCCACGCCGCTCACGATCCGCTTCTCCACGATCTCCTCCTCGTCGCACACGATGGTGCCCTGACCGGGGGCTTCCCCGGGCTCGACAAAACTCGACAGCACCCGCACGGGCACATGATAGGCCATGGCCAGCTCGACCGAGCGGGTCTGCAGCACCTTGGCCCCCAGCGACGCCATCTCCAGCATCTCCTCGTAGGAGACCTTGGCGAGCTTGCGGGCCCTGGATTCGATCCGCGGGTCGGTGGTGTAGACGCCGTCCACGTCGGTGTAGATGTCGCAGCCGCAGCCGAGCGCCGCGGCGATCGCAACGGCAGAGGTGTCCGAGCCGCCCCGGCCCAGCGTCGCGATCCGCCCGTCGCGGGTGACGCCCTGGAAACCGGCGATCACCGCCACCTCGCCGGCGTCCATCGAGGCGCCGAGCTTCTCGGGCGGGATGTCGTCGATGCGGGCGCGGCCATGGGCGTCGTCGGCGATGATCGGGATTTGCCAGCCCAGCCACGAGCGGGCAGGGACGCCCATGTTGCGCAGGGTCATGGCCAGGAGACCCGCGGTGACCTGCTCGCCTGAAGCCACCACGACGTCGTACTCGTCGTCGGAGGGCGTCAAGCCCTGCGCCGCGGCGCCCGAGCCGTCGGTCCAGGCCACCAGCTCGTTGGTCTTGCCGGCCATGGCCGAGACCACGACGGCCACCTGATGCCCGGCGTCGCGCTCGGCGCTCACCAGCCGCGCCACGCGCCGGATCCGCTCCAGGTCGGCCACCGACGTGCCGCCGAATTTCATCACCAGCCGGGACACGCTAGGCCGACCCCTCCTCGCGAAAGCGCGCCCTTCTAACGGCGGGGCCCGCGCCGCACAACGGGCTTGCGGTTGTGATCGAGGGAAACTACCTAACTACCTACCTACTCAGGAGGGCGGCATGGAGCGAGGTGAGGCCGAACGTATCGTCGCCTCCGCGATGACGGTTTCCGACAAGATCCGCGCGCTGGCGGGTGCTGGCCATCCTCGCGCGGAGATCGCCAGGCTGCTGGGCAAGCGCTACCAGCACGTTCGAAACGTTCTGGAGGCCGACAAGCTGCGCTTGGGGACGCGCCCCGCCGGGGCGGAGCCGTACGCCACGGGCGTCGCAGCGCCACCGCCGCGCTATCAGGCCACGATGCTTCCCGACGTGGAGGAGCGCAGTGGCGGCACATACCGCCTCGCGGTGCGCGCAGACGGGTCGGTCGTCCTGCCGGCCGCGGTGCGCGAGGCGTTTGGCATCGATCTTCCGGGCGTCGTGATGGCGCGCCTCGAGGGCGACGAGTTCAAGATCATCAGCATCGCGACGGCATGGCGTCGCATCGACGAACTCTTGGCCCCTTACAAATGGAAGGGTGGCCCGATGGCGTCTGATGAGTTGATCGCCGAGCGTCGCGACGAGGCCGAGCGCGAGTGACATGGCGGATGTCGTGCTGGACGCTTCCGCGATCCTGGCGCGGATCCTCGACGAACCGGGATGCGAGATCGTGGACCGCGTGATTGGTGGGGCCGTCATCAGCGCGGTCAATCTCACGGAAGTGGCGCAAAGGCTGGTGGATCTCGGCGTCGACGACGCGCTTGTCATCGACACGATCGGGGCCTTCTCGTTTCAGGTCGTCGGGCTTGATGAGGCGTTAGCCCTCCAGGCGGGCCTCATGCGCCGTGCGACGCGGAGTCGCGGCCTCTCGCTCGCCGACCGCGCCTGCCTGGCCCTCGGCCTGCGCCTGGGCCTCCCGGTCTACACCGCCGACCGCGCCTGGGCCGATCTGGACCTGGGCGTGGAAGTCGTGCTGATACGCTGAGCATGTCCGCCACCGCCCGCTCCTCGATCGATCCGGCTGAAGTCGAGACATTTTCGCGCATCGCGGCGGAGTGGTGGGACCCCAAGGGCAAGTTCGCGCCGCTTCACAAATTCAATCCCGTCCGCCTCGGCTTCATCCGCGAGCAGGCCCTCTACCGTTTCAAGCGCGACCCCGGGGCGCGGCGGCCATTCGAGGGCCTTCGCCTGCTCGACATCGGCTGTGGCGGCGGCCTGCTCAGCGAGCCGATGACCCGCCTGGGCTTCGACGTCACCGGCGTCGACGCCTCGGAGCGCAACATCGGCACCGCCGCCGCCCACGCCGCCGAGCAGGGGCTCGTCATCGACTACCGCGCCTCCACCGCGGAGGCGCTGGTCGAAGCCGGCGAACCCCTGTTCGACGTGATCCTGAACATGGAGGTTATCGAGCATGTGGCGGACCCGGCGGCCTACCTGCAGGACTGCGCGCGGCTGCTGAAGCCGGGCGGCCTGATGATCGTCGCCACGCTCAACCGCACCCTGAAGGCCCTGGCGCTGGCCAAGATCGCGGCCGAGTACATTCTGCGCTGGCTGCCCGCCGGCGCCCACGACTGGAACAAGTTCCTGAAGCCCGGCGAGATCCGCGGCTTCCTGTCCGGCGCCCCGGTGATTGTCGACGGCCCCTACGGCGTCGTATTCAACCCGCTGACAGGGCGGTGGACGCAATCCACCGATACCGACGTCAACTACATGATGACCGTGGTCCGCGACGCGGCTTAGACGCGGGGTCGAGCGCCGTGGGGGCGGCCGAGGGCTAGACTGGGAGATTGGATGCCATCCCTTCGCGTGCTGGGGCACGCCTTCCGCGCCTGGCGGCGGAACAGGAGCTGGGCCAAGCACGAGCCCGAGACCCCTTACCTGGCGGACCTGTTGTCGGGCGCGCCGGTATGCCTGCACGTGGGCGCCAGCGACGGGCGCCACTCCTATGTCATGACCCAGGTCGCGCCGGAGGCTAAGATCTACGCCTTCGAGCCCTCCGCCTTCGCCTTCGAGGTGCTGAAGGTCGGCATCGCCTGGAACCGCATGGGCAGGCAGGTCACGCCCGTGCACGCTGCCGTCGGCGACAAGCCGGGCGAGCTGCTGCTGGTCACGCCCAAGAAGACCTCCGGGCGCATGGGCCGCGCCTATGCGTATGTCGCCGAGAAGATGCCCAACGGCCCCGCCCGGCCCGATCTGGAGGACACGGGCATGGAGGTCCAGCCGACGCGGGTGGTCACCCTGGACGGCTTCTGCGCCGAGCATGGCATCGAGCACGTCGACTTCATCCGCATGGACATCGAGGGCGCCGAGTTGATGGCGCTGATGGGCGCCCTGACCATCCTCGACCGCGACCGGCCGCACGTTCTTCTGGAAATCCACCCGGTCATGCTCCAGGCCCGCTTCGGCAGCTCGGGGGAGGAGGTTCTCGACCTCTTCCGGGACCGGGGCTACCGCATGTTCGCCCTGGCCGATGGCCGCCTGGAGGAGCGCACGACGCTGGTCGAAGGGCTCCCCTGGAAGGACTACTTCTTCATCCACCCCACCCGCGCGGCGAAGCTGCCCGACGGGGTGTTCAAGGCGCGGATGGCGGCGTGAGCGAGCCGGATTGACGCCCCAGGGGTAACCGCCGTCTCATGGGGCGAACGCCCAAGGGAGTCCCGCCCGTGAAACGCGCGCTGATCTGCGGCCTCGCCGTGCTTGCATTTGCTCTGCCGGCGTCTGCCGGAGACGCCGCCTACAAGGCTCCGCGCAACGGCTTCGGCCAGCCCGACCTCACCGGCGCCTGGTCTAACGTCACCCTGACGCCGCAGGTCCGCCCGCTTCTCTCTGGGACCCGAAAGGTAAAGACACCGGAGGCGGGTCAACTCCTCC
>NZ_CADEGK010000192.1 GCF_902826855.1 uncultured Phenylobacterium sp. | reverse complement strand
CCCGCCGCTTGCGACAAACGATCCAGCCGTCCCGCCCACCAGTGCAACTGCCCGCCGTCGGCCAAGTTCTATGCCGATCGAGAAGCCCTCTCTGCAGCATCGTAAGCGAGTGGCGCGGCGGGAATTTCGCCTACGCCTTAAACGCGTCGAATCCACGCGATCACTGCGTCGGCGACCGCATCTAGATCCAACGCGACGTTAGGCGCCTTGCCCTTGGTGGTTCCTAGTTGTTCAGGTCCGCCAACTCGGGCGACCATCTGTTGCTGAATTGCTCGCGCTAAGACGCCTACGAGGGCGTTGCGTTCTGCAATGTCGCTAAGGCTGCCGCCTGTGGAGGTGATGCGCTCACTTGGACGCACGACGTTCCAGTAGTGATCTTTGCACGAGGGCTCACCCGGCTCTGATGAGCAAAACAGGTGGTTGTACGTTCGTTTGGTGTGAGTGGCGCCGCATCCGGGGCAGGAAATTTCAGCTCCAACGGCCTGAAATCTCGCCACATCGTGCGCGCGACGCATCGCTTGACTATCGAGTGGGGGGGTCGGCGACAAGGCTGTGCCAAATCGGGGTGATCACGGATGGTCGTGGGCAGAATACATGAGCATCTAATTTGAAGCCAGGAGCGATGCGTCTATGCCGCCACTCCCGTAGAGTTTGCATGCCTTCGGGTGATGCCCTCTGCCCCCCACCGGGGAATCGCGCGCGTGGTCCTCGGTTCGATCTGTCGCCGCCAAGCGCGCCGGTTAGCCACGCTTGAGTGTTCGCTGGCCCGGTGACCCCGAGTATGACAAGGCCGTGGTGATACTAGTGGCCCTGCATGTGCGCCTGGGACGAAGACGTCGTACTCGTGAAGAGGAACAATGAGATGGATGATTGTCCCGAGGATGATCTGCCAGTTGGGGTGGTTCGATTGCGCGCGAGCGCAAACCCACCAGGCAAAGCGTTCGGGCGACCAGTGAGCGAGCACCATCGCCGCTTCGTCTACGATGTAGATCTGTTAGACGGAGAGTACGTCGTCGTTTTCCGAGGTAAGGTACTGACGCGACATGAGAGCCGCGACGCGGCCATCTCCAACGCCCGGCTCATCGCCAGCAATTTCTGGTTACGAGGCATTCCTACTGCTGTGCGCGTTGTCGAAACGAACGGTTCAGTGAGCCCGGTCGTCTCCTTTGGCTAGGTCGCCGGAGGCAGAAAGCGGCGCACCAACCAGCATTGAGTGGCCGATGGTTGCCTGAGCGCGGAGCCGCTGTGTGGGTGATCTGACCAGCACCCTCGCCACAAGGCTTGCGCGAGATCGCGCTAGCTAGCTAGTGTGCATTCCGGGGCTGCGAAGCCTTTGCCAGTGGTGCCTGCTCGCCTAGGCGTTCTCGTAGCTGTGTCGACAGAAGACGCACGCCTTCGTCACCAGCGGGCGTCCTTGTAGTCGGTAATGATTCGAGCTGCGACAGGAGTTGGCGCCATATGTCCGCTCTCGCGCGCGTAGGGCTGGCTCGCCCCTCGTCCCATTCTGCCGCCTCTGAAGCCGACACCTCAAGGCCGGCAAGTTCTGTGATCAAAATCGTAAGGGCTAGTGCTAAGCCCGAAACGCGATCCACCCGTTCCTCAGCATGCGTGCCACGAAGTGTGGCGACAAGGCTAACGTTGTCCATGAGGCTTCTCTCCTTGACCATCAAGGTGGATCAGTTCCGCGCGCCGGTCGAGGCCTTCGCGAGGTTCCTGGGTCGACCAACAGGGCGTGATAATCGTTGAGGGTTGATTGGTATCACCTGTGCTTCGGGCCCCTAACAGGCGGCGCGGACCTGTGCTGGCGCGGTCTCGTGGGGCGCGCTAAGAACGCGTCCTGCGCGGCGCCGCTGACGAAAGATCGCTCACATATGTTCAAGTCTCTCGTTGCGCTGTCTCCTCAGAAGCACGCCCATCTCCGGCTCACCTCCACCGCCCACTTCCAGCATTTGAGCGAGGAAGTCAGCTGCCCCATTATGGCGTCCGAGGTCGTGAACGCGAGCCGCTCCTTCCCTATCGTCTTCCAACAGGACAACGCCACCTATCCCCTCGCCCTCGTCGCTGCGGAAAAGGGACGCAACGCCTTCATCGACGACGAGGGTCGCTGGACCGCCGGCCACCTGCCCCTCCATTTCCGCCGCTATCCATTTACCCTCGGTGAGCACGGCAAATCCCTTGTGCTCATGATCGACGAGAGCGCGCCCAGCCTCTCGACATCCGATGGCCAGCCTCTATTCGTCGAGGAAAAGGGCAAAGCGGTGCCAGCGGCCTGGCTGCGCGATATCCAAAAGGAGCTCTTCAACCTCACCCGACTGCACCGCGCCACCCAGGCCCTCTGCGCGCCCCTTTCAGAGTATAACGTTCTGGTCGCCAGAATCCTCAGTCTGAAAGTCAACGGCAAGGCCCGCCAGATCCGTGGCCTGCGCATCATCGACATGGACCGGGTTCATGCTCTCCCCGACGACACGCTCGCCGCCTGGGCTCGCTCGGGGCTGCTCGCGCTGGTCTACGCTCACACTCAATCCCTCGCCAACCTGAAGCGCTTCAGCATCAACTCGATCCACACATGATCATGCCGTCAAAGAGCTAGTCTTGATTTCGCAACACGAGGGCGAGGTCCCAGCGCACGATTTCGGTACTCGGCTCGCGGCGCGAATTATAATCTTCAGTGCTGGGCTGTGTTGGCTTTACGCAGGCCTGCGCATCACCACGCCGGTAATTCTCGTCGACGAGTACGCGTACCTAATTGGGGGGCGCGCCCTAGACTATCTTGATCGTTTGAAAGCCGTTGCGCCGACGGTACCGCAGTTCGGAAATTCGCTCTTCCTTAGATTGATACAGGTCCTTTCTCGAAGCACGGTCCCTGTCGATGTCGCAGTCAAGCTGATCAATGCCTTGGCGATAGCCACGGCCGCTACGTGGCTCGCCGGTACGACGTTGAGGTGCGCAGACCGGCGTCGGGCCCTGATCTGCACCGCCCTGGTCGCCTTCTACCCCCTAGGGTCCTATGCCGCCTACGTCCTCCCCGAGAGTCTCTATTTCTTAGCATTTACCGGATTGGTGGGGGTGCTCCTCGTAAGTCGCGGTCAGTCGTTTCCGGTTTGGCAGGCGGCAGGACTGTTGCTGGGGTTGCTCACGCTCATTAAGGCGCATGGTCTCTTCGCATTGGCGGCCTTCCTCACCGCAATAGTCGTCTGGGGGCTGTGGATCGAGCGAGCGAGCGTGAAGCGCGTAGCAGGTCTTTGCGCCGTGACTCTAGGTGGGTTCGGCCTCGTCGCCATAGGGGGCGGACTTATGGTGGGCTCCGCAGCCAAGGTGACATCACACAGCCTCGTCGGAGACTTCTACTTCGAGATGGCTAAGGCCGCATTCATGTCACCTGACCGCTTGCTGCCGATCTTGGACTACGCGCTACTCCACCTGGCCGCGATCCTTTCTCTCTTCGGCCCGGCTATCGCTTTCTTGATCCGGGCGATCTGCGCCCGGCACGACGACGCGAGTTCATCGTCGCGGTATGCCTTCGTGGGGCTGTTCCTATTGATCCTGATCGTATCGGTGGTCGCCGTCGTTGCCATACTCGTGGGTCAGGAACCCGAGCGCGTACACCTCCGCTACATTAGTTTCGCTCTGCCAGCTCTTCTCGTTCTCTCCGTCATATGGAGCGCCCATCGTCCCGATCTGGAGTCAGTCGGCCTGCGGCTGTTCGTCGTCGCGCTATGGGCGGGGGGCGCCACACTCTTTCTGATCCGACTTCCAGCGTTGCGACTGCTTCCTGTCGACTCCCCAGAGCTGTTCTTCGCCTACACAAGTTCCGAGTTCGGCACTTTCGGATTGGGCGTAACGGCTCCCTGGCTTCTAGGTGGATTGGTTTTTGTGCTGGGCGGATTGATCATCGTGAACCGAGTTCGTTGGCTCGACGCGCAGCTGGCGGCCCTGGTCGTTCTGCTCGGCGTCGCCGCGGTCAATACGGTCGTGTGGCAGGGACGTTGGTCCGCCTCGCAGGCACCGGTGCGAAGGGCGGGAGAGGTCGCGCGCCTGCTGTGTCCGCCAAGCGATGGCGGCGTGATCGCCTTCTCGACGACTGAGTCATTTCCCGCCCTGTACAATGCCATGTCGGCGGTGCCTCGAATTGTGCCCCTCATCCTTGTCGACGAGAGGATGTTCCCCTCGCGCGCAGCCATGCTGCCAGCAGGAACCTGCGTGCTCACCAACTTGCCGGCGGCGGACCTCGGCACGCCTGACTATGCGAGTGGCGGCATCTCCCTTTATCGGTTGCGCTGAAGGGACGGCAAAAGGTCGCCTCCGTCGCAGAGCCTTTCGTGGCGCCTAGGCTGGCGCCGAAGGACCATCCCTGCGCGGGCGGCTATGGACGAGGCCCCGAAGTCGAGGCAATCTGCCGCCATGGACGAGGATTCGATCGAAGCGAAAGCAAGAGCGGCCTATGAGGCAGCCAACAAGAGTGGAGGCCTGCAGATGCCGTGGGCAGCGCAGAGCGAGAAGGTTCGCGAACGCTGGCGGCAGACCTTGTTGGACTCAGATGCCAAGCTCACCGATGCAGCGTCCACCAAGGCTCCAGCCGCAACGCTGAAGCGTAGTTAGACGGCAATACCTTTGCCGGCCTCGACCGTAGGGCGGGCTGAGAGCGTGGCCTCAGCACCCTGCCGTCGCTTGATGCGACACGGCGTTATTGGGAACAAGATCGAGAGGATTGATGCCGATGGGGTCGAGGCAAGGCGTCTTGGCAGGAGCCCTTGCGCTGCTTCTGATCCCTGCTGTCGCGAACGCGGCCTGTCCGGTGCAGGCGCCGCGGACGCGGCCTACGGAGCTCGGAGGCGTCGCTGGCCAATGCGCGAAGGCACGAGAAACTGGGCTCAAGTGTTCGCGTGACTTACCCAGTCGAGCCACTAGTACTCAGGGTCCTCGGATCAAGGTCACTGGTGCCGGGACCGTCACCGCCTGCGTCACAGCCCCGCGGCCCCAAATGGTGGGAAGAGAAGCTCGATGCGTGGTCCGTGAGCAACGTCAGCGTCTCGGGGAGATCGACGTGGCATGCTCGCATCGTGCGGACAAACACAACGCGTGCCCGGAGATGCAGACGATCGAGATCTACCGTGCCGAGGATGTAGCCGGACGCGCCACCTACTGTTGGGTTGTCCAAAACGCAAACACATACCGCTCCCGGGAGTATCGCTTCGGCGTAGACTTTCGAGGGCAGACCCGGCTTGACGGTCTGCTTCGTGCAAAGCGCCACCCGGCAGACTGATCCCCGCCCGCGTCAAGGACCGCCAGCCACGTCGCCACGTGTGCTTGAGCGCTCGCCGCGGGGTGCCGGACTCGGGCCATCCAATATAGCTGTGACAACGGGTATGCGCCTCCAGCACGCCAGCCTAGGCGCCCCGTCGCGTTGACGACCGAACGAGGTGATCCGAACGGGGGAAGTAGATTTTCGTCCTGGGCGAACACCGGTTCAGCTTGACGCCTCCCCTAACCAAACGCGCAACTGTGCCTCGACGTCCGCCTTGGCCTGCTCGATAAGCGCAGCCTTGACTGCGGCGTACGTTCCCATCGTTCGGCCGCAGCCTGTACACCGGATCATCTCACCATCGCCCGGTGGGTTCGCTCGATCAATCTCGAACGGGTGGTCGCAGTCGATGCATCTGAACGTGAAATCTCCATCCGGCGCGCTGTGCATTCGTGATTGGCCCTGCCGATTGTTGTGGTGACGAGGTCTCGTCCTCGGCGGACTCTCGCGCGAGAGCCGGTCGCATGACAAGGTGCGTCAGTGTCTTTGGGCGAAGTCACCGCTGTCCATGCCGCCCTCACGGACCGCGAACCTCCAAAGAGCATGGACTAGGGGCCGGCCACGCCTGGCGGCTGAAATCCACGACGAGGCGGTGTCCGTCCGCCAGTTCGGCAATCCGTGCGGGAGCAGATCAGGCTGCTAGATCGATGACAAGGTCGCGCGAGGCGCGACCACGGCGCCGGGGGGATCGGTTCAGAAGATGGGAGTTAGTCCAAGGGGGCTCCCTATTCGCGGCGGTAAGAGCCGCGCTCGGCGGAGGTCTGTGGAGCGCCGATAGGTCCTCGGCGTCGCTAGCGGAATGGTAGCTCGCGCGATAGCGCGCTCACTATCAAGTGAGCGGCTGGAAATCGGTGGGCTCGCCTACCTAAGCGGCCTATCCTGCACGTGTGGAGTGGGTCTTGGCCGTACGACCTTCCAACGAGGCATGTGTCGAGCTGGCGCTACGGCCGGCTGCGCAATATGTTCGGATGTCGACGGACCACCAACGCTACTCAACGGCGAACCAGTCTGCTGAGCTGCAGCGCTATGCGGAATGCCATGGCATGCGGATCGTCAAGACGTATGCCGATGAAGGCCGCAGTGGGCTGCGAATTGCGGGCCGCCGAGGGCTGGCGCAGCTTATCGCCGACGTCCAGGCGGGCCAGTCCGAGTTCGAGAGCCTGCTTGTCTATGACGTGAGTCGTTGGGGCCGTTTCCAAGACGCCGACGAGAGCGCCTACTACGTGATTCTCTGCCGCCGGGGCGGCGTCAGGGTGATCTATTGCGCAGAGCCTTTCGAGAATGACGGCACCCCAGTCGCGACCATCATTAAAAGTGTAAAGCGAGCTATGGCGGGAGAGTTTAGTCGCGAACTCTCAGCGAAGGTGTTCGCTGGACAGTGTCGGCTGATCCTCATGGGGTATAAGCAGGGTGGGCCGCCCGGCTACGGATATCGCCGACAGCTCCTAGATTCGGAGGGCCGCCCGAAAGTACTCCTCGGCGACGGCGACCGGAAGAGCCTGCAGGATGATCGAGTCGTGTTGGTGCCCGGTCCTGCGCACGAGATTGCTGTGGTGCGTGACCTCTTCAGGTGGTTTACGCGAGATACGATGAACTGCACCCAGATCGCGGACCGCCTGAACGGTTCAGGGCGGTGGGGCCCGCGCGGGAGACCCTGGAGTCGCGCAAGCGTCGACCGAATTCTCCGCAACGAAAAGTACATTGGAAACAGTGTTTTTGGGCGCTCGGCCAACAAGCTCAAGCAAGGCCGCCGCGCGATGCCGCCTGAGCAGTGGGTGAGACGAAACGGTGCCCATGCTGCCCTGGTAGCCGAAGAGGAATTCACGCGTGCGCAGGCGCGGATAGCACAACAGACCTGCGGTGCGTCCGAAGCCCAACTTCTCCAAAGCCTGACCATGCTGAGAGATCGGGAAGGTCGGCTGACCGCGGATGTCATTGACCGCGCCCCAGACGTTCCGAGCGCCTGCTGCTACAAAAAGCGATTTGGCTCGCTGCGAGGCGCCTACGAGATGATCGGCTACACGTCGGTTCCGGGGCCGCGCCGCAAAACAACCCGGTCGAACAGGTCCCGCAGGACACGGCTCGTCGGCCAGATCCTGAGTACACTGCGCGAGCGGGGGGCACGGATCGATGACCTTTCCGGCGGTGTCTTTCGCGTGAATGAAGAGTTCTCGGTCGCCTTCTCCCAAATTCGCCCCGTCCGAGGCTCCCGAGGGGACAAATGGGTCGCGCGCTTTCGCAGCCAGGCTCAAGCCGACATCCGGGTCGTGGCCCGACTCGGCGAAACCGGCGCAGATCCGGAAGACTACCTCATCATTCCCAGTGTCGTACTTCGTCACTTGGGCGTGGTGCTCCAAAAGCGGCCGCGACGACCCTTCTCCAGCTGTCGCTTTGATTCTCTCGAACCTTTGTTCGTCCTCGCTGAGCGAGCGCAGCCCCATGAGGTGTCTGATGCCCGACACGGTTCAAACCCAGCAGATACCTATCGCGGCAATACGGGTGCTCAACCCGCGGACCCGCGGGAAGCACGCCCACAACGAGGTGATCGATAGCATTCGTCGGGTGGGCCTGAAGCGACCGATCACAGTGGCCGTCCGTGGAGACCCCGTAGGAACAGCCTACGACCTGATCTGTGGGCAGGGACGGATGGAGGCCTATGCAAAGCTTGGGCGCACTCACATTCCCGCGCTCGTCGTAGATGCCAACGAGGAGGAGTGCCTGGTCCGAAGCCTTGTGGAGAACGTGGCGCGGCGACAGCACAACGGCGTAGAATTGATGTCTGACATTCTGACTCTCCGGCTGCGTGGCTATAGCGACGACGCGATCGCCGACAAGATCGGAGTGTCCGCGAGTTGGGTTGGCAAGATTGCGCTGCTGCTCGAGCGGGGCGAGGCGAGCCTCGTTGGTGCGGTGCAAAGCGGGCGCTTGCCACTGAGCCTTGCGGTGGTGATCGCCTGCGAGCAAGACAGTGAGCTCCAGGCCGTATTGGCGAACGGGTACGCAACGGGCCTCATTCAGCCGCGCCACATGGCTCTCATCCGTCGACTTCTGGAGCGTCGCGTGCGCGAGAGGAGCGAACCGCGATCACCTCCGGCCCTGCCCTTGGACCAAGTACTGAGGACATTCGAGACGCAAGCCAGACACCATCGCCTCGAACTCAAGCGTGCGCAG
>NZ_CADEGK010000191.1:4852-8662 GCF_902826855.1 uncultured Phenylobacterium sp. | reverse complement strand
CCACCACCGCTCCCACCGCCGCCCCGCTGGTGACGCCCAGGAGCCCGGGCTCGGCGAGCGGGTTGCGCAGCAACCCCTGGAGGACGGCGCCCGAGAGCCCCAGTGCGGCGCCCACCAGGATCGCCAGGATCGCGCGGGGGAGGCGCAGCTCGGTGACCACCAGGCCGGCCAGGCTGAGATCCGGAGCGGCGAGCCCGTGCAGGATCTCGGCGGGGGCGACGTTCACCCGGCCCACGAAGAGGGACAGCACCGCTGCGGCCAGCAGGATCGTCCCGGCCAGCCACGGCAACGCCTTGCCCAGCGCGCTCATGAGGGCGGGCCCCCGGGCGGCAGCGCCCGAAGCGCACGGCGCAGCTCGGCGGCCCCGTCGGCCGACTGCGGCAGCCCGCAGGCGTGGACGACGCCGTTGAAGCCGATCCTGCGGCCCGCATAGAGCCGGCGCACCACCCGGTGCGCACCGGCATCGGTGGTCAGCGAGCGCACGCCCGGCCGGGCGGTCTCGTAGAGCAGGGCCTGTGGCCGCGCCGCCAGCAGCTGCTCGATGCCGAAGGTGGAATCGGCGATCCCCGGCGCAGCGGCGATGTTGCGCCCGCCCGCGGCGGCGACGATGGCGCCGTTCAACCCGTCGCGGCCCGGCACGGTCGATCCGCCGCTCCACACCACCCCCCGCATCGGATGTGGCGGCGCGGTGGCGGCGAGGCCGGCGAGCGTGGCGTCCATCCGGCGGACTAGCGCCTCCGCCCGCGCCGGCTCGCCCACCTCGGCGCCCAGCCGCCGCAGGTTGGCGCGGATGTCGGCTAAGGTGGTCGCGCTCTTCACCTCCACGATCCGCGCGCCCACCCGGCGGGCCAGCTTGCGGGTGAGTGCCGTGGAAAAGTCTCCGGCCAGGATCAGGTCGGGCTTCAGGTTGACGATGTCCTCGGGCGTGCCGTGATTGATGACGATCCCGGCGTCCGCCCCCGGGAAAAGGACGTTCGCGCCATCGTGGGCAAGGTAGGTCACCGATGCCACCCGCCCCTTCGGCACGAGCTGCAGGATGAGCAGGTCGGTGCACATGCTCATCGACATGATGCGCATGGGCTTCGCAGCGCCCGCGGCCGGCTGGGACAGCGCGGCTGCGGCGGCGGCGATCGCCAGAAGGCGACGGACCCGGCCCATGTCAGAGGTCAGCCATCAGAACTTCACCCTCGCCCCGACATAGGCCGCGCGCGGCTGGCTGGGGAAGGCGAAGATCTCGTAGTAGTCCTCGTCGGTCAGGTTCTCGACCCGGCCGAACACCTCGACGTGCCCGTCGATGTCCAAGCTGGCGGACAGGTTCACCAGGGTGAACGCGGGCAGGATCACCCTGCCCGCGTTGGCGCCGGTGGCCAGCTTCACGTCCGGCAGGCCAGCCGGGAACGGCGCGGCGATGCCGGAGAAGTTGGAGTCCAGCTGAGCGCCGTTGTAGCGGACGTTGAGGTTGACCGTGGCGCGGCCGTCCAGGGGCGTCCACGTCAGGTTGGCGCTGGCGATATGCGGCGCGCGCCGGATCTCCTGCAGGCCGTTCTCCCTCGCGTTCAGGTCTGTGTAGCTGCCGGAGAGCCGCAGCTCATTGAACAGCCGCACGTCGCCGAACAGCTCGAAGCCCTTCTGGATCGAGTCGAAGGCGCGGTTGCAGGTGGTGCTGGTCCCGGCGGGCGGCGCAGGACAGCCCGGCGGCACCGTCCCGCCGAAGAAGCCGAAGATCTCGTTCTTCAGCTTGGCGTGGAAGTAGGTGGCGCCGAACGTCGCTCGGCCGTCCCAGAAGCTGAGATCGACCCCGCCCTCATAGCCGCGGGATTTCTCCGGCTTCAGGTTCGGGTTGCCGCGGAAGGGGAACGGCCCGGTGGCGTTGAAGCCGAACAGCTCGGTCTGGCCCGGGTTCTTGATCCCGGTCCCGGCGGCTGCGCGCAGCCGGATGATGTCGTTTACGCGGTAGTAGCCCTGCGCCTTCCAGGTCGTGGCGTTGGCGAAGAACGCGTTGTCGTCGTGGCGCACCGCGCCGCCGATCCCGGCCCGATCCCCCAGCTGCAGGTCGTACTGGCCCACCACCCCCAGGTTCTCGATCGAGCGCCGCGTGGTGTCGGCGCCGGAGGTGGGCGGAGAGGTATTCTGGTAGGTCTCCTTCTCCCAGTCGACGGCCCCGGTGAGGGTGTGCGTTAGCACCCTGGTCTCCAGGTGATAGGCGGTGACGTAGGAGGCCTTGATGCGCCGGCCCTCATCCCCGCTGGCCGGCCGGTTGCCTGTGAAGCCGTCGCGGTCGGCGTCGACGCCCTGGATCGAGGCCGAATGGGTCCAGGCGCCGTCCATCAGCTTCAGGTCCGCGCCGCCCAGCCAATAGAGGTTGGTGATATCGGAGTAGCTCCCGAAACTGTCCACCTGGCCACGGCCGAAGCTGGAGCCGTTGGTCTCGGCATGGGTGTCGGTGTAGCGGACCACGCCGCGCAGCTTGAGCGCGCTCGTGACCTCCCATGCCGCCTTGCCGGAGAAGGCCTGCAGCTCCGAGCCCGTGCGGCGCCGTCCGCCCGGCAGGGTCTGGGTGACATAGCCGCCAGTGCGTTGGACATCGGCGTTCAGGACGTAATCCACCGGGCCCAGCACCTGGGCCCAGCGGGCCGCCCCGCCGAAGCTGCGCTGCGACCCGGCTTCCACTCGGATGCGCCCCCCGGGCGCTTCGGCCGCCGTGGGCGTGATGTAGTTGATCACCCCGGCGATGGCGTCGGAACCGTAGAGCGCGCTCTGCGGCCCGCGCAGCACCTCGACCTTGGCCACGTCGTCGGCCACCAGCGAGCCGAAGTCGAACTCGCCCTGGAAAGGGTCGGCCGCCTCGATGCCGTCGATCAGGGTGAGCACGTGGTTGGACTCCGCCCCACGCACCCGCACCTGGGTGAAGCCGCCCACCCCGCCGGCGCGGCTGACTGCGAAGCCCGGGATGTCGCGCAGTACGTCGGACACGACGCGGACCTGGCGCGCGGCCATGTCGCCCGGCGTGATCACGGTGACGGACGCGCCGATCTTGTCGGCCTCGATCCCGTCGATTCCCCGAGTAGCGGTGACGATAATCTCCGAGACGGAGTACGCCTCGTCGGCCCAAGCGGGCGCGCCCGCGAACAACGCCGCGACTGCGGCGCTCAATAGGTGGTTCCTGGGCATCTCCGCCCTCCTGCTTCCGCGCCCCGAACGACGTGGCGAGGGCCTCCCGCAGGTTGCGGGCGGACGGACCGGCAGGCGTGGACGCGCCCCCGCCGGTGCGTTCGAGGCGGCCCCGGCCGTCTCTGTCGTCGCTCAGACGGAAGTCCGCGCCGTGGGATCCACTGTCCCGACAGCTCGAGCGACACGCACCGACCGGTCTCCTGGCTCGCGGGTCACGGCGTCACGCGCAGGCCTTCCCGGGTCTCCCCAGTGGCTTGGCGGAACCGAAGTCCCGCCGCAGCGCGTGCGCTCACCGCTCACAGTTGCAGGGACAGCCTCGGATCGGGGGCGAACCCCCTACCGCGTTCCCGTGAAGCCCTTGCGGGCATCGGCGCGCATTGCGACGTCGGCCGGACCGGCCGCCGCCACGGCCGCTTCATGGTCGAGCCTTGCCCGGTTGTCCAGTCAGGCCACATCTCCGCCGCAACCGGCCTCGACGGTGCAACGGAGCGGCGCCTTGGGGGTTTAGGCTCCGGCGTGTCGCCGAACCCAGGAGATTCACATGCGCACTCGGTTGATCGCCGCGATTGTGCTGCCACGCCCCAGTGCCGCCCACACCGCCAGCGCGATCATGGCCGAGGCCCCGACCCAGCCCCGACT
>NZ_CADEGK010000191.1:0-4842 GCF_902826855.1 uncultured Phenylobacterium sp. | reverse complement strand
ATCGCAAGCTCCAGCCTCGCCTTCGCCGCCACGCCGATCCTGGCCGAGGCCGCGCCCAAGCGCGTGCTGGTCTGCAAGAACGTTAAGAAGAAGGCGACCAACGGCGCGGTGATCGGCGCTGTTGGCGGCGGGCTGCTCGGCCACACAGTCGCCGGCCGCGGCGATCGGACCGAAGGCGCCCTCATCGGCGCCGGCGTCGGCGCGGTGACCGGCCATCAGATCGCCAAGTCCAACGCCAAGAAGAAGCGCTGCCACTACGAGTACCGCTGATCCGGCGCTGACGCGCCTCCGACGATTACTTCTTCAGGCACAGCCAGCGGGCGCGGTGGAAGTTGGGGGCGTTGTCGACCCACCCGGTGACTTTCGGGCTGACGAGGTTGCGGTTCACCACGAAGTAGATCGGCGCAATCCCCTCGTCGTCGAGCATCAGCTGTTCGGCGCGCATGAGGATGCCGGCCCGCTTGGCCTCGTCCGGTTCCTGGTCGGCGGCGGCCAGTAAGGCGTCATAGGCCGGGCTCTTGTAGTCTCCATAGTTCTGCGCCCCGGTGTCGGACTTGAGCAGGCCCAGGAACGTCACCGGATCGTTGAAGTCGCCGTACCAGGTCATCGACCCCGCCTGGAAGTCGCGGTTGCGGTAGGCGTTGAAGGCGACACCCGCTTCGTTCTGCTCCAGCTTCACGTCGACCCCGATGGCGCGCCAGTCCGCTTGCACGGCCTCCATCAGCAGCATGGTGTCGGTGTTGTTGGCGGCCAGGATGGTCACCTTCAACGGCCGCTTGGCGCTGTAGCCGGCTTGCGCCAGCAGCGCCTTTGCCGACGCTTGGCGCTCCAGGTACGGCATGTCCGCCCAGCGCAATCGCGATCCCGGCTTCACGTAATGGGCCGTGGTGTCGGGGACGAAAGCGTAGGCCGGGACTTGGCCGGCGCGCAGCAGCTTGGCGGTGATGAAGTCCCGGTCGATGGCCTGCGACAGCGCCCGGCGCACGCGGATATCCTTGAAGGCCGCGACCTGGGTATTGAAGCTCATATAGGCCGTCGCCAGCGCGACGTCGGTGCGCGGATAGCCCGGCATGGTCTCCTTCAGCCGCTGGAAGCGGTTGGACTGGAAGCGGGTGTTCACGTCCAGCTCGCCGCGGGCCACCCTTCGCTCCGCCGAGACCACGTCCGGGGTCGGATAGTAGTTGATGCGGTCCAGGCAGACCTTCGCCGCGTCCCAGAAGTGGGGGTTCTTGGTCACCGTGATCTTGTCGCCGAGCTTCCAGCTGACCAGCTGGAACGGGCCGTTGGAGACGTAGTGGCCCGGCTGGACCCACGCCTCGCCCCATTTCTCCACGGCGTGCTTGGGCGCCGGAAAGAAGCTCTGGTGCTTGGTGAGCTCCGGCAGGTAGGGCGCGGGGTGTTCCAGCGTGATCTGGACGGTCCGTGGATCCAGCGCCCGGGCGCCCAGAGACGACAGCGGCGCCTTGCCCTCGCTCACCGCCTGGCCGCCCTTGATGACATAGAGCAGGTAGGCGTAGATCGAGGCGGTCTTCGGATCGAGGGCGCGCCGCAGGCCGAACACGAAGTCGTCTGCCGTGACCGGGACCCCGTCCGACCACTTCGCCTCGCGCAGGTGGAAGGTCCAGACGAGGCCGTCGGCGCTGACTTCCCAGTGGGTCGCGGCGCCGGGGATGGGCGTGGCGTCGGGGGCGTCGGCGGTCAGACCCATCATCAGGTCGTTAATCACCGCCGCCTCATCGAGGAGGTTGGACTTGTGCGGGTCCAGGGTCTGCGGCTCGCTGTTGTTGCCGTACTCCAGGCAGGACTGCCCGGCCGGACAGGCGGGCCGCTGCGCCGCGTCCTGACAGGCGCCGAGCGCCAGGAGGGCTGCGACGCCCACAAGCAGAACGAGGATGGGTGACAGGATGCGGCGCAAGGCGAGACTCATGGCGGACGCGCCATCAGTCCACCGCGACGGCGCCGATGTCGAGGCCACGCCTCAGGCCAGGCGGAATTCGGCGCCCACCGCCTTGAACTCCACGGGCTTGATCAGCGCCCGATGTCCGACCGTGATCCGGAACAGCGGCCCGTCCAGGGTCCGCGTCCAGAAGTCGAGGAACTTCTTAAGCGTCGGGAACTCCGGGAACAGGTCGTAGTCCTGCCACAGGTAGCTCTGCAGCAGGGCTGGGTGGTCCGGCATCCGGTAGAGGATCTCGGCGGTGGTCAGGCCATATCCGGCCATCTGTTTCTCGAACGCAGGTGAGGCTTGCATGGGACCTCGCTATGACAACCTGCGCAGGGACGCATGATTCCGATGAATTGTTCCTGAAAATCAGCTGTTTAGCACTCGACTACGGCAGTTGCTGCTACGCTCGGGGAAGAACGCCACGGTCACCAGATTCGCACGCGCTCTGCGGGCGGGATGTACATCGGGTCGCCGGGCTTGACGGCGAAGGCCTCGTAGAAGGCGTCGATGTTGCGGACCGGAATGTCCACCCGCGCCAAGGGCGGCGAGTGGGGATCGCTGACCAGCAGCTGCTTCATGTAGTCGTCGCGGTACTTTCCGCGCCACACCTGAGCCCAGCCGAGGAATACCCGCTGGGAGCCCGTGAGGCCTTCGATCACCGGGGCCGGCTGGCCCTTCAGGGAGATGCGGTAGGCCTCCAGCGCCAACTGCAAGCCGCCCAGGTCGGCGATATTCTCGCCCATGGTCAGCGCGCCGTTGATCTTCGCCCCGGGGAGGATCTCGGTGGCGGCGTATTGCTTGCCGAAGCTTTCGGCGCGGGCGTTGAACTTCTCCTCGTCGGCCTTTGTCCACCATTCGGTGAGCCGTCCATCGCCGTCCGACTTGCGGCCCTGGTCGTCGAAGCCGTGGATGATTTCGTGGCCGATCACCGCGCCGATGCCGCCGTAGTTGATCGCCGCGTCGCCCTTCGGGTCGAAGAACGGCGGCTGCAGGATGGCGGCCGGGAAGACGATCTCGTTCTTGGTGGCGGAGTAGTAGGCGTTGATCGTCGCCGGGGTCATCTCCCACTCGGCGCGGTCCACGGGCTGGTTCAGCCGCGCGGCGCGGAAGCCCCAGTCGAAGGCCGCGGCGCGCGCGACGTTGCCGTAGAGGTCGCCGTCCTTGATCACCAGGCTGGAATAGTCGCGCCACTTGTCGGGATAGCCGATCTTGACATTGAACTTGGCCAGCTTCTCCGACGCCTTGACCTTGGTCTCCGGGCTCATCCAGTCGAGCTTCTGGATGCGCGCGCCCATGGCGGTCTTCAGGTCACCGACCAGCGCCTCCATGGCCGCCTTGCTCTCGGCAGGGAAGTAGGTCTCGACATAGACCTTGCCCAAAGCCTCGCCGAGGTTGCCGTCGACCAGGTTCACGCCGCGCTTCCAGCGGGGCTGCTGGGCCGGGATGCCGGACAGCGTCTTTGAGCGGAACGCGAACTTGGCGTCCACGAAGGCCGCGGGCAGGTAGCCGGCGGCCTGGTCGATGGTCGTGAACGCGAGCCAGGCCTTCAGCGTGTCCGGGTCCGTGTGGGCGTAGATTGCAGCGATCTTCGGGAAGGCGGTGTTCTCTGCCACGATCACGCGTCTGGCGGCCATAAGGTCGGCGCCGGCCAGCATGGCCTTCCAGTTGAAGCCGGGGGCCAACTCTTCAAGCTCGGCGATGGTATAAGGATTGTAGGTCTTGTCGGCGTCGCGGCGCTGTTCCTGCGCCCAGGAGACCTTGGCGATCTCGGTCTCCATGGCCACGATCGCCTTGGCGCTGGCCTCTGGCGCAGCCCAGCCGCCCAGCCGCAGCATCTGGACGATGTAGGCCTCGTAGGCCGCGCGCTGCGGCGCGAATCTCGCCTCGAGATAGTAGTCACGATCGGGCAGGGTGATGCCGCCCTGGGAAAGGTAGACGGCGTACTGGAGCGGTGACTTGGCGTCGTCGTAGACCTGCGGGTTGAAAAAGCTCTGGCCGAAGCCCCTGGCGGTCATGCCCATCAACCGAGCGATGTCGTCACGGCTCCTGGCGGCGCGCACCCGGGCCAGGTCGGCGGCGAGCGGCCTGGTCCCCAGCGCCTCAACGGTCTTCTCATCCATGAAGCTGCGGTAGAGGGCGCCGACCTGCGCCTCAGCGCCGGTGGCCGCAGTGTTCGCCGCGGCCCTGTCGACAACCGCGCGCATGCGGGCGCGGGACAGCTCGTCCAGGGCGTTGAAGGCCCCGTAGCTGGAGCGGTCCGCCGGGATCACGAGCTTGTCCATGTAGGTCCCGTTGGCATGGCCGAACAGGCTCTGGCCGGGCGCTATGGCGGCGTTGCGGCCGGCCAGGTCGAAGCCCCAGGCGCCCATGCGCGCCGCGCGGGTCAGGTCCTGCGCGGGGGTTTCGGGCGCGACGCCGGCGGCTGCGGCGGCGGGGCCGGCCACAAGCAGGGCGGCCGCAGCGCAGGCGGCGAACCGGAAGGTCTTCATAGGATCAGGGTTCTCTCGGTGAGATTCGACCGGACCATGACTCCGGCCCGGCGCGTTACGCTCGTTACATTTTTGTCAGCATGCCTAGCGTTTCATCGCAGGCGCGACGGGCGGCGTCAGGCCTACGACGAACCCCGCCTTCACCTTGGCGCCGCTGGCGAAGGTAAGGGTGGCGGGCAGGATGTCGCCCGCCTTCAGCGACCGGGTCAGACCCATGAACATCAGGTGGTACCCGCCGGGCGCGAAGGTGACACTGCTGCGGGCGGGCACCGGAACGTTGGGGACCATCTTCATCGACGCCATGCCACCGCTCACGACCGACCGGTGGATCATTACCTGTCCCGCCAGGGGGCTCGTCGCTGCCACCAGGGCGTCGGCTTTCGGGCCGGGGTTTGCCAAGGTCATGAA
>NZ_CADEGK010000190.1 GCF_902826855.1 uncultured Phenylobacterium sp. | reverse complement strand
TCAGAAAAAGCCGGTCCGGCGACCGAACGAGAGGTCGGCTTGCGATGAATCCCCGAGCGCCGACCGGCGCACGCTCAGGGTGACACCCCGCTTGCCGCGGGCGCGGAAGTGGAGATCTGATGGATCGATGTTGTTGCGTTCGGCCCAGTCCTGCGCATCGCGCTCGCTGGCAAAGTCGCCGATTTCGTCATGCTCGTAGGCCATTGTCAGTCTCCATGATGCGGGGCTGAAGGGTCAGGGGGGCCGCACTTCGCAAGGCAGGCAACGATGCTGGCGGCGAGCGCCACCGCGACCATCGCCGCCATCGCCAGGCCGCGAACCGACGGCTCGGACGACAGGAAGACCAGGACCGCGAGCCAGACCAGAGTGGCATGAGCCCGGTCGAACACGCGGCCTGCCGCCTCAGACGAAAAGGTGAGCCGCGCCCTCACAGGTCGAGTCCCAACGATTTTTCAGGGACGGGAAGTTGGCGCACCGGGGCTTGCGGCGCAGGCCCGAGCACCGCATCGAGCTTGGCCTTGAGCTCGGGGCTCATCCTGAGTTCGGGGACCTGCCGACTATCGATGGGATTGGAATGGCGCGGTTCCACCTCGACCTTGCCGGTCACTTCGAGCGCGGAGGTCTTGTTGCCCGGCGTGCGGTCGAGCTGCTGTTTCAGGCCTTCGAGGTTGTTGGTGACAACGACCATGTCGTCGGTCGCGCGCGTATTGAGCACGTTCTGCGTGCGCTGGGTCGCGAGATTGCGCTGCGCGGACGAGATCACCTCGATCGCCTCAGGTTTGGTCATCCCCTGCGCCATGTGGGCATTGAGCGCATAGCCGAGGTCGAGACGGCGAAGCATCGGATCGCCCGGTGCCAGGACCAGTTGCCGCTTGTCGGCCAGCTCAACGCGGATTCCTTCTGAGCGGGCTTCAAGCACGGTGGCGTAGGTCGACTTGGCAATGTCGCGGCCCGCGTCTTTGTCGCGCCAGAACACGGTCTCGCCGTCGTGGATCCTGATCTGCTTCTGCTCGTAAAGCCCGAGCCGGTCGAAGCGGTGGTCGGGGTTGATCCGGTCGGGATCGATGACCTTGCGCTTGCCATCGCGCTCGAGCACGACCTTGCCGTCCTTGCGCACCTCGCTCACCTTATATTCGCCGCGCCCGAGACCGATCTCGCGCACGTCCATCCGCGCCTCGATCACCTGGCCGGTCCGGTAGGTCGAGGCAAAGCGCAGCTCCTCGCGCGTCGCATTGGCGCTCTGCAGGGTGGTGAGAGCGACGCCAGCGCCGGTGAGGGTGCCTTCCTTGAGCAGCCCCGCCTGGACCCGTGTATTGATCTCGGCGCGGTCGTCGCGCCCGGCGGTGAATATCGCGGTCGCCTCGCGCTTCTCGGGCGCCAGCGACAACCACAGATCGGCTGCCAGGGCGACATGATCGGGACCTGCCTCGATCACCCGGCCATTCGCCGCGAGCAATTCCAGCGCGAGGCCGGCATGGCCCTCGTTCGAGAGGCCGGCGACCGCGAGGAGGAGGGGGGAGTTCTTCTGGCGGATGTTCTCGTCCATCCGCACGGTCGCCTGGCCGGATGCTTGCGACACCGCGAACATCTTGCCCTGCTCGATCGCGGAGAGCTGCTGCCGATCGCCCATGAACGGCGCCTTGGCGAGGTCGAGTTGCTCGGCGAGCGTGGTCAGAAGCAGCATGTCGCGCGAGGAGACCATCGAGCTTTCGTCGATGATAATGACGGTGTTGGCGAGCGCTGCCTTGGCCGCCTCGAAGCGCTCGCCGGACCCTGATGCTGCAGCCGAGGCGTAGGCGCTGAGGAACCGGGCGATCGTATAGGCCTCGATCCCCGCCGCGCGCATCTGGTCGCCCGACATGCCCTGACCGCCGCCGCCGCGCAGATCGGCGACCATCTTGTTCTGGAAAGCGAGGCCGACAAGCTTGACCCCTTCGGCGTCCAGCACCTTGTCGAGCGCGCCGAGCAGCGTCGATTTACCCGCACCGGCAACGCCCTGGACATTGAGGAAGCGGTCGCCGCCGGAGAGGATCGCGACGCCCGCGGCCAGTTGGCCTTCATTCAATTGCCAGGTGTCGACCCCGGCGCGCTCGCGCCCCAGTTCGCGCGCCGCTTCCTGCAGCCGCGCCATCGCCGTTTCGGGCGGCATGAATGCGCGGCCCGCCCCGTGCCCCCGGTCGATCGTGTCGAGGATCCGCTGTTCCATTGCCAATGCCGCCGGCGTCGTGACGAGGTCGACATGTCCGTCGAGCCGGTCGGATTTGCCGGGGATCAGGTGACCCTCACGCACCAGTTCGCCGATCCGCTGGACCACAGCACCGCCCTCGAGCCCCTTGATCTGGAACCCCAGAGCGCTCGCCAGGATCGCCTGCGGCGAGAAGGCCGCTTCGCGCTCGGAGAGGTGGCGGATCGCCGAGGCGGTCGCGTGCTGGGCCTTGATCGTTTCGGCAGGCAGGAAGAGCGCTGCCGCGCCGCTCACTGCAAGCGGGCTCGGCGTACGCAGCGCCGCATTGATCCGGGTGGCGACTTCGCCGATCGCCGCCGTGGCTGTCTCGCGAAATGTGGGCCGGGCCTGCACTTCGGCCCGTGCCTTGGCTTCGGCCACCAGTGCTTTGCCATCGAACCCAAGTTCGGCGGCGCGTTGTTGCCAGCCTTCGACAAGCGTGCCGCGATCCTCGGGGACCAGTTTGGGATCGCGGGTGTAGAGCGTGATCTGCTTTTTGGTCGCGAGGCTGGTGGCGCCGGTTTCGGCGATCTTGGCCTCGATCTCGTTGGCCCGGGTCGAGAAGGCCTTGATGACCTCGGCAGGCACACCCTTGATCTCGAACGAACCATGCTTGCCGGCGGCCTCAGTCTCATAGCCGAGCTTCTGCAACTGAGCGCGAAATGCGGCGTGGTAGAACTGGCCGATCGTGGTGTTGTTCTTCCAGATCTCGCCGTTCCACAGCGCCTTCCAGGTCCCCTTGGGATCGCGGGTCAGGTTGGCGACTACTGCGTGGATGTGCCCCTGCGGATCAAGCGCGCGGCTCGTGTCATGGGCGAACAAGGCATAGACGAGGTTGCCCGTCTTCTGAGGTTCGCCGCTGCGGCTGCGCTCATAGTTCCGGCTCTCGGCAAACTGCTTCTCGACCAGCTGCGACATAGTCGATTTGACCGCAGCAAGGTGGGCATCGAGGATCCGCCGATCGCCGCTGACCAGCGCCAGGATCGACGCGGACTTGGGCATCGAAAATGTGAGATCGAGACCGAGGCGCCGCCCTTCGACCTGCCCGACCATCTCGCCATCGGGCAGGCGCCCATTGAGGATGCCCTCGAACTGATCCCGCTCGACCTGCCCCTCAAGCCCGAGCGCACGCGCACCCTCGCCGCCCCAGACCCCGGCTTCCGCGTTCTCCTCAGGCGTGTAGTAGTTGTCACTCGCGAAATAGTCGGCTGCGCCGCTCGACGACCGGACGGATGCGATGGAATGCATGGGCTACATCTCCAGTCCGTCGTCGGTGGCGGGGCTATCAAGCTCAGCTTCCTTGGCGCCCTCACGAGTTCGGCCATCGCGGCCACGGTCATCAACCGCTTCGCCAAGTTCACGGGCGGCCTGCGACTGACGCTGAGGAGCAGCCTTTGGCGATTGCTGGACCGACTTGGGCCCGGCTTCAGACTCGCGGGCTTGGGACTGGGACGGGCTGCCAGCGATCGCGTGGCTGACAATCATCGAGCGCCCCAGACTTGACGCCGGGAGACCGCTGGGACCGATCGGCGGTGCCACTGGGAAGTTCAGCTCTTCTTGGCGAAGGGTCGGCGTTCGGGCCTGTCTCAGGGCCTCGTCGGGCGCGGTGTCCCGGGCCAGTTCGAGCTCTTCCTTGGTTTCGCGGCCACCCGCCTCATCGGCCTCGTCAGCTTGCGTCTCTCGCATGAACTCGATGGGCTCGACATGCTCTCGCAGAACATAGCCTTCGGCGACCTTGGGATAGTCCTTGTAAGTGAGCTTGATCCGGGCAGCATCGAAGCCTTCGGGGAACACGAGAAAGCCCCTGAGAGATGGCAGCTTCATGATGTCATCGGGCAGGACGAGCGGCTGCACTTCGGAGCGCGGGGTGATCGTCGCGGCGTCGCGAATGTTCGAATAGCCGTAGCTATAGGCCTCATCCATCATCCGCACTTCGCGGTGACCGATGTAGTCGGAGCAGTGCTCGGCGGTGTCGCGATCGGCGGCAGCCAGGATCAGCTTGGTGCGTGCCAGCGAGGCGAGGTTCTGCGCGCCTTCCTTGCCATAGGTTTCCGCGAGCTTGGCGAAGGAATGGATGCCAAGCACGAAGGCCCCGCCAAAGCCGCGGGCGGTTTGCAAGCCGTCCTCGATCGCGGGTAGGCGGTGGAGCGCGTGGACCTCGTCGAAGAAAAACCAGGTGCGCAGGTCCCGGGTGCGCGGCAGGCGCATCAGCGTGTGGACGGCAAGGTTCATCCACAGCGACAGCAGCGCCCGGTTGAGCACCAGTTCGTTGTGCGATGAGGTGATGAACAGGATCGCTCCCGGCTTGTCCTCGGCGCGGATCCAGTCGCTTATCGAGAACGGTTCCTTGCCTTCGGGCAGGAACCGCAAGGCCTGGGCATTGGTGTTGAACACCGCGCGAATGGACTCGGCCATCTTGGCTGCCTCGGGCGCGGTGAGTGGGTCGGCGACGGTGTGTTCGAGGAGCTTATGGACTTCCTTGAGGTCGGCCATCATCAACCGGCTCGCGAGGGCCTGGTTGGTAGCCTCGCCAAGCTTGATGAGCTTGATGCAAGTCTCGACGAACAGTGTGCGCGCCGCCAGCATCCAGAAGGGTTCGGCGCCTCCGCCATCGGCGGGAAGCAGGGCGGCGGCGATCCCGGTGAAGTCGGCGTGGTTCCTGGCTTCGGCGAACACCGACCAGCTCGGGCAGCGTTCATCCATCGGGTTGAGGATGGTGTCGGTCTCGGGGTTGTAGAAAGCCTCGACGTAGGCCCCGGTGAGGTCGAACACGACCGCGCGGTCGCGCCGCACGCGCATCTGCGCGATGAGCGCGCGCATCTGCGTGGTCTTACCGGTTCCGGTCGAGCCGATCATGATCGTGTGGGCCTGTTCGGTGCGCCAGGGGAAGGGCACATCGGCCATCGAGTAGGCGTGGTGGATGCCCGCAGCCTTGCGCTCGACAAGCGGCAGGGCGAGGACTTGCCGGAGCGTCTTGCCGGGCAGCTGATGGGCGACCTCCGCGTCCAGCATGTCGCGGTTGTGGGCATTGATGACTGCGGCGAGCTCGGGGCCATCGACCAGCATCGCGCCGCGCTGGTGGCGCTCTTCGAGGATGGACTTGCCTCGCCGCTTGGAGAAGTCGACGAACCACACCGCGATCGGCACGGCGACGAACAGCGAGATGAACAGCGAACCCCAGATGGCCCGCATCAGCTTGTTCCACGCGATGACGACATCGGGGTGGCTGGCAATCATCGAAACGGGCGCCGGGATCACGCGGCCCGAGGGCAGGGTGAGGTTGAGGATTTTGCGCGGATTGAACTCCATGAAGCTCCATCCGGCGGCATAGATCCGCATCAGGATCATCTGCACTTCGTGCTCGTGGAGCAGGAGGGCGAGGACGATCGAAAGCGCCACGAGGAAGGTGAAGAACCACACCAGCAGCGGCATCTTCGCCGAGGCAAACCACATCATGAATTCGTGCGTGATGAGCTGCGAGCCGCGGGTGAAGTCGCCGGCATTGCGCGGCATGTTTCCGCGCGCCGAATGGTGCTGGAGTTTGCCCGGCCGCGCCCGGTCCGACCAGGTGTCAGGACGCGGCACAGACCGCCTCCATCCGCGCCTCGGCTTCGGTGATCAGCGCCGTATGAACGTCGGGGTACTGGCGCTGCACGATGAGGTCGGCAACGAGGAACAGATATTCGGACGAGAACTGCCGGCGCCGGTCCTGTTCCGAGGTGCCCGAAACGGCGCCCAGGAAATGCTCCAGTGCGATTCGCAGGAGGTTGGAACGGGAGACCTGTTTTGCAGCTGCCGCAGCCTGTGCAGCATCGGCCAAGGCTTGCGGAAGCCGGACCGTAATCAGAACTGTTTCTGTCATCACCAAACCCTTCGAAAAGGGCCTGGCGGGAATTGCGCGATGCCTGTTTTAGGCCATCCCCTAATGCTTGGCAAGCAAAGGCATCCTGGAAGGGCCGCGTATTACATTGTAATACCGACCAAATCCCGGATATTCAGGGGGTTCGGGCAGGTACACCTTGCTGTATTACAAAGCGCATCACTTCGCATCACCTGTAAACCCACGCCTTTCCGCCATTCTTCGAAACGGACCGCCGTGTACGGTCTGCACCTCTTCCCCTTGATCCCGTAGCTTTGATGGCTTGCGGGTTTTGGTGATTTTACCCGAATCCTGTGGGGGCTTTCTACGCCCCCTTGGCGGCAGCTGAGGCCGCCGGATCACTCGACTGTCGTAAGCTCAGTCGCGGCGATTGGGGCAGGGGGCTTGCCAAGCTGGCTAGGATGACGATCCTCGCGCGCGGGAGGTTTCAGCACCAACCCAAGAGGTAGATCATGGCCAGGAAAGGAAGTCTCGAAGCGGAACGAGCAGCGATCGCAAAGGAGCGTCAAGCGTTGGAAACGCGAGAGGCGAAACTGCGCGATAGTGAGCGGGCGGCAAGCGTTGAACTGATGCAGAAATCGGTTCTCGGCAAGGCGCCGTTCGAGAGGGTCGAAGGCTTCTTCGCCGCTCTCGCAAAGCTCGGTCTCGACGAAGCCGAGAAACGACTTCGGGCAAGCTGAAACCGGCCTTGCAAAAGGCCAGCGCAGCCGGGGTTCGATGCCCCGGCTGTGCTTTATCTGGACACGCAAAAAAGGGGGGCCGGAGAGCTCCTCAGCGGAGCCCTCCGGCGCTGCGATGTCTGGTCATTTCAGAACGGGCATTCGGCGTCCCATTCGGGATCCATCACCACGCTCATGAAGCTCGCGGCGCGGGCGATGCTCGCCTCGTCGAAGTCGTCGGCCATCATGCCGGGAACGGAATGGACGATCCGGTCGATCAGGTCCTGGGGCAGGGCGTTGTAGTCGCCTTCGTCGATGGCGAGGAAGCAGCCGAACTCGTCCTCGATGACGTGCTGGTCGAAGAAGCTGTGCTGGGCCCTGATGCTGGCGGCGCGCACTGCAGCGTCATAGCTGACGGAGTCGAAAGCCGGGATGTCGAGGGTCTTGGTAAGAGCGTTCATGTGAGCCTCCTGTCAAAGGAATTGAAGAGGTCTCCTCAAGGATGGCCGAGCTTGGCCCGGGTCAGGAACGGGCCGCCCGCGGCCCGCCGCGCAGCGGGGGTGGGGGTGCCGATTTTTTCGCCCTCTTCAGGCGTAAAAATTGGGGGAACCGCCCTTCTTGACGCGGGCCAATGGCGGCCATCATCCTCAAGAAGTCTGCGAGAGTGTTTAACCCTGTTGGTCACCCCCTCGGGTGCCCCAGAATTGGGTCTTGCCCGCCCGGCCGATGCGAAGACTTCGCGCGCCCGGGCCAGCAGGCCGCAAGGCCGTTACTGGCGGGGGCCAGAAGCGAGCGAGCCGGGCCATCCAAGTGTGTGTCCCGAGCGACAAAAAAGAAGGGCATCCAGCGGTGAGGCCGGACACCCTCCTGGTTGCTCTGGATGGACGGGCCCCCGCTCAGAACGGCGGGAGATCGTCGGCGCCCACCGCGCGCTTCATCGCCGGACGATCAGCCTGTGCCTGGGTCTTGGTCCGCGCCGCCGGAGCCTCGTTCTGGGCCGCTGCATCGCGCACGATATGCAAGGGGATGCGGGCTTCGCGCAGCCGGTCGGCAAGGTTCGCCTGGATGCCGCCGCCGCTGCACACCACGGCCTCGACCGGCTTGAAAGCCAGCATGCGCGCATTGCGCTGATAGGGCGCCGACGGTCCCCGCGAGGTGTCGGGCTTGCACAGGATCACCGGCACGTTGTGCCGCGAGGCCCATGCTGCCGCGATCACGTCCGCGCCTTTGTTCTGGGCGGTCGTTGCCAGCGCCATCGACGGCACCCGCGCATGGATCGCATCGAGGTAGTCTTCGACCAGCGCGATATCGGTGAACTGCTGCCCGCCCGAGAACACCACGACCGGACCCGACGGGGCGAACTGCTCGCGCCGCTGCGCCTTCTGTGCCGCAAGGTAGTCGCGCGCTTCGATCATCGAGGCGTTGGTCTTGGACGAGACCCTTGACCCACGCACCGGTGAGAAGGGACGGCCGGTTTCGACAAGGTAGATGCGGGCGGCATGGTCGCGCATGCATTCCATCGCGTCGCGGCATTCGGCAAGGCTGCGAGCCTGCATGGTGAGGTCTTCAAGGTCGGTCGCATAGACCTCGCTCGGATCGTATTCGCGCAGCTTCTCCTGGAGCCGGTTGGCCATCGTATCCTCGCGGTCATCGAGGCGCTTCGCCACAACATGGAAGCTGTTGGCGATGCCCCATGCGACCTCGCTGGCGAAGTCTTCCATACGGGTGTCGCGGAACAGGTCGAAGACCGTTGCCAGCATCATCTCGATCGCGGCCTGCGCGGTCTCGGGATCGGGCATTTCAACCGAGCTCGGCTCATGCTCGATTGAGAGCTTTGCAAACTCAGTCTGCTCCATGAATGCACGGGCGTAGTCGGGCGTCGCGATTTCACGCGCATAGTGTTCGGCAAGGTCGGCGAAGTTCGAGAAACGGTCCG
>NZ_CADEGK010000189.1:4090-8765 GCF_902826855.1 uncultured Phenylobacterium sp. | reverse complement strand
CGCTGACCAGGCTGCGCGCTCGATGACATCGCGCTCGAACCAGGCGCGCACCTTGCCCTCGAGTATGACCCGGCTGCCGTCCACCGACACGGTGATGCGGTTCGCCTCGACCTCGGCCTGGCGCTCCAAGGCCTGTTCGATGCGGCGCTTGACCTCGGACGGCTCGGCATGCGGCTTGATGGTGATCTGATTGATCAGACCGCGCACGCCTTCCAGGCGGCGGATGCCGGCCTCCGCGCCGGTCCGCTGATGGGCCCACGGCACGTCGCCGCTGAGGGTGACCGTGCCGCACTCGACCTTGACCTTGATCGCCTCCCCGGGGAGCGTGACGTCCCATTCGAGCAGGTTGGCGACGCGCCTTGCGATAGCGTCATCAGTATGAGTGTCGCCATGAGGCCGGACGATCAGGTCCTCCACATAGCCGCGCACGCCCCTGACTCGCTTCACGGCATTCTCGACGGCCGCCTTCTGGGCAAAGGTCGCCACGTTGCCGTCGAGATGCACGACGCCCTTTTCCACGCGGACGCCGATGTCCTCGGCGTCGACGCCCGGCTGGTGCTGCAGCTCGTCTTCGACGCGCTTCTTCAAGGCCCTGTCGTCCATGACGCGATCTCCGCTGGGTGATGACCGACCCAGCGTGCGCCCGCAGGGGTGGGCTGCCTTGAGCTACGTCAAGACCTGGCCTCCGCCCCGCGGGGTGAGGGTGATCGGAATCAATGCGGTCATCGCCGTCGCATGGCGCCTGGACCCATGCCTACGCCCTCAGCGCTCCCGGTCGCCGACCCGACGATGCAGGGCTTGTCCGAAGCCGAGGCCGAGCGCCGGCGCGCTCAAGACGGGCCGAACCGCCTGAGCGCGCCGAGGCGGCGGCGGCTGCCACAGATCCTGCGCGACATCTTCCGCGAGCCGATGTTCCTGCTGCTGCTGGCCGCGGTCGGATTCTACTTCCTGCTGGGCGACACGGCCGAGGCGGTCTTCCTGGGTCTGGGGGCGGTGGCCACGATCGGCCTGGTGGTCGTCCAGGAGGCGCGCAGCGAACGTGCTCTTGCGGCGCTGAAAGCCTTGGCCGAGCCCACCGCCCGCGTAATCCGCGATGGCGTCGAGCGTCGCATCGCCGCCGCCGACCTGGTCCAGGGCGATCTGGTGCTGGTCGGGGAGGGAGGGCGTGCGCCCGCCGATGGCGTGCTGGTGGCCGGAGACGTCTTATCCATCGACGAGTCGGTGCTGACGGGGGAGTCGGCGGTGGTGGACCGCGCCCCGCTTCGGGCTTTCGACCCGGCCCTCGCCGTCGAGCCGCCGGAGGGCGCCCGGATCTGCGCCGGCGGTCTCCTGGTCAGGGGCCACGGCGTGGTCCGGGTGACGGCCATCGGCGCCGCGACCCGGCTCGGTCAGATCGGTGCGGCGCTCGCGCAGGCCGAGGAGCCGCCGACGCCCCTGCAACGGACGACCCGACGCCTGGTGGGCGTGCTGGGTCTCGTGTCCTTGGGCATCTCCGTGGCGGTGCTGCTGGCGCACGGTCTGATGCGCGCCGACTGGGTCGGGGGTGTCCTGGCGGCCCTGACCGTGGGTATCGCCTTGATTCCCGAGGAGTTCCCTATGGTGCTCGCGGTCTTCCTGGCGCTCGGGGGGTGGCGACTGGCCAAGGTCCGGGTGCTGGTGCGGCGCACAGCGGCGGTCGAGGCCTTGGGCGGCATCAGCGTCCTCTGCGTCGACAAGACGGGGACCCTTACCCGCAACGAAATGAGGGTCGCGGCGCTCTGGGCGGCGGACAGTCGCGGAACGGTGTCCGGCAGCGCCCCGCAAGGCGAGGCGCTGCTCCGGGTGGCGATCCTCGCCAGCGCGACTCATCCGTTGGACCCGATGGACCGCGCGCTGCATGCCGCCTCGTCCTACCGCCATGGCGAGGCGCCGCTGAGGTCCTATCCGCTGCGTCCTGATCGGTTGGCCTTCATCCAGGCGTGGGCCGAGCCCGACGGGGCGGTGCTGTACGCGGCGAAGGGGGCGCCGGAGGCCGTCTTCGATCTCTGCCGCCTCGCCGTGGACGAGCGTGCCGCCGCCGAGGCGGCGGTGAGCGCCTTCGCAGGTGGCGGCCTGCGGGTCCTCGGGGTCGCCCAGGCCCTGTGTCCCTCGGATGGCGGCGGCGACCCGGGCAGCGAGGTGTTTCGCTTCGAAGGGCTGGTCGCATTCGAGGATCCCGTGCGCGACGACGTGCCGCCGGCCCTGGCGTCCGCCGCGGCGGCCTGGGTGAAGGTGGTGATGATCACCGGCGACTTCCCGGCCACGGCGCTCGCCATCGCGCGCGATGCCGGCCTGGATGTCTCCGGCGGGGTCCTCACCGGCGCCCAACTGCAGATGCTGGGCGATGCCGAGCTGCGCGAGGCTGTGGGACAGGTCCGGGTGTTCGCGCGCATCTCGCCCGATCAGAAACTGCGCCTCGTCCGCGCCCTCCAGGCCAACGGCGAGCGGGTGGGCATGTTCGGCGACGGCGTGAATGACGCCCCGGCCCTGGAGGCGGCGGACGTCGGCGTGGCCATGGGACGCCGCGGCGTGGATGTGGCGCGAGAAGCGGCCGACCTGATCCTGCTGGACGACCGGTTCGCTTCGGTGGTGGCCGGTATCGCCGAGGGCCGGAGGATCTTCGCCAACCTGAAGGCGGCGCTCGCCTATCTGGTGGTGGTGCACATCCCGATGGCGGGACTCGCGCTGCTGCCGCCGCTCCTGGGCCTGCCGCCCATACTTTTCCCGATGCAGGTGGTGCTTCTGGAGTTGGTGATCGATCCGATGTGCGCCCTGGTGTTCGAGGGCCGGCCTGCCGCGGCGGACGCCATGCGGCGCCCGCCGCGGGCGGCCGCCGCCGCGCTGGCCTCCCCCGCACGGTTGGCGGGGGCCCTGCTGCAGGGCCTGGTGCTGCTCGGGGGCGCCGTCCGTCTCGACCTCGCCCTGCTGAACGCCGGCCATGACGCCAGCGTAGCCCGCGCGGCGGCGTTCGTCTTCGTTGTCGCCACCAATCTCGGCGTCGCCGCCGTCATTGCGGGCGCTTGGATCGACGGCCGCCAGCGCCTCATCTTCGCCGCCATCGCCGGCCTTGCGGTGGCGGCGGTGGCCGCCGCGCTGCTGGTTCCGCTCTTGGCGCGCCTGTTCGCCTTCGGCGCGCCCAACTTGCCCATCATCGCCGTCGCCGCAGGTCTGGGCGTCGCGGCTGGCCTGGCCGTAGCGCAAGCCGGACGCCTGCGCCTGCGCACCGGCGCCGTCTCATGACCCTTGATCTGCATCAAAGTGACGGAGAGCCATCCCCCTCTAGGGTCTGGTCGCTGCCCGAGACGTTCAACACCCCGCTGACCGGCTCCTGCACCTGGAACTACGAGACCGCCAATTTCCAGGGCCTGCCGCCTGAACGAGTTGGCCTCCCTTGAGGCGCCGTCATGCGCGGGGGCGCCGCCCGATGCCCCGTCCCAGAGTCCGGAGACCGTACTGATGTCCGATCCCAGCCACCTGAATGCCGGCTTCACCCGCGACGGCGATCTCGTTGTCGCCCGCCTCGCCATCACCCTGGACAATCCCGTCCATGAGGTCTGGGCCGCCTTGACCGAGCCGGATCGACTGGCGCAGTGGCTCGCGCCCGGCGCTATCGAACTCGTGGAGGGCGGTCGCGCCCGGCTCGACTTCGTCGACAGCGGGATCGTCATCGACAGCCGCGTCACCGCAGTCACGCCACAGCATCTGCTGGAATACTCGTGGAGCGGGCCCGGCGAGCCGTCGCGGCCGGTGCGCTGGACGCTGGAGCCGGTTGGGCCACTGACCCGTCTGGCCCTGACCCTGACCCTGCCTAAGAGCGATGACGTGGCCCGGTCGGCGGCCGGCTGGGCCGCTCATCTGGAGATGCTGACGGCGTTCCTCGCCGGCGCGGCGATGCGCTTCCCATTCCCGACCTTCCAGGCCGCGCGGGCGTCCTATGACGCGCAGGTGGCCGGACTGACGGGCCAGCCGCTGGAACCCGCCCGCTGAGACGGCGCCGCGCCGAGCGTTCGCCATGGGTTTATCTTGGCGTGCTGTTTGGCCTGGCGGTCCCGATCTGGCTCGCGAGCCTGTTCGTGGGGGTGATCGGGTCGCTGAAGATCCCGGTCACCGACCTGCTGTTGGCGTTCACTCCGCTCCTGGCGGGCGCGACATTGGTCTTCCGTGACGAAGGCGCTCGCGGTCTGGTGAAGTTCCTCCAGCGCGCCGTCGACCTGCGGGCGCTCGCGAAGACCCCCTGGGTCCTGGTGGCCCTCCTGCTGGCCCCGGTGATCTACATTCTCACCGTCGGCGCTCTGCGCCTCGCAGGTCATCCGTGGCCTTCGGAACCCGACCTGCTGCGTCTGCCGCTGCTGGCGGCGATCATGTTCGTCCTGGCGATCGGCGAGGAGGCCGGGTGGACCGGCTATCTCACAGATCCCATGCAGGCGCGATTTGGGGCCCTAGGCGCCAGCGTGATCATCGCCCTGCCGTGGTGGATAGGACATCTGCCTTCGATCCTGCAGATCGGGGGAGGGACCAGCGACATCGCCTGGTGGCTCCCAGGCGCGATCGCGCTGAGGACCCTCATCACCTGGCTCTACAACAACACCGGCCGATGCGTGGCCGCCGCCGTGGTCTTCCACACCCTGCTCAACGTGGGACGGTGGGTGTCCTACCC
>NZ_CADEGK010000189.1:2698-3990 GCF_902826855.1 uncultured Phenylobacterium sp. | reverse complement strand
GCCGCGAAGGCTGATCTCGCCGGTCATGGCCGTGTCGCTACGTACCGTTCGGCCGCTGAGCAGCGAAGCGAGCGCCATGAACATCGCCACGCCGGCGCTTGGTCCGTCCTTGGGCGTGGCCCCTGCCGGCACATGGACATGGATGTCGTTCTCGTCGAACCAGCCCGGATCGACGCCCAACGCGCCGGCCTGGGTCTTCACCAGGCTCAGTGCGGCCTGGGCGCTTTCCTTCATCACCTCGCCCAACTGGCCGGTCAGGATCAACCGCCCTTTGCCCGGCGTCTTGGCCGCCTCGATGAACAGGATGTCTCCACCCACGGGGGTCCACGCCAGGCCCGTGGCGACGCCCGGCACGCTGGTGCGCATGGCCACCTCGTTCTCGAAGCGGGGCTGTCCGAGGCTCTCGGTGAGATCGCCTGCGCCGATGCGGATGGTCTTGGCGGAGCCGTCTGCGATGCGGACTGCGGCGTGGCGCAAGGCGCGACCGATCTCGCGCTCCAGGCCCCGCACACCGGCTTCGCGCGTGTAGGCCTCGATGATGGCGCGCAGCGCCGCCACGTCGATCTTGACCTGCGCCGGCTTCAAGCCATTGGCGGCGAGTTGGCGGCCCACCAGGTAGCGCTTGGCGATCTCCAGCTTCTCGCCGGCCGTGTAGCCGGGAAGCGATATGATCTCCATCCGGTCGCGTAGCGGCCCGGGCACGCTTTCCAACATGTTTGCGGTCGCAATAAACACGACGCGGCTGAGGTCGAATGGGAGCGCCAGATAGTTGTCGCGAAAGGCGTTGTTCTGCTCTGGGTCCAGCACCTCGAGCAAGGCGGCCGATGGGTCGCCATGGGCGCCGGCGCCCATCTTGTCGATTTCGTCCAGCATCAGCACGCAATCGCGGGCGCCGGCCTTGCGGATGGCCTGGATGATGTTGCCGGGGAGGGCGCCGATGTAGGTGCGGCGGTGCCCGCGGATTTCGGCCTCGTCGTGCAGGCCACCCAGACTGATGCGCGCGAACTTGCGACCCATCGCGCGGGCGATCGATTGGCCCAGGGAGGTCTTGCCGACGCCAGGCGGACCCGCGAAGCAGAGGATCGGCGCCTTGCCCTCGGGGGCGAGCTTGCGGACCGCAAGGTATTCGACGATCCGCGTTTTGATCCTCTCCAGGCCGTAGTGGTCCTCGTCGAGGATTCGCCGCGCGTCAGCGATGTCGATCGGCTTGAATTCGGGGTTGGCCCACGGCAGCTCGATCAGCCAGTCGAGGTAGGTGCGGATCATGCCGTATTCGGCGCTGGCGTCGGACA